>JBBPZS010000121.1:0-7742 GCA_038198605.1 Chthoniobacterales bacterium | reverse complement strand
TGCTGTCGCGCCTTCAGCCGCGGGCAATACGATCGCCGTTTCCAGCTCCGGATCGTTAGGCGTTAGGCCGGACTTTGCGGAATCCGGGGAGCGCACGCGTCCCCGCGTGCTGGCGACGGCGCCCTCGCCGTCGCGAATTTCTCTGCCGAGGAACAAATGCCGTCGCGACTTTCCACACCCTCCGCCCTTGCCTCGCGTCGCGGCGAGGCGCGCGACGGGCAGGCGAGCCGCCTGCGCTCCCCGGAATTCTTGCGCCACGGTCTTTTTCATTTGCACCTACCCGTCCGCTCCGCCGCACCTCGGCCTGCCTCGCCTGCTGTCGCGCCTTCAGCCGCGGGCAATACGATCGCCGTTTCCAGCTCCGGATCGTTAGGCGTTAGGCCGGACTTTGCGGAATCCGGGGAGCGCACGCGCCCCCGCGTGCTGGCGACGGCGCCCTCGCCGTCGCGAACTTTCTCTGCCGAGGAACAAATGCCGTCGCGACTTTCCACACCCTCCGCCCTTGCCTCGCGTCGCGGCGAGGCGCGCGACGGGCAGGCGAGGCGCCTGCGCTCCCCGGAGTTCTTTCGCCACGGTCTTTTTCGTTTTGCGCGCTACAATCCTCACGACCGACACGAGCAATGACGCTTTGGCAAAAACAGGCCTCTCCGGCATGGCTGACGGCGAACGAAGCGCGGCTGGAGGAAATCGCGGGCTGCGACCTTGCGATTATCACGCGGCCGGGCCGGGTGCGAAGCCTGGTCCAGGTGGTTTGTGACCGGCGGGAGAAGGCCGCGCGGCTGCAGCGAGACTTCGGCGGCAGCCTCGAAGCGCTGCCGCGCGATTGGTGGCAGACCATGCAAAGCGGCTCCACGCCTGCGCCTATCCGCGTCGGTCGACATCTGGAAGTGGTGAGCGAGACGGCGCCCGCGCAGCAAACGCGCGCCAAAAATCGCCTCATCATTCCCGCCGCCGGCGCTTTCGGCACCGGCGAACACGCCACCACCGCGATGTCGCTTCGCCTGCTCGAAGAAACGACGCGAAAACTCCCGCCCGGCTGGCGCCTGCTTGACGCCGGCACCGGTACCGGTATTCTCGCCCTCGCCGCGCGACGCCTCGGGGCCGGCGAAGTCATCGGCCTCGATAATGATCCACGCGCGGTCGCCCACGCCCGCCAGAATGCGCGGCTCAACCGCGTTTCTCGCGCCAAATTCATTGCGACCGATCTCCTGCGGTGGAAAACAGACGCTCGTTTCGAGATCGTTACCGCCAACCTTTTCAGCGAGCTCTTAGTTGCGGCGCTGCCGCTTTTTCGGCGCGCCCTGCGTGCCCATGGCCAATTGATTCTTTCCGGCATCCTGCGCGAGCAGTCCGCGGCGGTGGAACGCGCACTCCATCGCTCCGGCTTTCACCTCAGGATAAAACGCCGCCGCGGCAAATGGGTCGCGTTGCTCGCGGGCTTGTAGACGCCTGAACTTGTAGACGCCTCCCTCTGGGAGGCGCGGGTTTGTGTCCCTCATTGCAAGAGAAACCGTCGAATCACAGTTTCCCCCGCGCTTCGCAGAGCGAAGCGTCTACAGGAGACCGACCCGCTCCGTGCCGAAAACGTTCTTGAAGGCTCGTTAGCGGCAGCTACCTTCCGCCTGTCCGAGCGACTTCGATTGCCTGCAACCCCGCGGCTTAATCCTTCAGCCGCTCAGGATTTCCTTATGCAGGCTGATCAACTTTCCTACGTCGTTGTCACTCCCTACTCGATGCGCAAATCGCGCACCGGCGGCATTGTTTCTCGCCTCATTTCCCGGACCGGTCTCGACCTCGTCGGCGGACGGATGTTCGCTCCCAGCGAAGAGCTGGTGCGACGCTACACCGAAGGCATCGTTACCTCGCAGGACTCCCGGCATCGCGCCACTCAGGAATTGCTGCGCGATTACGTGCAGAAAAACTTCAGCGGCGAACGCCAGGGCCAGCGCCCGCGCGCTCTGCTCCTGGTCTTTCGCGGACCGGACGCGATCGAAAAAATCCGTCACGTCGTCGGGCATATCGTGCACGAACGCACCAGCGGCGAGACGATTCGCGACACCTACGGCGACTACATCACCGATGAAGCGGGCAAGGTGGCCTATTTCGAGCCCGCTGTGATCGCTTCGCTCGACGAGGAATCAGTCGAGGAAAACCTGAAGCTCTGGGCGGAATTCTCCGACCGTGACGGCGGCATCCTCGACGACGTCATTACCTATCCGTCCGACGCGAAGGTGGAGAAATCACTCGTCCTGATCAAGCCGGACAATTTCAAATTCCCCAACATCCGTCCAGGCGGCGTGATCGAAGTTTTTTCCCGGACCGGGCTCTACATTATCGGCTTCAAAGTGCACCGCATGAGCGTGGGTCAGGCCGAGGAATTCTACGGTCCGGTTCTGAACGTCCTCGAAGACAAACTCGGCGCGGGCAAAGGCCGGGAAGCGTGGGAAGACATCGTCGAGTTCATGTCCGGCGGGCGTCCGAGCGCAACGGCCGACGACCAACGCCAGGCCGCGGGCACCGAGAAGTGCATTGCCATCGTCTACCAGGGCGAAGATGCCGTCCGCAAAATCCGCGACGTGCTCGGCCCGACCGATCCGAGCAAGGCGCCCCCGGGATCGATCCGGAAGGAATTTGGCCAGACCATCATGGTCAACGCCGCGCACGCCTCCGATTCAGCGGAGAACGCCAAACGCGAGATGGAAATCGTGCAGGTGAAGGAGAACAACCTGAAACCTTTGATTGAAAACTTCTACGCTCGCCCATAGCTTGCGCTCCCCTTTTTTGAAACTTTTACGATGAACACTTTGGCTATGGAAATTTCTACGCGTGCTGCCCAACTAACCCCTTCCCTCACTCTCTCGATCGATAGCAAAGCCAAGGCGATGAAGGCCGAAGGGATCGACATCTGCGGCTTCGGCGCGGGCGAACCAGACTTCGATACGCCCGAGCACATTAAGCAGGCGGCGATTGCCGCGCTCGAGGGTGGTTTCACCAAATACACCCCCAGCTCCGGTTTGCCGGAATTGCGCCAGGCGATCGCAGACAAACTCGCGGCCGATAACGGCCTCGAATATCGCCCGAGCCAGATCATCGTCAGCAACGGCGCCAAGCATTCCTGTTACAACGCCATCCTCGCGACCTGCGAACCGGGCGACGAAGTGATCATCCCCTCGCCCTATTGGGTGAGCTATCCCGACATGGTGAAACTCGCCGGAGCCGAGCCCGTCATCGTCCAGACAAACGAGCGCAACGGCTGGAAAATGACCGCGGCGGAATTCGAAAACGCGATGACCCCGCGGACGAAGATGGTGATCATAAACAGCCCGGGCAATCCGACCGGCGCGGTCTATACCCGCGAAGAACTCGAAGCCATCGTCGAGGTCGCAGCCGAGGAAGACATCTACATTTTGTCGGACGAGATCTACGAAAAACTGGTTTACGACGAGGCGAAACATGTCAGCATCGCCTCGCTCTCGAAACAGGCCTACGATCTCACGATCACGATTAATGGATTCAGCAAATCCTACGCGATGACCGGCTGGCGGCTCGGCTACATGGCCGCGCCGGAAGCGATCGCGAAGGCGGTCGACTCGATCCAGAGCCACAGCACTTCGAATCCAAATTCCTTTGCCCAAAAAGGCGCCATCGCCGCGCTTAAGGGCGACCAGCAGCCGCTCTCCGACATGCACGACGAGTTCGATATGCGGCGCCATTACATGTATGACCGCATCTCGAAGATCGCGAACATCACCGCGGTCAAGCCGCAGGGCGCGTTCTACGTTTTGGTCAACATCAGCCAGCTCGGCCTGACCTCGCAGAATTTCGCCGATCGCCTTCTCAGCAAAGCGAACGTCGCAGTCGTGCCGGGCGCCGCCTTCGGCGACGACCGCACCATTCGCCTGAGCTACGCCACGAGCATCGACGTGATCAAGAAGGGCTTGGATCGGTTCCAGGATTTCTGCCGCACGCTCTGACGAATTGCTGGTCGCTGTTTGTTGATCGCTGATTTGCGGCCGCCCGTCGATGGAGCCTGTAGACGCTTCGCTCTGCGAAGCGCGGGAACCAGCGTGGCTCGGGAAACAAATCACCCCCGCGCGTCCCAGAGGGACGCGTCTACACCAGGCTCCCTCGCTCTGCGCAGCGCGAGAACGGCGCGTCCCGCGAAACGAATCAACCCCGCACGTCCCGGAGGGACGCGTCTACAATAGTGGCTGCCGGCTCTCTCGCTCTCATTCTCCACGCTCATTTGCCTTTCGTCAGGCATCCGGAACACGAGGATTTTCTCGAGGAAGATTGGCTCTTCGAAGCGATCACCGAAACTTACCTCCCGCTCCTGCGCATGATGCGCCGGCTGGTCGACGAGGGCGTCGATTTCCGGCTCACGCTTTCGCTTACCCCCACCCTCTGCGCCATGCTGCGCGACGAGCTGCTACAGGAACGCTACCTGCGCCATCTCGAGCGGCTGCTCGGTTTCGCCGCGCAGGAGATTGAGCGCAACCGGAACGATCCGCAGCTCGCCGAATTATCGCGCTTCTACGCCCAGTTCTTTACCGAGACTCGGGAATTTTTCGACGCCACGCTGCAGCGCGACGTCGTTAGGGCGTTCCGTGAATTGCAGGAGGCCGGCGTTCTCGAAATCATCGCCAGCGCCGCGACCCACGGTTTCCTGCCGGTTTTCCAGGGTTTCCCGGAAGCGCAGCGCGCGCAGATCCGGATCGGGTGCGACAGCTATCGCGAGATGTTTGGCCGGGAACCACGCGGATTCTGGCTCCCGGAATGCGGCTACTGCAACGGCCTCGATCTTCTTCTCCAGGAAGCAAACGTGCGCTGGTCGGTCCTCGACACTCACGGCCTCATGTTTGCCCAGCCGCGACCGTTGCGCGCGATCTACGCGCCCTGTTACACCCCGGCGGGTCCCGCGGTTTTCGCGCGCGACCGGGAATCGAATCGCGAGGTCTGGAGCGCGGAAGGCGGCTATCCGGGCGACCCGGTCTATCGCGATTTCTATCGCGACGCCGGCTTCGATCGCGCGGAGGAAGAGCTGCGGCCGTTTTTCCATCCGCCGGGGGTGCGGAAATTTAGCGGGTTCAAATACCATCGCGTCACCGGCCGGACCGACGCGAAGGAACTTTACGATCCCGCCTGGGCGCAGGCGGCGGCGGACGAGCACGCCGACGATTTTTTTACGAAACGCCAGGCCCGCTGCCACGAACTGCGCGCGCTCAACCTGGAACCGCTGATCGTTAGTCCATTCGACGCCGAGCTTTTCGGCCACTGGTGGTTTGAAGGCCCGCGATTCCTCGAGAGTTTCTTGCGGCGCGCGGCGCGGGAGCGGGCGGATTTCGTTCTCACCACCCCGAGCGAATATCTCGCCGCGCAGCCCTCGCAGCAGGTCGTTAGGCCAAATCCTTCAAGCTGGGGCGAGAACGGTTTCAACGGCGTCTGGCTGGATGAACAGTCGGCCTGGATTTATCCGCCCCTCCATGCCGCCACCCGGCGCATGACCGCGCTCGCGCGCCAGCACCGCGCCACGAGCGATCCCGCCACCGAACGTGCCTTGCGCCAGGCCGCGCGCGAACTTCTTCTCGCGCAGTCGAGCGACTGGGCTTTCCTCATCAAAACCAACAGCGCGCCGGAGTACGCGAAGCAGCGGACCGAGAATCATCTCGCTCATTTCCGGCGCCTGGCTGACGCTCTTGAGGCCGGCCGGATCGAGCTTGATTTTCTTGGCGAATGCGAAGAGCGCGCTAACCTTTTCCCCGATTTGAACTGGCGATATTATCTTTAGCCGACCTCACATGCGTCTCGCCCTTCTGTTCTTTTCTATCCTCGCCCTTGTCCCCCTGCAGGCGCAGGATTCTCCGACTCCGACAACCACTCCCTCGCCCATTCCCTCAACGTCGCCGCCCCGCAGCGTCTCCCTGCGCTTTGCCTTGCCGCCGCTCGATGGGACGATCAGCCTCGGGATTTACGATCAGGGCGGCAAGCTGGTGCGAGTCCTTCATCGGGAAGACGCGATCTCCGACTTCACCGCCGGTCATGACGCGCTCGAGACCGCTTGGGACGGGACCGACGACCAGGGAAACTCCCTGCCTAACGGAAAGTACGGCGCCCGCGGCTACGTCGTCGGCGATCTCAAAGTGGAAGGGATCGATTATTTCTTCAACGATTGGGTGACGGACGAAAAGTCGCCGCACATGCGTCATCTTTCGCAGTTGTGGATGGATGGCGGCGACTTGCGCGTGACGGGCGAACTCGCCGGCGGCAAGATGGTTTCCATCATCTGCGACCAAGCGACGGGCGCGATCACAAAGGAGGTTCCGGCGCAACTCGGAATCCACTGTGATCAGATTGCAGGCACACCAAACGTCCTCTCTCCGACCGACTGCGCTTTTGGAAAGGAGGGCACGCTCTGGGTCATCGATTCGCCCGACGGCAGCGCGCTCCGCGAGGTCAAGCAGCTCTCAAAGGCGCACGAATTCCTGCGCCGGCTTTCCTACGCGACGGACGATCCGCAGCCCGAAAGAATCGAGGCCTCTCCCGCCGAGGAAAAAATCTTCCTCGTCGAACAGAATGATCGTCTGCAACGTTTCCGCGCGTTGAGTCTTGTCCGGACGACGACCGAGAACGGCGATGAATCGGTCTCCGATTGGAAGACGTTGTTCGAAAAGAAAATCGTGGCGCACCCAAATTTTGCGCTCGAAAACGGCCGGCCGGTGGCGGTCGCGACCGCGGCTGCGACGCCGCTGGCGAAGATTCCGCAAAAACTGCGACCCGATCCGCTGCAACACGACGAGCCGGGCAAGGTCGAACTGGCCGCGGGGATCGATGAGGATGGCAGCTATCTGCGAACAGCGGACGGTCTGCCCCTCCGCACGATCAGCGACACGCCCCATCTCACCCGCGTCCTACTGGCCCGGCCTAACGACAGCACGATCGACGTCTTCCAGGACGACGGCGCGGTCGTGGAACAATTTCGCATCTCAAATCTGGCGGAAATGATTGCTTTCGATTGCGGCGATTTCGAGTTGAAATAGGACGATGCCTCGCGACGTCGTTTACTTCGATCTCGAAACCCAGCGCACTGCCAACGACGCGGGCGGCTGGGACCGCAAAGGCAACATGCAGATGTCGATCGGCGTCACCTATTCGACCCGGACGGAACGCTACGAAATTTTCCACGAGCCGCGCGTGCATGATTTGATCGAGCGTCTGCGGCAGGCCGATCTCGTTGTCGGCTTCAACGTCATTAATTTCGATTATCACGTCCTGATGGGTTACACCGTGCTTGACCTCGCGCACGAACTGCCGACGGCCGACCTGATGGTCGACATGGAGGCCAAACTCGGTCACCGCCTCGGCCTCGACGCGATTGCGCAGGCGACGCTCGGCGTGCGCAAGACCGCGGCCAGTCTCGACGCCATTCGCTGGTGGCGGGAGGGGCGCATCCTCGAGATCGCGGAGTATTGCTGCTTCGACGTGAAGGTGACGCGCCTGGTGCACGAACACGGCTGCCGGCACAAGGAGCTATTCTTTCACGACCGCTTCGCCCGCAAACAGCGGGTCGAGGTCGAGTGGGCGCACCTGTAGACGTCGGCCTCTGGCCGACGCGGGGGAACGGTATCGCCCTTGCCAAGACGCCTCCGCCCCCGCGCTTCGCAGAGCGAAGCGTCTACAATCGCTTCGCCCGCCGGCAGCGGGTCGAGGTCGAGTGGGCGCACCTGGTGCGGCGGGGGGTGGCC
>JBBPZS010000120.1:0-9712 GCA_038198605.1 Chthoniobacterales bacterium | reverse complement strand
CTTCGCAGAGCGAAGCGTCTACATTGCCTGAATCGCCGACGGGTGATTCAGCGCATTCCCGCGGTTGGGTTCGATAGATCTTGCCCCAAGAATTTCCGGCGAAGGGGATTTCTCCTCTAAGTTGTGTGGCGACCCTAACGGGATTCGAACCCGTGTTACCGCCGTGAAAGGGCGGTGTCCTAGGCCACTGGACGATAGGGTCAGGAGAGCGGCCAATATCCGGAGCGGTCCCGGCCGATGCAAGGTATTTTAGCCCGCCCGCGCCTGCAGCCGGGCCAGCAGGTGCGCAGTGCGTTCGGTCGCGCCCCGATGCGGATCGAGAACCGTCCGAGCCTGCTGAATAAGGCGCTCGCGTTTCGCCTCGTCGCGCAGGAGTTCCTGCAACGCTTTCGTTAGGCCAGCCTCATCGGCCGGTTGCAGGGCGCCCCCGACCGCAACCAGGGAACGCGAGAGATTGGCAAAGTTTTCCATGTGCGGGCCAAAGACGACCGGGCGATCGGCTACAACGACTTCGACCGGATTTTGGCCGCCGCGCGCGGTCAGGCTTTTGCCCATAAAAACCACGGTCGCGACCGAGTACCAATCCCGCAATTCCCCGGTGGTATCGAGGAGCAGGCAATTTGCCGCCACGCTTCCGCTCGCGGCGCGGCTGCGGCGGCTCGATTCCAGGCCGAGGGCGCGCAGCTTCTGCGCGATCTCCGGCACACGCTCGACATGGCGCGGCGCGATGAGGAGAAAGAGGTCACGAAATTCGCTCTGCAACTGGAGGAAAATGCGACCGAGAATTTCCTCTTCTCCCTCGTGCGTGCTGCCGGCGAGGAGGATCGGCCGCTTCGAGTCGACTCCGAGAGTTTGCAGCACGGCGTGCGGGATTTCGGAGTGCGCAGAGGGGTTTGCCGGATCGTATTTGATGCTCCCGACCGGGTGAATGCACGCCGCTCTTGCGCCTAACGAACGCCAGCGAACGACGTCTTCCGGTTCCTGCACACAAACCAGATCCAATTTTCGAAAATACGGCCGGACGAAAAAGTTGAACCTTTGGAAGCGCCCCTCAGAACGAGGGGAGAGGCGGGCGTTGACGAGGGCGAGGGGAATCTGGCGCGCGTGCGCGATGGCGGTCAGATTCGGCCAGACTTCCGCCTCAACGAGGACGATGCGTTCGGGGCGGATGACGGCGAAAGCGCGGCGCATGATGGGCCAGAAATCGAGCGGAGTGTAGAGAACTTCGATCCAGTCCGGCGCCTGGCGGAGGGCGAGAGCGCGCCCCGTCGTGGTCGTGGTCGTTAGGGCGACGTGCAGCGCGGGCTCCTGTTTTTTCATCTCCGCCGCCAATTTGAGCGCGATCATGACTTCGCCCACGCTAACGGCGTGCAGCCAGGTCGCGCCCGAAGCGAGGCGGGCCCGGGTTTCCGCATCGTAGAAGCCGAGGCGCTGGCCAAATTTGTCCCGGTAATTTCCGCGCCGGAGCATTTTCAGGAGATAGCCCGGGAGGAAAGCGAGGAGCGCGAGCGGAAAAAGGAGATTGTAGAGGAAGCGAATCATTCTGTTGTAGCCGGGGTCGGTGACCCCGGTCCCCCAGCGCGGCCTATGCGACGGCCGGGGTCAACGCCCCCGGCTACAACTCTGCGCAGAAAGATGGCCTCGGTCGCGCCATAGGTTTTGCGCCGAATCACTTCCCAGAAGTCGGTGCTCGGGAGGCGTTCCTCCGGCCGTTTTTCGAGAACGAAGATTCCTTCGCTCGTTAGGCGGAGCGGCAGGCGATCGTTGCGCAGGAGGAGCTTGCTGAAGGAATCGCCCAGCTGCGAGCGTTCGTAGGGCGGATCGGCGAAGATCAAATCGTGCGCCTCGGCCGTGCTGGCGTGGTTGAGGAAATCGAAGACATCCTGTTTCCGGATCCGGCCGTCGAGGCCGGTCTGGGCGAGGTTGCGCTCGATCGCGGCAATGGCCTGGCGGTCGCTCTCGACAAACATGGCCGAGGCCGCGCCGCGGCTAAGCGCTTCAATTCCGAGGGCGCCGGTGCCGGCGAAAAGATCGAGCACGCGTGCGCCGATGACCCGGTCGCCGAGGCTGGAAAAGATGGCCGCCTTCACCCGATCCATCGTTGGTCGGATTTCGTTTTTCGGGACGAAGAGCCGGATGCCGCCGGAAGTGCCGGCGATGACTCTCATGGCGAAGGAGCAGGTGTGGCCGACGGTTCGGGCGAGGCGGGTGCCGCGGCGGCTGCGGCCGGCTTTTTTTTCTTTTTCGGATGTCCGAACAGGCTGCTGATGACGCCGCCGAGATCGCGCAGGTCGCGGCCGACCAGTTTATCCATGAGATCGGTCTTGGGGCGGTCGACCGTGCCGCTGACCCTGAAGTCGACCGCAGCGTAGCCCGCCGGTTCGGTGAGCGGCTGAAAGTTTTCCCGAATGGGAGCGAAGAGCTGGCGGCGCACCTTGTCGTTCAAAGCCAGGCGCGAATCGAGCCGCAGCTTGCCCCGGAAACTAATCGTGCCTTTCGCGGTCAGAAGAATGTTGGGCGAACGCAAGAGGAGCTGGTCGATCGTGACGACGCCGGGGCTGATGTGATATTTCACCTCGGCCTGATCGAGGTGGAGCTGCAGCAATTCGTCGATCTGCAAAATCTGGCCGAGCGCGACGAGGAGACTGTATTGCTGCACCTTGCCGTCGCGCAGGACGATTTCGCCGTGGCCGTTGAGCGCGTTGCTATCGGCAGTTTTGCCGGCGGCATCGAGGAAGCCTTCGACCCGGCCCTGGATCATTCCGGCCGGGCCGCCGGCGTTGGTCATGAGTTTCTCCGCCTCCAAGTCATGGAACTTGATCGTTGCGGTGAAAGGAGAATCGGGCGTTTGCAATTCCATCTCAAAACGCCCCCCGATCGTGCCGCCGGCGGCCCGGGCAGAGATATTGGAGATGACGAGCTCGTCCGCGTCGTAATGAAGAGGCGACTCGAGATCCTCGATGAAGAAGCGATCGCGAAGCGAAATTTTGTCGACTTGCGCGCTGCCTTTGAGCGCGGTCGCGGTGCGGAAGCCGGACCGGAAGTCGAGCCCGTTGAATTTGGCCACGACCCGGCCGGCGGCGTCGAGAAAGGTAAAGTCGCCGTCCTTCAGGATGACGCGTTGCACTTCCGGGGTGAAGGCCGCGACGGGCGCGGCGGCGAGGGTCGGTTCGTTAGGCAGGGCCGGTTCCGGGGCAGCGCTGGCGGGTGGTGGCGAAGCGGAAGGTACGGCCACGGTCGAGGCCGTCCCGAGCGCAGGAGCGGGCGGGCGTTTGGCCGGCGGCAGCTCGGGCCGGCGCCATTTGCCGGAGGAATTCTGGGCCCAGACCACTTCCGGTTTGATCAGTGCAACCTGCCGGATGACGAGCCGCTCGCTGAAGAGCGACCAAAACTGAACCCGGAGCTGGAAGCTCTGCGCCTGGAGAAAATTCCCGCCCAGTTTGCCCGGCTCCTGGGGAATGGTGATGCCATTGAGCTTGAGCCCGCTCCAAGGGGTGACGCTGATCTGGCTCAGATGCAGCGGAGTGTTGAGCCGCTGGCTGAGTTCCTGCTGGATGCGATGGTGCGTGCCCTGCGATTGGACATACAGATTCACCGCGAGCAAGAGGACGAAGGCCAGGACCACCGTCGCCGCGAGGAGCCAGAGCAAGAGGCGGCCGAGTTTCTTCACCGGGTGAAACTACCCAAGGCGCGATTGAAGAAAAGATGAAACCAGCCTAACAAGTAAACCCTTGTCTCAAACCTGCGTCATTTTAAACCCGGCCGCGCGGAGCGAGCGCGCGCGCCGCTGGGAAAACCATCTCCGCACCATGTGCGGCGACGCCTTCTTTTGCGCGACGAGCGCAGTGGGGGACGCCGAGCAGCAGGCGCGGGCGGCGGTCGCGGAAGGTTTTGAGCGGATCGTGGCGGCGGGCGGCGATGGAACGATCCACGAGGTCGTGAACGGCATCGCCGGTTCCAATGCCGCCCTGGGCTTGATGCCGATGGGGACGATGAACGTCTTCGCCAACGAGCTCGGCCTGCCGGCAAATGATCTCGGCCGCTGCTGGGAAATCATCCAGCGCGGCCGGACCCGGCTGATCGATTTACCGACTGCGAACGGAAAACATTTTGTGCAGCTGGCCGGGGTCGGACTCGACGCGCAGGTGGTGAAGGAGACCAGCCTGACCCTGAAGCGAAATTTCGGACCGCTCAGTTATGTCATATCGGCCGCGCAGATTGCGGCCCGCCGCCCGCCGCGCCTCCTGATTGAATCGGAAGACGCGCAGACCGAGGAAGGTTCGTTTGTCCTCGTCGGCAATGGCCGGCTCTACGGCGGACCGTTTCCTTTCTTCAAGCACGCGGTGATCGATGACGGCTTGCTCGACGTCCTCGTCTTCAAACAGCTCGGTTACCTTGAGCTGATCAAGTATCTCCAGAACGTTATTTTTACTTCCGACATCACGACGCGGGAGGTGGAGTATTTCCAGACCGCGCGGGTGCGAGTGACGAGCGCGGATGACGTCCCGGTGGAGTTGGACGGCGAATTGGCCGGCACTTGCCCGGTGGAATTTGTGATGCCCTCGCGACGCCTGAAGGTGCTGACCCCGTAACTGCGGTCATCCGGAATCCAGCGCAGCATTCTGGACGCTGGTCGACAAACCCAATGACAACGCGGGGCGTTTACGATAATTTTGGTTCATGCGTCTGTCCGGCCGAAAAGCTTCGTCGCATGCGCCCCGTTGGACGGCTCGCCAGCGGGTCGTTTTGTTCTCGCTCATCGCGACGAACGTGGCCGTTTTTGTCGCGCAGCAGCTCGTGCAGGCGACGCAGCCGGCGGCACTGGTCAATTATCTTGGCCTGAGCTATCGCGGGATCGATCAGGCCTACGCCTGGCAGTTTTTCAGCGCGATGTTTTTGCACGCCGGCTTTTTCAGTTTAGCCGCCGGGATGTTTCTCCTCTACTTCATCGGGCGCGACGTGGAGTCGATCTTTGGGCAAAAACATTTCCTCTATCTTTACCTCGCCGGCTTGATCGGTGGGGAATTGGGACACCTTTTCCTCATGCCGTCGGCGACCGTGCTGTTCGCGGCCACGGGCGGGTTGGCGGCGGTTGTGGTCGCCTTCGCCACCATCCTGCCGGAGTTGGAGGTGACCCAGTCGTTCTTTTTCGTTCTGCCGCTCAAGATCAAGGCGAAGTATCTCGGGAACGCCCTTTGCGCCATCGGTCTCGTGCTCCTGATTTTCGACCGGCAAGGCGTGGTCAGCCATAGCGCGATCCTGGGCGGGGCTGCGGCCGGCTGGCTCTATGCCCACTTGCTCGGGTTTGGGCGGCCTTCTTTCCTGCAGCGGTATTTGCGGCAGCGCCGAGTGGAAGGGGAGCGGCTTCAACTGATGTCGCTCGATGAATTTATCAGCGCCGAGATCGACCCGGTGCTGGAAAAAATCGCGCGGAGCGGCCTCGAAAGCCTGACCCGGCGCGAACGCCGGGCCCTGGCGCAGGCGCGCGAGAAGATGACCGAACCACCGCAATAGCGTGGCGGTGGCAGATTCGGTAGGGGAAATCGGCCGCAGCATTCGCCCGGCCCAGGTCGCGGGCACGCTCGAGGCGATCGCGGCGAACTGGCCGGCCGAGGCGCCGCCGCTGAACGAAGTCGTCGCCAGCTTTCCGTTAGGCGGGGACGCGCTCTTTCACCTTTTTTCTGTTTCCAGTATCTGCGCCGCGCGCATCAGCCAGCATCCGGAGATTCTGCTTTGGCTCTCGCACCCCGAGATCTGCGCCGACCGGCGCGGCTTTGGCCGGATGATGACCGACCTGCACAACCTTGCGGGCCGGGGCTCAATCGCGGAGGCAAATTTTCGGGTCCTGCGTTTCTGGAAAGGCCGCGAGATGGTGCGGATCGCGCTCCGGGAAATTTCCGGAGTGGCGCCGCTGGAGGAAACCCTGATCGAGCTGTCGCAGCTGGCCGATATTTGCCTAACGACGGTCTTCGAGCATTGGGACGGCGAATTGCGCCAGCGTTGGGGCTCGCCTGCGAGCCAGTTTGCGATCATCGGGATGGGGAAACTGGGTGGACGCGAACTGAATCACAGCTCGGATGTCGACCTCATTTTCGTCTACAGCGACGAGGGCCAACTGACGCCGAAGTTCAGC
Organism: Chthoniobacterales bacterium; assembly: GCA_038198605.1. Classification (GTDB taxonomy): domain Bacteria; phylum Verrucomicrobiota; class Verrucomicrobiia; order Chthoniobacterales; family UBA10450; genus Palsa-1392. The sequence goes on along the minus strand of JBBPZS010000120.1, from coordinate 3,579 downwards.
TACCACGAATGGTTCACCCGGCTCGGAAACAAAATCACGGAGACCTTTGCCGCCTCCGATCCGGCGGGCTCGCTTTTCCGCGTCGACCTGCGATTGCGCCCGGAAGGCCGCGGGGGGCCGCTCGTCCGCTCGCTCGAGAGCATGGAAAATTATTATGCCGGCTTCGGCGAAATGTGGGAGCGCCTGGCCTTGACCAAGGCTCGCTGGATCTGCGGCGATCGTGAGCTGGCCTACGATTTCCTGCGCCAGTTGCAGCCCTTCGTTTTTCCGAAAAGCCCGACCCCGGATTTGCTCGATGAGGTGGCTGCGATCAAAAACCGGATCGAGCGCGACATCGTCGGCTTCGAGGATCGGGAGCGAAATGTGAAACTGGGCGCAGGCGGAATTCGCGAGATCGAGTTCGTGGTCCAGGCCCTGCAATTGTTGCACGCGGCGCGGCACCCTTTTTTGCAGGAAGCCGGGACCTTGAAGGCGATCCGTGGGCTGGCCGAGCTGGAGTTTTTGCCGCCTAACGATGCTAACCATCTCGAGACCGCCTACCGCTTTCTGCGCCGGACGGAACACCGTCTGCAGATAGAGGCCGAGCAGCAAACCCACACCATCCCGGAAAATGGCGATGCCTTGCAGGTGCTGGCGCGGAGTCTTGGTTTTCCCGGGAGCACGGAATTCGTCGCGGAACTGCGGGAGCAGATGCGCCGGGTGCGCGCCATCTTCAAGCGAGTGGTAGGCGACGCCGGGCCGGCCCGCGATTCAGCCGCGCTAGACCTGAAAAATTTTCGCGACGCGGCGCAGGCCAAAAAGACGCTGACCCAGCTGGGAGAGAGTGCGGCTGGGTTTCACGTCGCCCCGCGCACCCGCCAGATCTTTCGCAAGCTGCGGCCGTTCCTCGTGACCTGGCTCGACCGCAGCGCCGACCCCGATGCGACGCTGACGCAATTCGTGCGCTTCGTGGAGGCCTACGGGTTCCGGAGTCTGCTCTTTGAATTGCTCGGGGCCAATCCGCGGCTCCTGGAATTACTGATCAAAACTTTGGACGCGAGCGAAGCGGGCGGGGGCTGGTTGATTCGCCGTCCACAATGGCTGGAGGAGCTGACGCGGGGCGGGATGCTCGATCGCACCTTCAGCGTCGCGCAACATCTCGAGCGGTTGGAGCCGTTAGGCGCAACGGGGGAAAAGATCGATCCGGTGCGGGTCTATCGGCAGCGCGAATCGCTCCGCATCCTGCTGCGGGATGTCCTCGAGATCGTGCCCCTCTCGCAACTCCTGGCGGAGCAGAATGACCTGGCTGAAGCCTGCCTCATTTTCGTCGACCGCCTGGTTAATTCCGACGGCGCGCTGACCATTATCGGGCTGGGGAAATTTGGCGGCGGCGAGACCGGTTACGGCGCGGACTTGGACGTCCTTTTCCTCGGGGACGATCCGCGCCCGGCGCAAAACCTGATCGGTGAGATGGCGCTCTCGACCGCGGAAGGGAGCTTCGCCACGATCGATTCGCGACTGCGGCCGGAGGGCGAGAAGGGACCTTTGGTCTGTTCCCTGGAGACGTTGCGCGTTTACTACGAGAAACGCGCCCAGTTTTGGGAACTGCAGGCGCTGACCCGGGCGCGCGCGATCTCGGGGCCGCTGCGCTATGATTTTGAGGCGCTGGCCAAGGAACTATGGCGCGAGGCGGGTCGCCGTTCCGATCTCGTGCAGCAAATCGAGAGCATGCTGGTGCGGATCGCGAACGAGCGCGGGAGCGGGAACGATTTTTACGATTTCAAGACCGGGATCGGCGGCATGATCGAAGCCGAGTTCCTCGTCCAGGGTTTGCAGATGCGCCACGCCATCTGGGATCCGAATTTTCTTTCCGCGCTCGACAAATTGCGCGGACAAAAAATCATGGAAGCGGCCGATGCCGGCAACCTGCGCAGCGCCTACAATTTCCTCCGTGCCTGCGAATCAGTCCTGCGGCGCTGGGGAAATCGAGGCGTTTCGCGCCTGCCGCGGAATCGGGGCGACGAAGATATTTTCGCGCGCCGGATGAAGTGCGAGACGATCGAGGATTTCCGCAAGCCCTACAGCCAAGCGCGGGAGATCATTCACTCTTTGCGTTTGCGTTACCTAGTCGACTAGGCGCGCGAGCCACCGAGCAGTTTCACGACCTGGCTGAGCAGCCAGAGACTGACGGCCAGACTAACGAGCAGGATGACGAAGAGCAGGCCGAGGACAAGTGCGACAAAAATCCAGTCGCTCGTCGTGGAACGCCGGGCACCGGCGGTGTGCCGCTGGAGGAGTTCGTAATTGCGGACGTTGGATTTGAACCAGAAGGAAAAGGCATCGCCGAGCACCGGGATGATGCCGACGGCTTCGTTGATCAGGATATTGAGCGACATGCGGGCGAGGAGGATCTTCGGGAGGCCGCGCCGCGCGGCGGCGATGAGCGCCATGGCCGAGATGATGGCCGAGCCGGTGTCGCCCAAACCGGGGAGCAGACCCATGAGCGGGTCGAGGCCAAAGCGGAACTGCGTTCCGGGCACGCGCAGGAAATTATCCATAATGAGCGCGAGCCAGCGAAAGAGCGGCTCGAGCTCGGCGCGTTTTTGTTTTTCCTCGGGCGGAAGGACTTCCCACTCGAGTTCCTGAGGTTCCTCGGCCTTGGCCACGTTGGAAAAGCGCACGTCTCGGTGCGCGGTTGGATTAACCCGGAATCTCTTTCAGCATCTGCGCATTAGTCGGGAATTTCTTCACGAACATGAGCAAACGCTCGATCGCTTCGACCGGTTTGTGGCCGGCCAGACCGCGGCGGATGAGATTGATTTTATCGAGTTCCCACGGCTGCAGGAGCAATTCCTCGCGCCGGGTGCCGGAAAGGAAAATATCGACCGCCGGATAAGTGCGCTGGTCGCTGATCTTGCGATCGAGCACGAGCTCCATGTTCCCGGTGCCTTTGAATTCCTGGAAAATCAGTTCGTCCATCCGGCTGCCAGTGTCGATTAAGGCGGTAGCGACGATCGTCAGGCTGCCGGCTTCTTCGGTGTTGCGCGCGGCCGCGAAAAGTTTTCTCGGGATTTCCATCGCGCGGGCGTCGATACCGCCGCTCATGGTGCGGCCGCCGCCGCCGGTGGCGTTATTGAAAGCACGGGCGGTGCGAGTGATGGAGTCGAGCAGGATGAAGACATCCTTGCCCGCTTCGACGAGGCGTTTGGCCCGCTCCACCGCGAGCTGCGCGATCCGAGTGTGGCTCTTGATGTCGCTGTCGTTGGAGGACGCCATCAACTCCGCCGTCGGCACGGTGCGCCGGATTTCGGTCACTTCCTCCGGCCGTTCGTCGACCAGGAGAATGATCAATTTCATTTCCGGATGATTCTTCACGACCGCGTCGGCGATGTGCTGAAGCAGGGTCGTTTTGCCGGTGCGAGGCGGGGCGACGATTAAGCCGCGCTGGCCTTTGCCTAACGGCGTCATCAAATCCATGATCCGCGTCGTGTAACGATCGGGCACGGTCTCGAGCTTGATCCGCGAATTCGGGTTGATCGTCGTCAGTTCCTCGAAGGGAGCCAGGTCCTGATACTTGGTCGGCTCGTCGTCGTTGATCTT
>JBBPZS010000119.1:0-31383 GCA_038198605.1 Chthoniobacterales bacterium | reverse complement strand
GGTTGAGGAGAACGATAAACTGCTTCCCGTTCGCAGCCGCGGTCGCAATTTGCGAGTCGATGTCGCTCCAATTGTACTCTGTGCCGCTGGTGGGTTGAATATCTTTCCAGTAGTACTTTTTGTAGCGGCCGGAGGTGTGCGAATTTGTGAAGGCCGCGGACCCGCCGCCGATTATTCCAGAGGGCGAGAGGTTGTCGGCAAAAGCGCCGGTGGCGAGGGAAGAAAAAGCGGCGACAACGAAGAATTTGAAAAGGAAAGAGTTCATAATAGTAATTCCAGCAATTATGGTAATTACAGCAGTGATCGTGCCGTTGCGGCCGAAAATGGCTCTCGACCCTGCGCCAGAGGGTAAATTCCGGGTCGCACCGCAGTGGTGTCACCCGCGGTTTCCGTTTTGCCTAACGACTTAGAAAAGGGCGGCGCTGATTTCCCGGAGCACGCCCGGTCCGCGAAAGATGTAGGCGGTGTAGATCTGGAGCAGTTCCGCGCCCGCCTCGAGCTTTTCCTGAGCGGAGGCGGCGTCGGAAATGCCGCCGACTCCGATGAGCGGGAGTCGTGTCTGGCGGCGCAGAATGCGGAGCACTTCGGTCGCGCGCCGGCGCAGTGGCGCGCCACTGAGTCCGCCGGCTTCGTCGGGGCTGGCGACACCGCCATGATCCAGCGTCGTGTTCGTTGCGATCATCCCGCTCAAACCGAATTTCTCGCAGATCGCGACGATTTCTCCGAGCGCATCGTCGGAAAGATCGGGCGCGATCTTGAGCAGGAGCGGCTTCGAGGAGGGAAGCCGCGCGTTTTCATCCGTGACCGCGCGCAGGAGCGCGGTCAGCGCGTCGCTTTCCTGAAGTCGACGCAGGCCCGGCGTGTTCGGCGAACTGACGTTGAGCACGAGGTAATCGGCGACCGGCGCGAGCCGCCGGAAGCTCTGGAGGTAATCGGTCGGCGCTTCCTCGAGTGGCGTGATCTTCGATTTCCCGAGGTTGACACCGATCGGGATCGAAGGCGCGAGTGGGCTGTCGCGCAAACGCCGCAGTCTTTCGGCGATCGCAGTCGCGCCTTCGTTGTTGAAGCCGAGACGATTGATGAGCGCTTCTTCTTTTGGGTAACGAAAAATCCGGGGCGTCGGATTTCCGGGCTGCGGCTGTGCGGTGACGGTCCCGATCTCGACAAAACCGAACCCGAGCGCTTCCCAGGCCGGGATGGCGACGCCATTTTTGTCGAAGCCAGCGGCGAGGCCCAATGGATTTCGAAACTGCAAACCAAAGAGAGTGCGTGGGCGCGGCAGCGGCGCAAAAGAACGGAGGAGCGCGAGTCCGCCGGGAACCTGAGGCGCCGCGCGCAGCAGACGCATGGCAAAGTGGTGCGCCGTTTCCGGATCCATCCGGAAGAGGAACGGCCGGGCGATCTGTTGGTACCAGTCACTCGTTAGGCGATTCATTTTCCGATGCAGAAAGTGGCGAAGAGGGCGTCGAGAATTTTCTCCATGTCGACTTGGCCGACGACTTCGCCGACCGCGTGCAAGGCGCCGCGGAGGTCGACCGCGACCAGCTCCGGCGCGAGATTTTGCGTGAAGGCGTCGCGCGCGATATCGCAGGAGGAGCGCGCGCGCCGCAGGCAATCGCGATGCCGGGCGTTGATCGCGACCGCGCTCGGAACGTCCCAGCGTTGGGCGCTGACCTGGCCGAGAATCGCCTCCTCCAGGCCGGCGAGTCCCTTTTCCGTCGTGCAGGAAATGCGCAATGTCGTGCACTCGGCCCAGTCGCTGTGCTCGGGCAAATCGCTCTTATTCAAGAGCAGAAGCTCGGGAGTTTCGCCTGCGCGCGCGCCGAAGTGAGCCGGTCGGGGCGCGCTCGCGTCGATCACATGCAGAACAAGATCGGCATGAGCGAGCGAGCGCTCGGTCCGGGCCATGCCTTCGCTTTCGATCGCGTCGGTGCCGCCCGGGCGGAGCCCGGCGGTATCGGTCAGCCGCAGCGCGATGCCGCGCAGATTGACCACTTCCTCGATTGTATCGCGGGTGGTGCCGGGCGTTTCGCTGACGATCGCGCGCGAGAAACCGAGAAGGCGATTGAGCAGACTCGATTTCCCGGCGTTGGTCGCGCCGTAAATGACCACTCGCACTCCGTCGCGAAAGATGCGGCCCTGGTCGACCGTGGCGAGGAGGGCATCGATCCGGTCGCGGATTTCATCCAGCCGGGCGAGGAAAGCGTCACCAACATCCGGTTCGATATCTTCGTCGGGAAAATCGATGTAGGCCTCGAGATTGGCGATCAACCCGATGAGGTCCTCGCGCAGTTGCGTGATCCTTTCGCCGAGCCGGCCTTCGAGTTGTTCAGCAGCAGAGCGGAGAGCGAGATCGGTCTGGGCGCGGATCAGGTCGATTACGGCTTCGGCCTGGGTCAGATCCATCTTGCCGTTGAGAAAAGCGCGCTCGGTGAATTCCCCCGGGCGAGCCGAGCGCGCGCCGGCCTGGAGACACGCTTCCCAAACCCGCGCCGTCACGAGGACGCCGCCGTGGCAACTGATCTCGACCACGTCTTCGCCGGTATAACTGGCGGGCGCGCGATGAACCGTCAGCATCACCTGGTCGATAACGCGCTCTTCCTGCACGATCTCGCCCAAGTGTTGCAGGTGCGAGGCGGCGTCAGAAGGCCGCTGTTGTCCGCGAAAAATCCGGTCCGCGACCGTGACCGCTTCCGGACCGGAAAGACGAACGAGCGCGATCGCGCCTTCGCCCGGCGGGGTCGAGACTGCGGCGATCGTCGCCGTGCTCTCGTCAGGCATGACTGCTCATCGCCTCGCGGAGGGCAGCGAGGCACTGACGATTCTGCTCCATCGTGCCGACGGAAATGCGAACCCATTCCGGCAGGCTGTAACCGCTCAGGGCGCGCACGATCACTCCCTTGCGCAGGAGAGTTTTGAAGAGCTCCTTGCCGTCGCCCACCTGCACGAGGACGAAATTGGCCACGCTCGGAACAAAGGGGAGCCCAAGCGCAGCGAGTTCCGTCTCGAGGTAACGGCGACCTTCATCGGTCATACGTTTTGATTCGGCCTGATGCGCCTTATCCGCGAGGGCGGCGACGGCCGCGGCCTGGGCGACGCCGCTGGTGTTGAACGGTTCGCGGGTTTTTTGCACGACCCGGATGAGTTCCGAGCGCGCGATGCCGTAACCGAGCCGGATGCTGGCGAGGGCGTGAATCTTGGAAAAAGTGCGGAGGATCATTACGTTGCGGCCTGCCCTAACGAACTGGAGCGTGTCTGGCGGGGCGTCGAGGTATTCGTGGTAGGCTTCGTCGAAAACGACCACGACGTGCTCCGGCAGGCGCGCCATGAAGCGATCGAGTTCCTCCTGCCTAACGAGGGTGCCGGTGGGGTTGTTGGGATTGGCAATAAAAACGACGCGGGTGCGGGGCGTGATCGCTTCTGCGATCGCGTCGAGGTCGAAACAATATTCGCGATCAGGCACGGCAATGGTTTTGGCCCCGAAAAGCGAAGCGATCAGGCGGTAGGCAATGAAGGCGTTTTCCGAGGTTACGATCTCGACCTTGGGACCAAGAAAAGCGTGCCCGATAAATTCGATGATCTCGTTCGAGCCGTTGCCGAGAATGAAGTTCCCGGGCTCGAGCTGCATTTTCTCGGAGAGCGCCGCTCGCAGATAGAAGCCCCCGCCATCGGGATAGAGATTGGCATTCTCGAGCGCGTGGCGCATCGCTTCCTGAACTTTGGGGGAGGGGCCGAGCGGGTTTTCATTGGAGGCGAGCTTGATGATTTGATCGGGACGCAAGCCGGATTCGCGCGCCGTTTCCTCGATCGGTTTGCCCGGTTCGTAGATGGCCAGATCGCGCAGGTGCGGATTGGCCAGGTCCCAAATGGAGTCCATCGGAGGCAGTCTAACGAGGTTTGCGCCGTTGAACAGCCGGGCGATTTCGTGTCAAAGCTTCGTTGCCTATTTCGCTGCTTGCGGGGAGAAAGAAGCGACTCGAGCGCTGCCAAATGAAAAAGACCGAATATGACGCCGTCGTGGTGGGCGCTGGCCCCAACGGGCTGGCGGCGGCGATCACCCTGGCGCAGGCCGGTTGTTCCGTCCTGGTGCTGGAGGCGAATGCCACCATCGGCGGCGCGGCGCGCTCGGGCGAGCTGATCCGGCCCGAGTTCGTGCATGATCTTGGCTCGGCGATTCATCCGCTCGCTTTCGCCTCGCCCTTTTTCCGCACTCTGCCGCTAGAGCGGCACGGCCTGCGATGGATCCAGCCGCCGGTAGCGCTGGCGCATCCGCTCGATGGAGGAACGGCGGCCTGCCTGCGGCAGGACCTGAACGCTCCGAACGAGTCGTTAGGCAAAGACGACGACGCCTGGCGCCGGCTGATGCAGCCGTTCGTGCGCGACTGGGAAAAACTAAGCGGCGAATTTTTGCAGCCCATGCTGCACCTCCCGCGCTACCCGCTAACCCTGGCGCGTTTCGGGCTGCCTGCGCTGGCGCGGGCGGGCGCGCTGGCCCGGTTACGCTTTCGCGAGGAGCCGGCGCGCGCCCTCTTTGCCGGGATCGCGGCGCATTCCTTTCTTCCGCTCGAGGCGATCGCTTCCGCCGCTTTTGGGCTCGTGCTCGGGGCGGCCGGTCATGCGGTCGGATGGCCTTTCCCGCGCGGTGGGGCGCAGGCGATCAGCGACGCGCTCGCCGCGCACCTGCGCGATTTGGGTGGCGAGATTGAAACGGGCCGGCGGATCGAAAATCTGGACCAGCTACCGACGGCGCGGGCGGTTTTGTTCGATCTTACCTGCTGGCAATTCGCGCAGCTCGCCGCGGAGCAGTTGCCCGTTTCGTATCGCCGGAAGCTCGAAAATTTCCGGCATGCGCCGGGCGTTTTTAAAATCGATTACGCGCTGTCCGCGCCGGTGCCGTGGCAGGCGGCGGGATGCCGTGCCGCCGGCACTTTGCACCTCGGCGGAACGCTCGAGGAAATTGCCGCAAGCGAGCGCGCGGTCGCCGAAGGCCGGCACTCGGAACGGCCTTTCGTTCTCGTCGCGCAGCAGAGTCTCTTCGACGCTACCCGCGCGCCCGAGAATCAGCAGACCCTCTGGGCATACTGCCACGTGCCGCATGGCTCCGAGGGCGACATGACGGAAGCGATCGAGCAGCAGATCGAGCGCTTTGCCCCGGGTTTCCGCGATTGCGTGCTGGCCCGTCACGTCGCCGGCGCGGCCGCGCTCGAGCGTTCCAATGCCAACCTCGTCGGGGGCGACATCAACGGGGGCGCGGCCGATCTCTGGCAACTGATCGCGCGCCCGGTCGTTAGTCCGGCGCCTTACCGCACGCCGCGGCGCGGGTATTATCTCTGTTCCGCCTCCACTCCGCCCGGCGGCGGGGTGCACGGGATGTGCGGCTACCACGCGGCCCGGACGGCGTTGCGCGATCTTTTTGGGAAACGGCTCCCGGCTGTTCCCGCCTAACGACTTCGGCCCGCGAAGTTTCTCAGCTGCTGGCCGCGCGCCAGGCGGCGCGGGCCTCGGCGGCCGGGTCGCCGTTGCGCTCGATCCTGGCGAAGTCCCCGCGCAACGCTTTGAGGGCGGACTTCTCGACCTCGATTTCGCGCCGGGTGCGAATTCCCATGCGGCGAAAGAGCGGGAGAGGCGGGCACCAACCCCGGAGGGCGTGCTGGAGGAGAAAGGGCAGAACCAGACATGGCAGGAAGAGGAATTTTTTGTTCACGAAAAGGCCGAGGAGCGTCCCGCTGAGGGCGAGAGCGGAGGCGTTGGTTTCGAGCCAGCGCTCGATGTCCCATTCTTCATCGAGGTCGGCGATGAGACGACCGAGCACTGCAGGCGGAGCACCGGCCGCTCGCACCAAACGGTTTTTCGTTTGAGCGTCGATTTCAAGGTTGATCTCTGCTGCGGTCTGGGCCCGCACCCGGTCGGTCGTTTGCATTTGGTTGTCTCCTTTTCCCTTATCGCCGCCCGCGGGCATTTCAGGCTTGTCTAAGTTGTTCGGGTTTTCAGCGTTCCGAAACGCACCGGCGTTCGCTCCTGCTCAGGGAACGGGATTGAGGACATAAACTTCGACCAGGCCGGTACCGGTCGCCGTCCCTGCGCCGCGCACGATCGCGGTGTATCCGCCGGGCGCGAGGGTGGGCAGGACCGCGGCTTCCTTAGGATCGTTAGGCGGGATGGTCGTGGCCTCGATCTCGGCCGCGGCCGGGTTGTCCTGCCAGTTGTCGTTGAAATCGAGTTCGGTGCCCTGCGCGTCGTAGAGGGTAAGGGTCGGATCGGACAACGGGTTGGCCACACCTTGCGCGGCGAGCGACGGGCCGATCGCGCGGACCAGGACCTGTTGTGATCCATTCCCCGCGACGATGAAACCACCGATCATGACATTGTCGCCGGTCTGGACATTGCCCCGGGTGGAAATGTTAAGCAGACTCGCGCCCGGGCCGGCGTCGAGATCATAGACTTCAACCAGTCCGATGCCGGCGGTGCCGGTCACGCTGCGCACGATCGCGGTGTAGGCCGAAGCGCCGCCGGTCGCGGGAATGGTGGTGAGGATGGCGGACTCGTTCGGGTCGGAGGGCACCAGGCCGCTGTTCATGATGTCGCGTTTGTTGATCGCAAATTCCCACTGGTCGTTGGAGGCGACGAGCGCGCCGGTGCCGTCGCGTAATTCCAGAGTGGGATTGGCGAGGGCATTTGGCACCCCGGCGAGGGAGGGTCCAAGGGCGCGGACGATCACGCGCTTGGACGCCGTTCCGGAAACAATGAAGCCGCCGATCAAGGCATCGTCGCCGGCGCCGACCTGGAGACGGGTAGAAATATTCGCTGCGCGGACCGGGGTGCTGGTGACATTGACGGCGAAGGTTTGCGAAGCGGTGGCGCCATTCGCATCCGTTGCGGTGACGGTGATGTTCGCGGTCCCGACGCTATGCCCTTGCACAAAGAGACTATTTGAAATCACGCTGGCGGAGGCGACGCCGGCGTTATCGCTGCTCGTCGTGAAAAGCAGCGGACGCGCGAAGGCGCTGATGAGGATGAAGTTGTCCTTCTCCGGCAGGCCCGAGGAGAAATTGCGCAGCGGCAATTCGGTGAAGGCATTTCCGTAAATGGCGGCGCCGTTATAGATCGGAACCGCGGCGATGGCGTCGGCCGTGGCCATGCCGGCGTCGGAGACCGTGCCGAAAACGGTGAAACCCCCGTTGGTGGTATCGAGATTGCTCGGCTCGCCGCCGTTATCGGCCAGGTTGATGAACCATTGGCTGGTCGCGCTGTCGGGATCGGTCGGCAATTTCGCCATCGAGATCGTACCCCGGACGTTATGCAGATCGGGCCGGGCCTCGTTCGGGATGGGGCTGAAGGTCACGACGGCGCTGGGGAAAATCTTCGGCGGATTCGTCGGGTCCTGCGTCGCGACGTAGCCGCCGCTTTGAATGACGAAACCGGGGACGGACCGGTGGAAAAAAACCGGCGCGATGCCGCCGATGTTTGGGTCGGGCGGAAGATAGGCGCCGGTATCGATGTAGCGGAGGAAATTATCGACCGTGATCGGGGTTTGCTGGTCGTAAAGAGTGACGTCGATCGTGCCCAGCGCGGTCGTTAGGCGGACGGTATTGGCCGGCAGGGTCGGGTCGCTGAATTTGGTGTTGAGATAGATCTGCCGTGCCGGAGTGGCGTCGTAGAGTTCCTGATCGGAAATTTGCGCAGAAACCACCGGCGCGGACCGGAGTGAAGCGGCGGCGGCGAAGCAGGCAAGCGACGAAACCAGAGCAGCGATGAAGTGACGGGCCGAAAGCATCGTGAATTAATACGGTCTTTTCGGTATTGCTCAAACGCCGCCCTGGCCAAAAGACTCTCCGAAGGGAGGGAAACGTTACTTTTTAATCTCGAGGTAGCTGCGGTTCAGGACCTTGTCCGTGCCGGGGGCGATTTCTTCGATCCGCATTTGCTTAAGGAACCAGCGGCCCTCGATTTTCTGCGCGGAGACGACCTCGAACCGTTTCACGAGGAAGTTTTTCTGGTCGTAACCTTCCATCAGCATGAGCGCGCCGCTCTCCTTGTCGACCCAGAGAAGGACGGTTTTGTAGGGCGAATCGTTGCTCGGAGCGGTCAGGCGCAGTTTCCAGCAATTGCGAGTGCGGATGGTGTCGCCCCCGAGCACTTCGGCCTTCGGCCAGTAAAGAAACTTGAGCGCGAGATCGCCATAGGTCACGGCAGTGCCGCCGATCTTTTCATCGAGCCGGGCTGGGGAAAATTTTTTCGTGCTGTTGAGAAAGACGAGATCGAGCCGCGTGCCGTCTTCCTCGAGGCGTAATTGCACCGTCTCCGGCGGGTTCGCAAAAGTGTAGCGGATGACCGGACCGGTCTGGGTAAGGCGAAACGGAATCACGTTCCCGTCGGAACGGAGCTGGCCCTGGAGATCGAGCTGCTGCTGCGATTGCTGGAGCCGCACCTGGTCGAGGATTTCCCGGGCCGAAGGCGGGGGCGCGGCGCGCAGGGTCGTTAGGGCAGCGCCCAGGACGAGGAGGGGCAGGATGCGGTTAAGCACTTGTTTCGCAGCAGTGCGCTTCTTATCGTGCCGCACCGCCGGGCGCGCGGCGGCCTCATGGATCAAGCTTTGTTTCATTCTATCAACGAGCAATGGACGAGTCCGGCCCTCGACTTGTTCATGGCCGCGATCAGCAACGTCGATATCTGGCTGCCGTTGATCGTCCTGCTCGTGCTTTATGCGTTGATCTTCGCCGGATTCAAGGGACGGGCGCTGGTTTTCTGCGTCGGGCTCGCCCTTTTCTGCAATGCCAGCATCACTTCCACAGTGAAGAATTTAGTCGACCGGAAGCGCCCGAAACAAATCGAGCGCGTGCGGATGGTGGTGCTGGCCAAGGCGCGCCCGGAGTTTCTCACTCTCTTCCAGCCGGTGAAAATTCGTTATTCTGATGCGAAAGATCGCAATCGCTCCGGGCCTTCGTTCCCGTCCGGGCACGTGACGAATAACGCGACCGTCGCGCTCATCCTGGTCTTCTTTTTCCGGCGCTGGGGCTGGCTTTATTTTTTCTTCGCGATCGCGATCGCCTGGTCGCGGGTTTATCTCGGAGCGCACTGGCCGAGCGATGTGACGGCGACTTTTTTCCTGGCGGTGGGGGAAACAGCCATCCTCCTCGCGCTCTTCGAAGCTGCCTACCGCTGGACGATGGCGCGCTGGGCGCCGGAATTTTTCGTCAGGCATCCGCGCCTCGTCGGTGACGCTATCGCATGAGCACGACCCGGGCGGTTTGGATTTTTATTCTCGTACTGACCGCGATCCGTCTCTCTTTTCTCGGCGCGACCCAGCTTTCGCCGGATGAGGCTTATTACTGGATGTGGTCGCAGCGGCCAGCCATGTCCTATTTCAGTAAAGGACCGGGCGTGGCTTTCGCCATGCGCGCGAGCACTTTCCTCTTTGGCGACACTGAGTTTGGGGTGCGCTTTTGGAGTCCGCTCCTCGCGGCCGGGACGAGTCTGCTCATTTATTATTTTGCGCAGCGACTCTTCAGCTCGCTGGCCGGTTTCTGGACGGTCGTGGTCCTGAACGTCACGCCCATCTTCAACCTCGGCAGCCTTGTTTTCACGATCGATCCGCTCTCGCTCTTCTTCTGGGTCGCCGCGCTCTACACTTTCTGGCTCGCGCTCGAACGCTCGCCGCTCTTTTCCTGGTGGTGGCCCTTCACCGGGCTGCTCATCGGAGTGGGATTCCTCTGCAAGTACACCAACGCTCTTCAGCTCGTCTCGATTCTTCTCGTCCTCATCCTCGCCCGGCGGCTTCGGCGCGAATTTCTCCGCCCGAATCTTTACCTCCTACTGATTGCTTTCGCCGTTTGCACCATTCCGCCGATTCTCTGGAACTCCGATCACGCCTGGATCACCCTCGCGCATCTCAAATCGCGCGGCAGTCTCGATTCCGCGCCCGGTTTTCATCCGCTCGAGTTGCTGACTTTTCTTGGCGAACATTTTGCCACCTACTCGCCCCTTTTCTTTTTCGGCCTCCTCTGGGCGACGATCGCAAGCTGGCGGCGGGCGCAGCGCAACTTCGTCGTTTTCTATCTCCTCTGGTTTGGGCTGCCGGTATTTTTTGTTTATCTCGTCCTCTCGATCAACGAGGCGGCCGCGCCGAACTGGGACGCGCTGGCGTTTCCCAGCCTCGGCGTTCTCGCCGTCTCTTACTGGCGGGAGCGGGCCGCCGCCCGCAGCCGCGCCCTTGCCTGGGCGAACGCCGGCGTTTTTCTCGCGCTCATCATGAGCGCGGTGCTGGTCGTGTTGATCCTGAATCCGGTCGGAATTAAGCGCCGCGGACGTGACCCGACCGATCGATTGCGCGGCTGGAAAGCAATGGCCGTGGCGGTCAACCAGGTCCGGGCTGATTTCGAGAAAAAGATCGGGCAAAAAGTGTTCCTCATCGCCGACGAACGCGACCGTGCCTCCGAGCTCGCCTTTTACCTGCCGGATAAACGGGTGGAAGGACCGGGCCATCCCCCGGTCTACATCCCCGAGTCGCAGGACATGGTGAACCAGTTTTCCTTCTGGCCGCGCTACGATGAATTTGTTCCACTCGCGCCCGACGCAGTACGTGACCCGAACGAAATTTATACCGAGGAACAGGGCCTAAATCTTTTCACCGGCCGCAACGCCCTCTTCCTCCAACTCGGGAAACGCGATCACCCCCCGCGCAACATCCGCGCCGGCTTTGGCCGGACCGAGCTCATCAGCACGATCGAAGTGCGGACGGGTGACCGGGTTTTGCGCGAGCTACAGGTTTACGCCTGTTACGATTACCGGACGATGCCGTTGTGATGGAGGACGTTTCCCAGCCCGCCGTTTCGGTTGTGGTCCCGCTCTACAACGAGGAGGAGAATGTCCCGATCCTGCAGGCCGAGCTGGCCGCCGCGCTCGCCGGCATCTCGCACGAAATCATTTTTGTCGACGACGGCTCGACCGACCAGACGCTTGCTCGCCTAACGAGGTCGCCGGAAGTCCGCCTCCTGCGTTTCGAGAAAAATGCCGGGCAAAGCGCCGCCATGTATGCCGGGACCAATGCCGCCCGCGGCGCCACCGTGGTCCTGATCGATGGCGACCTGCAAAACGACCCGGCCGACATTCCCCGCCTCCTGGCCGAGATCGAGCGCGGGGCCGACCTGGTCTGCGGCTATCGCGCGCAACGCAAGGACACCCTGGTCAAACGCCTAACGAGCCGGATCGCGAATTTCGTCCGGAGCCGTTTTACAAAGGACGGCGTGCGCGACACCGGCTGCACCCTGAAGGCGATGCGGCGGGAATGCGTCCGCACTCTCGTGCCCTTCAAGGGGATGCACCGCTTCATTCCCGCGCTGGTCAAGGGCGCGGGCTACCGGTTGGTGGAAATCCCGGTCAATCATCGGGTGCGCAAGTTTGGCACGAGCAAATACGGGCTCGGCAACCGCGCCGTCCGCGCCACGGTCGACATGTTTGGCGTGCGCTGGCTCCTTTCGCGCCAGCTAAACTACCGGCTAGAGGAGGAGCAGGACCCGGTGCGGCGTCTCTGACGCGCTCGTCACATTTCCCAACTTGTCATCCGAGGCGCGGACGCTAAGCTTCCGCTCCACTCGGAGCATCCGCATGTCTTTGGCCAGCCTTTTATCCTCCGAGCAGATCATTCCCGAGATGGCGGCGACGGAAAGGTGGCCTGCGATCGTGGAGTTGATCGATCTCCTCCTGGCCCAGAAAAAAATCGAGGCCGCCAGCCGCGACGGCATTCTCGCCGCGCTCAAGCAGCGCGAGGAGACGATGAGCACCGGGATCGGCTTCGGCATCGCCATCCCGCACGCTTCTTCCGAATCGGTCAGCGAGGTGGTGGCGGCCTTCGGGCGTTCCTCGCAAGGGATCGAGTTCGACGCCCTCGATAATGCCCCGGTCAAATTCGTTGTCCTTTTCATCGTCCCGAAAAACCAGTTTCAAACTCATCTCCGGACCCTGGCTTCGATCGCGAAGTTTTTGAACGATCGCTCGGTCCGCGAAAAACTCGCCGCGGCCGGGACGAAAGAGGAAATCCTCGCCGTCTTCGAAGAGCGTGCCCAAAAGTAGCGCTGCCGTTGTAGCTGGGGACGCTGTCCCCGGCCGAGGCGAAGACACGGCTAGGTTAACCAAAGCGCGCGTAAACGAGGCCCTTTCTGAGCCAAATGCGGCCGGGGACAGCGTCCCCGGCTACAATGGGCGCGACCGGGGACAGCGTCCCCGGCTACAATGGGCGCGACCGGGGACAGCGTCCCCGGCTACAGTGACTTGCGTTGTCTTCCCTTTGCCTGCGCCTTCCTGCGGGATGACATGATGCGATCGCCTGTTACCTTCGTCGCACGCGCTATGGAAACATTTCAATCGCTTCTTACGAAGGCGCTGGCGCGCGCCCTTGCCGGCGCCGGGCTACCGCCGGCCGGCGACGTCGTGCCCGCGACCGATGTGCGTTTTGGCGATTACCAGACGAATGCCGCGCTCATCCTCGCGAAACAGCGCGGCGAAAATCCGCGGCAACTTGCGCAAAAAATCATCGATCACCTCGCGGTGGACGAGTTGGCCGAGCCGCCGACCATCGCCGGCCCTGGCTTTATCAATTTCACGCTCAAGCCGGGCGCCCTGGCCGAGCACGCCGCGCAACTCTTGCGCGACGATCGGTTAGGCGTGGCGCCGGTCGAAGAGCGCCACCGGATTGTGATCGATTTTGGTTCGCCGAACGTCGCCAAGCCGATGCACGTCGGCCACATTCGCAGCCTCGTCCTGGGCGACGCGCTCGCCCGGATCGCGACCTTTCTCGGCCACGATGTAATTCGCGACAATCACATCGGCGATTGGGGCACGCAGTTCGGGATGGTGATATACGGCTGGAAAAATCTACTCGATCGCGAAGCCCTGGTGCGCGATCCGATCGCCGAGCTGGTCCGGATTTACAAGACGGCGAACGAACTCGGCAAAGCTGATCCGGCGGTGCTCGACGCCTGCCGCAACGAACTGGTGAAACTCCAGGCTGGCGACGAGGAAAACCTCCGCATCTGGAACGAGTGCGTCGCCCTCTCGAAACACGAATTTGAGGCCGCCTACAATATTCTCGACATCCGTTACGACATCCAGCGCGGCGAAAGCTTCTACAACGATCGCCTCGCGGCAGTGGTCGACCGCCTCCTCCAGTCGGGCGTGGCCGAAATAAGCGAGGGCGCGGTTTGCGTTTTTTTCCGCGACATTCCCGAGCTGGCGGAGCGGCCGTGTCTGGTGCGGAAGAGCGACGGCGGGTTCAATTACGCCACGACCGATGTCGCGACGATCGATTACCGCATCCGCGACCTCGGGGCCGACTCCATCTGGGTCGAGACCGGTGCTCCGCAGCAGCTCCATTTCCGGCAGCTCTTCGAGATCGCGCGGCGCGAAGGTTACACCGCCGATTTCCGTCACATTACTCATGGCAGCATCCTCGGCGAAGACCGCAAGTTGATGAAAACGCGGTCCGGTGAGAACGTCGCCTTGCGCGACGTGCTCGGCGAAGCGGTCGTGCGCGCCCGGAAAATCGTGGAGGAGAAAAATCCTGACCTCGCCGAAGGGGAGAAAAACGCGATTGCGAAAACGATCGGCATCGGCGCGGTCAAGTATGCCGATCTCTCGCAGTACCGGATGACGGACTACATTTTCTCCTGGGATCGCATGCTCTCGTTGCAGGGCAACACCGCGCCCTATCTGCAAAATGCCTACGTCCGGATCCGCTCCATTTTCCGCAAGGCCGGGGAGGAATTTCAACCGCCTAACGAACTAAAGTTGACTGAGTCGGCCGAGCTCACGCTCGCGAAACGGCTGGCGCAATTTGCCGAGGCCGTGCCGCAGGTGCTGAATGATTTCCGGCCCAACCTACTGGCTAATTATCTCTTCGAGCTGGCCAACGCATTCCACGCCTTCTACGAGGCCTGTCCCGTCCTCAAGGCCGACGTGCCGACGCGCGCGACACGCCTGGCGCTCTGTGAACTGACCGCGCGCACCCTGCAGCGCGGACTGGATCTTCTCGGAATCGACGTTCCGGAAAAGATGTAGACGCTTCGCTCTGCGAAGCGCGGGTCTGTGTGGACGATGGTGGGGAAAGGCCGCGAGCGAGTGTCCGTCCGCGGACCGCGCCTCCCAGAGGGAGGCGTCTACAACAGCGCGCGGCGCCAATCCTGTTCATCAGGTAAATCCTGTCTAAATTCCCCCTTCCGTGAGTCAACCGCACCCTCGTATTCCCAGCTCCACCTACCGTCTCCAGTTCAACCGTGAATTCACCTTCGCCCAGGCGCGCGAGATCGTGCCGTATCTCCACGATCTCGGGATCAGTGACTGCTACGCCTCGCCCTATTTCCAGGCGCGCGCGGAAAGCCTGCACGGTTACGACATCACCGATCACAACAAGCTGAACGACGCGATCGGTTCGCGCGCAGAATACGACGCCTGGGTCGCCGCCCTGCGCGAGCGCGGGATGGGTCAGGTGCTGGATTTCGTCCCTAACCATATGGGCATCGGCGAACCGCAGAACGTCTGGTGGGCCGACGTCCTGGAGAATGGGCCGAGCTCGGAGTTTGCGCCTTATTTCGATATCGACTGGCAGCCGCTCAAGTCGGATCTGCGCGACAAGGTCTTGATCCCGATCCTGGGCGACCAATACGGACGCGTCCTGGAACGGGGCGAACTTCAGGTCAAATACGATAGCGGCCGTTTTTATCTCTGCTACTTCGATCATGAATTTCCGATCGCGCCGGGAACTTACCGGCACATTCTCGAGATCGCGCTCGGGGAGTTGGACGATCAGAAAGAGGAAGATTTCTACGCCGAATTACAAAGCATCCTGACCGCGCTCGAATATCTGCCGCGCCGGTCCGAGACCGACCCGGAACGAATCGCGGAACGGGCCCGGGAAAAAGAGATCATCAAGCGCCGGCTCGAGCGCCGCTGCCAGGAAGCGCCGCTGGTGCAGGAAGCGGTGGAAAAAGCCCTAACGATCATCAACGGCACGCCCGGCGATCCGCGCAGTTTCGATGCGCTCGACGCGCTCCTGACCGATCAGGCCTATCGCCTCGCCTTTTGGCGGGTCGCGGCGGAGGAGATCAATTACCGGCGCTTTTTCGACGTCAACGACCTGGCCGCTATCCGGATGGAATTGCCGGAAGTTTTCGACGCCGCCCATCGGCTCGTGCTCGAGCTGGTGGCGACCGGCGCGGTCACGGGGTTGCGGATCGATCACCCGGACGGCTTGTATTTGCCTAACGAATACTTCGAGAAGCTGCAGCGGCGGGCGGCGCCGGCGCTGGAGTCGTCCCTGCCCGACGACCAACTCGCCCTCTATCTCGTGGTCGAGAAAATCCTCAGCGGCGACGAACAATTGCGGAGCGATTGGCCGGTCCATGGCGCCACCGGCTACGATTTCATGAACGACGCCATCGGCGTCCTGGTCGACCCCGCGGCGGAACGCGCGATCACGAACGCGTTTCACAAATTCATCGGGCACACCCTGCATTTCGGGCATCTCGTTTATGCCAAGAAGCGCCTCGTCATGCGCCTCTCCCTTGCCAACGACGTCAACGTTCTCGGCGCGATGTTCGACCGGATCTCGGAGAAAAATCGCTGGTACCGCGATTATACCCTCGATGCCCTGACTCTGGCGGTGCGCGAGGTGATCGCCTGCTTTCCGGTTTATCGAACCTACCTCGCTCCCAACCGCCCGGTGAGCGAAGCCGATCGCGCCGTGATCGAGCGTGCGGTGGCCGCGGCCAAACGGCGCAACCCCGCGCTCGAAGAATCGGTCTTCAATTTCCTGCGCGACATTCTCCTCTTCCGCTTCCCGGAAAATCTGGACGACGAAGCGCGCGAGGAGCACATCCATTTCGTCCTGAAATTTCAGCAGACGACCGGGCCGATCATGGCCAAGGGGCTGGAGGACACCGCATTTTATATCTACAACCGGCTGGCGGCGCTGAACGAAGTCGGCGGCGAACCGCAGCGCTTTGGGTTGAGCGTGGAAGGCTTTCACCGGCGCAACGCGGAGCGGCATGAGGACTGGCCTGCGACCATGCTTTCGACTTCGACTCACGACACGAAGCGGAGCGAAGACGTCCGGGCGCGCATGGCCGTGCTCTCGGAAATGCCGGAGCAATGGCGCCGTTCGTTAGGCCGGTGGCGCACCCTGAACCGGCGCTGGAAGGCCCGGATCGACGAAGGCGAGGCGCCGGATGGGAACGAGGAATACCTCCTCTACCAGATCCTGCTCGGGAGCTGGCCGCTCGAGCCTTTTCGCGAAATGAGCGAGGAGGCGCGGACCGATTATCGCGAGCGGATTCAGCAATACATGGCCAAGGCGATGAAGGAAGCGAAGCTGAACACGAGCTGGGTTCAGCCTAACGAACAATGGGACGGCGCGGTGGCGGCTTTTGTTAAAAAAATTCTCGATCCGTCGCCGCGCAATCGTTTCTTGGAAAGTTTCCTCCCGTTGGCCGAAGAGGTCGCGCGCGCCGGCGCAATCAACGCTCTTTCCCAGGTCCTCCTCAAGCTCACCTCGCCCGGGGTGCCGGATATTTACCAGGGAAACGAGGTCTGGGATTTCAGCCTGGTCGACCCGGACAACCGGCGGCCGGTCGATTACGCTGGCCGGCGGAAGATGCTCTCCGGCCTCGCCCAAGCGGCGCCGGAAGATTTGTTAGGCAACTGGCGCGACGGGCGGATCAAGCTTTTCCTCACCCAACGCCTCCTGACATTTCGGCGCGAGAATCCGGAACTTTTTCGCGAGGGAAACTATCTCCCGTTGAATGTGTCCGGGGAGTTTGCCGATTGCTGCGTCGCTTTCGCGCGCGCGAGCGATAGCCAATCCATCGTAGTCCTGGCGCCGCGCTTCAGTTTGCGCGTCGGATTTCCGCCGATCGGGGAGAAGTGGTGCGACACCGCAGTGCAGCTCCCGGCGGGCTTTGCCAACGGGCGGGATTTGTTTACCGGGGCAACGGCAGGCGGACCTGGCTCGTCGTTACGTTTGAGCGAGGCGTTTGCGCGATTGCCGTTCGCTGCGCTGGCGGCGGCAAGGTAGCGCCTGTAGCCGTCGCCCTGGTATTTGTTTAGCCTCGAAAGCGCCGGAGGCGCGCGCGGAAGGCCGGCCGGAGCACAGGCATCTTGCCTGTGGGGAAAGCAGGCGTCTCGCCTGTTTCGACCGTTGCTGCAGGCGGGACGCCCGCAGTCCCCACATGGAAGATGCCTGTGCTCCGGCCTTCGTCGCGGAGTTGCGCGCTCGCGTTCACCTACGCGATGTGCTGCTTCCGCGGCGGGGGGCGCACAGGCCGCTCCTCTGGAGCTAAAGCTTCCGCTGCAGGAGTTGCTCTATACGTGGCGCTCCTACGGCGCTTCGCCGTCCGAGGCTAAACAAATACTCGCCCTGTGGGCGACGCGCGGGGGCGGTTCGCTTCCGATTGACGCTCCCCCCGCGTTTCGCACAGCGAAACGTCTACAGGGCTGGCCTCGCCTAACGCTCACTACGCCCCGCGACTAAAGCGTTCGCAGAGCACCACGATGGTGTGGGAAAAATTCGCCAGGTTGCGCACGATGTCGGCTCCGAAACTTTCAAAGGTGATCCGGGGCGAGGCGATGATGAGCAGAGCGCTGAGCAAGAGCAGGTTGGTCAGGTAAATAAAAACGAGCGAAAAAATGGTCCCGTTGTCGCTCAGGTCGGTCTGATTTTTGGGGATCATCCAGCAGGTAAAAGTGAGGTGAAAGGCCCAGGTGATCCCGACCAGGGCGTAGAGGAGTTGGCCAAATTGCTGGACGTTGATGAAGAGGCTGAGCGCGCCGTAGAGCGCGATGACGAGGATGCTGTAGAGCGGGAAAAAATACGGGGCGAGCGCGATGAGGAAGTTGTTCTTGTCGGTCAGGATGTGTCCGCCATCGCGGCCTACCTTGAAACGGCTGACCCGTCCGCCCATCAACCAAACCCAGAGGGCATGGGTCAGTTCGTGGCCGAAGACGTAGATCAGGAGCGGGCGCGGCAGGCCAAAAAAAGCGATCAGCCACAGAACCGCGCCTAACGAGAAGAACCAGAACTCTTCGCCCGCCCAGAGCCGTTCCGCCACTGTGGCGCGGGCAAAGGAGGTGAAAAAAGTCTCGCTGAGGAGGGCGCAGATCGGGAGGAGAAAGAGGGCGACGATGAATTTGACCCACTTCGTCGGAACCATGAGCGAGCTCCGGGGCGGAGCGCCGCGCCGGGTCGGCACGACATAGGGCGCGACTTTGACCCCGCCCTGGACCGGGCGGCGCCGGGTCGTATGCCGGGGGACGCGCCGCGAAGCCATTCGTTAGGCGCGGCCCATGTAGGAGCCCGTGCGGGTATCGATCTTAACTTTCTCGCCCTCGTGGATGAAGAGCGGGACGTTCACGGTCTTGCCGGTTTCGAGCAGGGCAGGCTTGGTCACGTTGCTGGCCGTGTCGCCGCGCAGACCTTCGGGCGCTTCGACCACCGTGAGCTGGACCGAAGAAGGCAATTCCACCTGCACCGGACGACCTTCGGTGAAGAGAACCTCCACCGGCAGATTCTCGACCAGGTAATCCTTCGCCTCGGTCAGGAGGTGCTGATCGAGGGTGATCGTTTCGTAGGTGCTCGGATCCATGAAATGGAAACCAGTGTTGTCTTTATAGCTGAACTCGAGCGTGGTGCGCGAAATGTCGACCAGCTCCACTTTGTCGGTCGAGCCGAAGCGGACGTCGGCGCTTTTGCCGGTGCCGATGTAGCGAATGATTGCCTGGACAAAGGCGCGCAGGTTGCCCGGGGTGCGGTGATGCACGTCGAGCACGATGGCGGTGTTGCCATTGTATTTGATTGCCATTCCTTTGCGGAGATCGTTTGCGGCGGCCATAAGAGTTGAGAGTTCTTAGTTGAGAGTTGAGAGAATGACAAGGAGGGGCGCTTTGAAAGCGCCCTCGGCGGTTGCAAACCGCCGATCCGGCTACAACAACTTCAGCTTGGTCAGATCCTGGGAATCGACAATCCCGACCGGCACCCCGCGATCATCCACTACGACGAGATCATCAATCCGGTGGCGTTCGAGCAGATTAAGCACTTCGACCGCCAGTTTATCCTGATGCACCACAACCGGGTGGAGCGTCATGAGGTCGGCCACCAGTCGCTCGCCGACGCGCGGATCCGTCTGGAAATGGCGCACGAAATCGCCGTGGGTAAAAATCCCAAGCAACTGCTCGTCCGGCCCGGCAATGACGGCGGCGCCGGCCCGCAGAGACGTCATCAACTCCAGGACGGCGCGAATATTGTCCTCCGGCCTAACGAGCGCGAGCGCGGTGCGCGGCCGCATGATCTGGTGCACGCGCAGGAGCAGGCTGCGCCCCACCATGCCGGCTGGATGAAACTTGGCGAAGTCTTCCTTTTGAAAACCGCGCGCCTCGAGCAGGACCATGGCGAGGGCGTCGCCGAGGGCGAGCATGACCGTCGTGCTCGAGGTCGGGGCGAGATTGAGCGGACACGCCTCCTGCACGACGTTGACGTCGAGGAGCACATCGCAATTCTGCGCCAGAGTGGAATCGGGCGCGCCGCAAAACGCGATGACATCGACCTGGAAACGGGTGATGGCCGGAAGAATGCGGAGCAGCTCCTCGGTCTCACCGCTATAACTCAGGGCGAGGATGACGTCGCCGTCCGCGACCATGCCGAGGTCGCCATGGAGCGCGTTGAGGGAATTCAGAACGACCGCGGGCGAGCCGGTGCTGGTGAGGGTGGCGGCGATTTTTTCTCCGATGTGGCCGGATTTCCCGACGCCGAGGACGATGACCTTGCCCCGGCTCTCGACGGTTTTCTTAATCAGATCGACCGCGCGGATGAAGTTTTCGCCCAGCCGGGCGCGGAGCCGTTGCAGCTCGGAAATTTCTAAATCAAGGACACGTGCGGCCTTTTCAATGTAATCCATCGAACTATAATTGTGGGGTGAGGGCAGGGCGCGAGCAAGCCAATGCGCGCGCCGCCGAGCCTCGGGGAGAACAATTATGAAGAAAACATTCCTCAGTATCTTACTGGCAGCGGCCAGCAGCGTGGCCTTTGGGCAGGAGCTGACCACGACGACCGCCACCACTGCGACCACGACGGGCCGGATCGAAACCCAACTGCCCAAACCGCGGCCGCCTTCGGCTGCGCCGATTATTCCGACCGAGGGCGCGGTCCAAGTTGCGATTCGCACCGGTCAACCGATCCAATTGATCAATCCCGCCGCGCCGGCCGAGTACGGCAACGCGCAGGACCGAGTTTCACACGACCCAAACAACCCGGGCAAACCGAAGGGGATCGTCCTTTTCGCCTGGAGTTTCTAGAGCGGTCGCTGATTCCAGCGGTTGAACGGCGCGCACTTGCGTTGAACGTTAGGCGTGCCTGACTCTCCGCCTGTCGTCGCTGCGTATTGCGCGACGTTTCTCAAGCCGGAGATGCTGCACATCTACCGGCAGCTCACCGCGCTGAAACGCTTCCGCCCGATCGTGATCGCGCAAAAGCGGGAGGAATCGGAACGCTTCCCCTTTGAGCCCGTCTTCGTCGTTGGAAAACCGGCGACGCATTTCCTGCGGCGCTTCTGGTTCCGCACCGTCCGCGAAGCTCCCTGGCAAATATCGCACCGGGAAATGAGGCAGACCCGGCGTCTCTTGGACAACAATGAGGCGCAACTGCTGCATATCTATTTTGGGCACATCGCGGTCCATCTCCTCCCGCTCATCCTGCATTGGCACAGACCGACCGTGGTCTCTTTTCACGGTGCCGATGTCATGGTCGAGCTCGATAAACCGCATTATCGCGCCGCTACGCGCGAGATGCTGGCGGCGGCCCGGCTCATTCTGGTCCGTTCGGAATCGCTCGCCCGCGGGCTCCGGGAGCTGGGTTGCCCTAACGAGAAGATCCGATTGCAACGGACCGGTATCCCGCTTGACGACCTCCCTTTCCGGGAGCGGGCCTGGCCTAACGAAGGCGCCTGGAGATTTTTGCAGGCGGGCCGCTTGATCGAGAAAAAGGGGTTTGTCACCAGCCTGCGCGCCTTCGCGACATTCCAGGAACAAAATCCCGCGGCAACGTTCACCATCGCGGGCGAAGGGCCGATGCAGGCGGAGCTGAAGGAGTTGGCGCGCGAACTTGGAGTGCAGGAGCGCGTCCGGTTCGCCGGGTTCCTTTCCCAGAAGGAACTCCGCGAAGCCTTCTCCGCGGCGCACATTTTCCTGCACCCGAGCGAGCTGGGAGGGGACGGTAACCAGGAAGGCGTTCCCAATTCCATGCTCGAAGCGATGGCCAGCGGCCTGCCGGTTTTCGCGACCAGGCACAGCGGCATCCCGGAGGCAATTGAGGATGGAACAAGCGGAGTCCTGGTAGAGGAACGCGATCACGTTGCGCTCGGCGCAGCGCTCCTGCAATGGACCAGCCGCCCCCAGGAACTAACTCGCCTGGCCGAGGCCGGCGCTCGCGCGATCGCGGAGAAATTTGAGCAAAAAGCGCAGGTTCGCGCGCTGGAAGAAATCTATCGCGAGGCGATCGGGTTGTAGGGCAAGCGCTCCGCTTGCCGGGGGTGGATTCGGCCGCAGATAAATTTCTCGAGGGGCAGGCGGAGCGCCCGCCCTACAATTTGGCGAAGAAATCTTCCAGCTGCCGCGCTACGACGTCGAAGCCGAGCCGTTCCCGCGCCAAAGCTTGCGACTCGGCCACACTCGCGTCATAAAAATCCGTCTCCTGGAGCAGGCGGGCCGCCACCGCTGCAAGTTCGCCTAACGAGCGTCCATACCCGCAGCTCGCGGAATAGGCGGTACGCTCGATCGCTCCGTCGCCCCCTACGCAAGGCATGCGGCAGAGAAGGGCGTCGCCCGCCACCTGACCGGGCACGCCGCTCTTATCGGCTTGCAGGACGATCTTATGGCGCGCCATTTCCGCCAGGTAATCACGATAAGGCAGACGCTTTTCCAAAATCCGCAGCGAAGCGCGCGGCACCCCGAGAGCGTCCAGGATTTTGCGACAACGTTTCGGTTCCTCGTCGAAGACCGTAAACGGTTCCTCCAGCTCGGCCGCCAGCACGAGGGCGGCGAGATGGTGCCGCGATGGCGTGTCCCATTCCCGGGTCCCGATGAAAATTCCGCGCCGCTCGCCTAACGGACGGGAAAAATCCCAGCGCGGGTCGTCCATCGGGTAGGGCGTCGGGATGAACTCACCCCGTCCGTAAAAGGCGAGCGCCTCTGGCGTCGCGGCCAGGCAACCGTCCGCCGCCTGCACGATCTCGCGGAAACGCTCGGCCCGTTTCGGGGCGGCGAGCTGTTGCGCGATCTGGTGCAAGCCCGTTTCCTTGAAGGAAACCGCAACCGGCAGCCTGGCCCGTTTCAATTTCAGGAGCGCGCGTTGCGTTTCCTTGAAATCGCCGCGCAGAAGGAGCAGGACCGGACGCTGCGCCGCCAGCGCGCGCGACACGTCGCGTTCGAAAGTACCGCCGGTGCAGGCGGCGTAACCATGAAAATTGACCGGGGCATGCTCCCGGTCGTTAGGCCGATCGCCCCCTGACGAAAAGTCCTGCGCCCGATCGCGCCCCCCGGGATTGAGAACGGTAAGGCGGAAAGCGCCCGTCGCGTCTTTAGTGGTCGTCGCCAAAATCGAGCGGCGCGGGCGGTTCGTTCTGAATCAGAGGCTCGGCGGAATCGTCGATCGGCCGGACCGGTTGCGCGCGCCGGACCTCGATCGTGTTATCCGGCTCGGGCTCGACCGGGATGGCGCGCTTGACCGGTTTATCCGGGTCAAGGCCGGGCTCGTTGTGAGCACCCGCTGCGGCGACCGTTTTCGGTTTAAAGGTGGAACCGATCGCATCGTAGGGATCGTTCTCCGCGAGCAGGGTCGGTCCCTGCATCGTGACCGGTGCGACTTCCTTGGTGTCGACGGCGAGCGCGGCGCGCGGCCACTGGCCTTCTTCAAATTTCTTCACCAGCTGGGTCCGGACCGAATCGCCATGCACATCGCAGCCATCCGCCGGCATTTGTTCGTCGGTCGCGAACTCGAAATAACTGGTGCGCCGCTTGACCGTGTCACCGCTCGCGCTCTGCACATCTTCGTAGCACTTGTCGGTCGCGAGCAGACCCGACTTGGAACAAATCTCGAACTTGTGCACTCCCGCAGGAACGTGGAAAGGCTGGGGCGCGAAACGGGTGGTCGAAGCGTTCATCACATCCACCCAGACCGGGAGCGCGACAACGCTGCCAAAGGCGCCGCGATAAATTTTTTCGGGTTTGTCGAAGCCGGCCCAGACGGCGCAGGTCACGGCCGAGTCGTAGCCGGCAAAAAGCGCGTCGGTGAAAGCGTAGGCGGTGCCGGTCTTGCCGGCGGCGGGAAATTTCTGGAGCCCATATTTTTGGTAGGCGAGCTGACCGGTGCCTTCGCTCAGCGCATCGGTCAGGCAGGAAGTGACTTCGTAGGCGACTTCCGGTTTGATCACGGGCGCGTGTTGCCGATCGCGCTCGGTTTGCCAGACGATGTGGCCCTGTTTGTCCTCGATCCGGTCAAGAATATGAGGCGCGGGCGCGAGCGAGCCTTCGTTAGGGAAAATGGTGTAGGCACGGGCCAGCTCGGCCAGGGTGATGACGCTGCTGCCCAGGAAAGTGGCGGGGTAAGGGCGCAGTTTGCTTTCCACTCCCGCGGCGTGCACGAGCTGGGTCACGGCGTCGAGCCCGGCGTTGGTCCCGATCCGGACGGCGGCGCCGTTCTTCGATTTCGCGAGCGCTTCGCGGGCGGTGATCTGGCCTTCGTAACGGTTCTCTGCGTTTTCCGGTCCCCATTCGCCGAGAATGCCGGTCGTGCCGCCGATCATGACGGTGCGGTTATCAAGCGCGGAATCCTCCACCAGCGACCCGGGAAAAAGCCCCTTGGAAAAGGCGGCGGCGTAGACAAAAGGCAGCATCGCCGTCCCCGGGGGACGTCGCGCCTGGAGGGCGCGGTTGTATTCGTTATGCTCAAAATCGCGTCCGCCGACGAGGGCGAGAATGCCGCCGCTCTTGTTATCGAGCGCGATGACCGCGCCCTGCAAATATTCCGGTGGCGGAGGAGCCTTGGGGTTGTCTTTAGATTCCCGGCGGTCGCGCATGAGAGCGGTGTATTGCGCGTAGGTCTGGTGGTTGTAATCGGGCGTCTCTTCAGCGGCGTCGAGCTGCGCCCGGAGCGATTTTTCCGCCGCCGCCTGCATCCCGGCGTCGATCGTGGTGTGGATGCGGAAGCCGTCGCTCATCGCCCGGTCCCAGCCGACCGCAGCGATGACCTGCTGGCGGATGTAATCGATCGCGTAATTTTGTCCGCGGGCGTTTTGCCGGTTGCCGGCGACCAGTTCCGCCGCCTGCGCCTCTCGGTATTGCCCTTCGTTGACGAAGCCAAGCTCGAGCATCCGGTTAAGGACAAAATTGCGCGCCTCGCGCGAGGCCTCGCGATCGGACCAGGGCGAAAGTTTGTTCGGGCTTTTGACCAGGCCGGCGAGGGTGGCCGATTCCGCCAGCGTCATTTCGCGTGCCGGTTTGTCGAAGTAGCCGCGTGCGGCCGCTTCCGCGCCGTAGAGCCCGCCGCCGAAATAAATCCGGTTGAGGTAGAGCTCCATGATTTTTTGCTTGGAGAAATTGTCCTCGATCCGCCGGGCGACGAACATCTCGAGCAGCTTGCGGCGAAAGGTCTTGCCCTTGAGCTCGAAACTGTTGCGCGCCAGCTGTTGCGTAATCGTGCTCGCGCCCTGCCGGACGTGGCCGGCGACGAGGTTCTTGAGCGCGGCGCGGACGATGCCTAACAAATCGTAGCCGTGGTGCTGGTAGAATTTATTGTCCTCGGTCGCGATGATGGCGTTGACGAGGTTGGCCGGTAGTTGGTCGTAGGGGACGGTCTCGCGATTTTCGACATAGATCTGGCCGAAGATCTTGTTGTTCCGGTCCACGATGACGCTGGCCGATTCCATCTTTTCCAGATGAGTGAGATCGAGGGCGGCGGCCTGGTGCCGGAGGTAGGCAGCGAGCGGGAGAAAAGCGAGGAGACCCGCGAGGAGGACAACGAGCGCGACGACGAGCGGGAGATAGACCCACGGGCGCGCATACCAGGGGCGGTCGTGGCGGGATAATTCCGTCGGCGTGAAAAAATCAACAGGCATGCGGCGAGCGGGCGGACACCCGGGAAATAGAGATCGCGCGCAACTTAGCGGCAAACTGTGAAAAATGCCAAATGCTTGAGGAGGGCATGAGTTCGGTGGAAGGTGAAAGCGGAATCCCCTCGATCGGAAAGCGATGGAAGAAAACGAGGAACTGATTCACGAAATTCGCGACGGGATTCGCGCCCATGGGCCGGTGCCCTTTAGCTGGTTCATGGAGCAGGCGCTCTATCATCCGCAGCATGGTTATTACAGCTCGGGACGCTGCGCGATTGGCCGACGCGGTGATTATTTCACGAGCGTAAGCGTGGGGCCGTTGTTTGGGAAATTGATGGCCGGGCAGTTCATCGAGATCTGGGAAACGCTCGGCCGGCCGGAAGACTTCGTGATTGTGGAACAGGGGGCGCATCACGGGGAATTCGCGACCGATGTGCTGGAGGCGGTGCGCGAACAAAGCCCGGAGCTTTCCGCATTGGTGCGTTACCGGATCGTGGAGCCGTTCGCTCTCCTGCGAAAACGACAGGAGGGAGTGCTGCGCTCCTTCGCGCAGGTGGAATGGGTCGAATCACTCGAGATGATGGAGCCCTTCTGCGGCGTCCATTTTTCCAACGAGCTGCTCGATGCCATGCCGGTGCATCTCCTCGTCGCCACCGGCGAGGGCGCAGAGCGGCGCTGGTGCGAACGCTTGGTCGAGCGCACCTCCTGCGGCTTCACCTTTGTCGATCGACCGATCTCGGACGAACGCCTGGCGCAGCGCCTGACGAAACTGCCGCCGGTGCCGGAGGTTGGTTATGAGACCGAGATGAATCTCGCGGCGCTCGATTGGATCCAGACGCTGGCGGGAAAGCTGCGCTCCGGGGTCGTTCTGGCGGCCGACTACGGACTTTCGCGCGAGGAATTTTACGCACCGAGCCGCCGGACCGGGACGCTGCAATGTTATGCCGATCATCGGGTCTTGCCCTCGATTCTGGAACGGGTCGGGCAGAGCGACCTCACGACCCATGTCGAGTGGACCAGCCTGGCCGAACAGGCCGAGCACTGCGGCTTGCGGCTGGCGGGCTTCACCGATCAGCATCATTTTCTAACCGGGTTGCTATCGACCCACGCCGCGCTCGCCTCCGCCGGCGCGGAAAAGAGCCGGGCCCTGCAAACCCTGATTCATCCCGAATTTTTGGGCATGAAATTCCAGTTCCTTGGGCTGACGAAAAATTTCCCGGCCGAGGGATCGTTAGGCGGCTTCAAGTTTGCGCGCGACGCGCGCCGCCAGCTCGGGTTGAACTAAAACGCCCGCTACAAAAGCGGCGAGCCTTCGCTCTCGACGTGCTTCAACTTCCCGCCCGCCTGTTTGATCACGGCGAGGAGCGACTCTTTGGTCGTAAGGGTCGGATCGTAGCAGAGGGAAATTTTTTGCGGGCCGATGTCGGAGGAATCGAGAGCGTGGGCATCGAGCTTTTCCAGCGCGTCGCGCAGGTTTTTCTCCTGCTCGGGGTTGAGCGGTTCGGATAACTCGATCTCCGCCGCGATGTATTCCTCCGCGCCGGAAAGTTTGTCGGAATCGTCTGCCATACCTAAGGATCGTTAGCGGTTGCCGATGTGGATGGCGTGCTTGTCGACCGCAAGGGCCGCTTCCTTGACCGCTTCACTCAGAGTCGGGTGCGCATGAACAGTGCGGCCGAGGTCTTCGCTGCTGCCGCCGAATTCCATCACCGCGACGATCTCGGCGATTAACTCGGAAGCGGCGTGCGACAAAATGGAGGCGCCCAGGATGCGGTCGGTTTCGGCGTCGGCGACAAATTTGACCAGGCCTTCGGCGTCGGCGTTGGCCAGGGCGCGGCCGTTGGCCCGGAAGGGAAATTTGCCGACCTTCACCTTCATTCCTTTTTCCTTGGCGAAGTCTTCCGTGATGCCGACTCCGGCCAGCTCGGGATTTGTGTAGATGATCCCTGGGATAACGTCGTAGTTCACGTGGCCTGCCTTGCCTGCGATGAGCTCGACGCAGGCGATGCCTTCCTCTTCCGCCTTGTGCGCGAGCATGGGACCGGCGATGACGTCGCCGATCGCGTAAATGCCTTCGACGCTGGTGCGAAACATTTCGTCCACTTTGATCCGGCCGCGGTCGTCGAGCGCGACGCCGATCTTGTCCGCCCCGACGCCTTCGGCAAAGGCGCGGCGGCCGACCGAAACGAGAACCTTATCGGCCTCGAAGTTGAGTTCCTCGCCGCGCTTGTTGGCGGTGGCGATGGCGCAGCCATTAGTCGCTTTGACCGACCCAACTTTGGTCTCGAGATGGAACTTCAGCCCCTGGGCGGTGAGGGCGCGCTGGAGCAGGTTGGAAACTTCGAGGTCGAAGCCGACCGCGATGCGGGGGAGAAATTCGAGCACGGTGACCTCGGAGCCGAGCCGGGCCCAGACCGAACCGAGCTCGAGGCCGATCGCGCCCGCGCCGATGACGAGAAATTTTTCGGGCGGTTTCTCGAAGCATAGCGCCTCCGTGCTGCTGACAATTGTCTGCCCGTCGAACGGCATGCTCGGTAGATTGATTGGCACGCTGCCGGTCGCGATCACGATATGATCGGCCGCGATCTCGACCGGTTCGCCTTCGTTAGGCTGGACCCGCACTTTGCCCGGTTCGGTGATGGTGCCGAGGCCGGTGAAGGTGGTGACTTTGTTGCCCTTCATCAGCGCGCGCACTCCGCCGGTGAGGGTTTTCACGACCTTGTCTTTGCGACCGAGCATGGTCGCGAGATCGAGGCCGACTTTGTCCAGGACGATGCCATGTTTGGCGGCTTCGGTTTTCGCGAAGAGGAAATGGTCGCTCGAGGCGAGGAGCGCCTTGCTCGGGATGCAACCGACGTTCAGACAAGTGCCGCCGAGTTCGCTATCTTTTTCGATGATGGCGGTTTTGAGGCCGAGCTGGGCGGAGCGGATGGCCGCGACATAGCCGCCGGGGCCGGAGCCGATAATGATGACGTCGAATTTATCCATGATGCAAAGGTTAGGTGACCGGGGGAGGTATTATCTACGCGCGGCGATCTTGGTTGTCACCCTTCGCTGAAGGCGAGACGCCCGCAGTCCACACAGGCGAGACGCCTGTGCTCCGCGCGACGCATCTGCTCCGCGCGACGCGCTCGCAATTTACAAGTCGAGCAACAACGCGGTCGGGTTCTCGATCGCTTCCTTCACTTTGACGAGGAAGGTGACCGCTTCTTTGCCGTCGACCGCGCGGTGGTCGTAGCTGAGTGCGAGATACATCATCGGCCGAACGACGACTTCGCCATTCAGCGCCACCGGCCGCTGCTGAATAGTGTGCATGCCGAGGATACCGCTCTGGGGCGGATTCAAGATTGGCGTTCCCATGAGCGAACCATAGACGCCTCCGTTTGAGATGGTGAAAGTGCCACCCTGTAGGTCTTCGATCTTGATCTTCCCGTCGCGCGCCCGGCCCGCGTAGTCCGCGATGTCGCGCTCCAGGTCGGCGAAACTTTTCTGGTCCGCATCGCGCACGACCGGGACGACGAGACCGCGTTCGGTCCCGACCGCGACCCCGATGTCGAAGTAGTGATTGAGAATAAAATCGTCGCCCTCAATCCGGCTGTTGATCGCGGGGACAGCCTTGAGGCCTTCGACCACGGCCTTGATGAAGAAGGACATGAAGCCAAGTTTGATCCCGTGGTCGGCCTGGAATTTTTCCTGGGCCTTTTTCCGGAAAGCCATGACCTCGCTCATGTCGCATTCGTTGAAGGTGGTGAGGATGGCCGCGGTCTGTTGCGACATGACGAGCTGGGCGGCGATCTTGCGCCGCAGCGGCGACATCTTCTTGCGGGTAAACCGCTCTTCACCGGAAGAGGTCGCGGCCGATTCGGGAGCGACCGGCTTTTTCTGGTTGCGCGGCTTTTCCTGGTCGTCGGTCGAGGTCGCTTCCGGCTTCGATTCCAGATGGGAAACGACGTCACCCTTGGTGATGCGGCCGCCTTTGCCAGTCCCGCTGATGCTGGCGGGATCGAGCTTTTCCTCGGTCGTCATTCGCTTGACTGCGGGGGAAAGAACTTCCGCGTTCGGAGAACGTTTCGCGGCCGGCTTGGCGGCGGGCTTGGAGTCGTTAGGGGAAGTTTCGGCGGGTGCGGCCTTGGCCTCCTTGGCCGGGGCACTGGCCTTGTCATCAATCGTGGCGACGACTTCGCCGATCTTCACTTCCTGACCTTCGTCGACTTTGGTCTCGAGCAGACCGGCCTTTTCCGCCGTGATCTCGGTCGAGACTTTGTCCGTCTCGAGGGTGAGGAGCGCTTCGCCCGCCTCGACGTATTCCCCCGACTTCTTGTGCCAGACGGAGACGATACCGCTCTCGATCGATTCACCGACCGCCGGGATTTTGACTTCGATGCTCATGGAAAGACCAACTTAAGCCGAAGCGCGTAGCGCAGTCGAAAGGTTTTGTACGTAATACAAGTTTCCCACGGAAAACGAGCGTTCAACCCGAATTGACCATGCCAGCGTCCGCCCAATCGGCGCAGAGGAGTTCGGCTTGGGCCAGGACAGTTTTGGTGGCTTCTTCTTCGAGATCGGGCGGGTAGCCATGTTTTCGGAGGATGCGTTTGACCATCACTTTGATTTTGGCTCGCGCCCCTTCGCGGACGGTCCAGTCGATGGTGACGCTCTTGCGAACTTGAGTGACCAGCTCGGCAGCGATAACTTTTAGCTCGTCGCTGCCCATCGCTTCTACGGCGCTGTTGTTGGCGGCGAGCGCGTCGTAGAACGCGACTTCATCGTCGTTCAGGCCGAGATCGACGCCGCGCTGGGTGGCGGCGCTCATCTCTTTGGCGAGCTTGATTAGCTCTTCGATGACTTCCTGCGTGGCGATTGCTCGGTTGTGATAGGCGTTGAGCGTTTTCTTGAGCATCTCTGAAAACTCGCGACTCTGGACGAGGTTTCGCTTCGAGCGCACGCGTATCTCGTCGCCCAGTAACTTCGCGAGAAGTTCGGCAGCGACGTTTTTGTATTTGAGTCCGCGCACTTCGGCGAGGAACTGATCGGAGAGGATACTGATGTCGGGCTGCTTCAATCCTGCCGCGCTGAACACGTCGATGATCTCGCCTTCGGGCGCGATGGCTTTGGCGACTAGTTGCCTGACCGCGTGGTCGAGATGTTCAGATAACTTCCGTTCGCCGCGCGGCTTCGCGAGCGCGGCTTTCACCGCTTGGAAGAATCCGATGTCGTCGCGAATCTCGACGGCATCTTCGCTGCCCGCACAAAGGGCAAAGGCTTGCGAAAGCTCGGTCACGATCTGAACGAAGCGCTCCTTGCCCTTCTCCTGCTGGAGAATGTGCTCTTGCGCCGGGGGGAGGAGCGCCATTTTTTCAGCTGGGGTTCCGTCGCGCCACTTCGACCAATCGAAGCCGTGCATCATCCCGCAGGTGATCTCGTGCTTCTCCAGCATGACGGCGATCGCTGCGGCGGTGTCGATGCTCGGATTGCCACGCCCGCCGCTTTGGGTGTAGTTCGCCAGCGCCTGCTTCAGCTGATCGGCCAGGCCGAGATAATCGACGACCAAGCCGCCTGGCTTGTCGCGGAAGACGCGGTTCACGCGCGCGATTGCCTGCATGAGGCCGTGGCCGCGCATCGGTTTGTCGACATACATCGTGCTCAGCACCGGCGCGTCGAAGCCGGTCAGCCACATGTCGCGGACGATCACGATCTTGAACGCGTCCTTTGGATCCTTGAACCGCCCCGCGAGCGCACGCCGCTTCTCCTTGTTCCGGATATGTGGCTGCCAATCCGGGCCATCCTCCGCGCTGCCGGTCATGACGATCTTGGCCACGCACGACTTCCCGTTGTCATCGTCGCTCGATTCGCTCGCCCAATCCGGGCGCAGCTTGATGATCGCGTTATACATTTCCACGCAGATGCGGCGGCTCATGCAGACGATCATCCCCTTGCCTTCCATCGCTTCGAGCCGCCGCTCGTAGTGCTGCACCAGGTCGGCAGCGACGAGATCGATCCGCTTCGGATTCCCGACCAAGGCTTCGAGCGCGGCCCACTTCGTCTTGAGCTTCTCTTTGCGCGTCAGCTCTTCGCCTTCGGTGATCGCTTCGAACTCCTCGTCGATCTTCGGCAGCTCGCTTTGGTTCAACCCCAGCTTCGCGACGCGGCTCTCGTAAAAGATCGGCACCGTCGCCTTGTCGGCCACGGCGCGCTGGATGTCGTAGATGCTGATGTAATCGCCGAAGACCGCGCGCGTATT
>JBBPZS010000118.1:0-6439 GCA_038198605.1 Chthoniobacterales bacterium | reverse complement strand
GCTCGACGGAGTCTCGCCCTACCAGCGGAAGCGACCGACGCTATCGCGCGCTCGGGTGGATGTTTCTCGTGCCGCTCCTTTTGTTTTTTCTGGCGAAAGGGCGTTTTTATTACATGGCGCCGGCTTACCCGATGCTCTTCGCAGCGGGAGCGGTGCTCTGGGAAGGGTGGCTCGCCCGGCGGGGCGAGCGAGCGGCGCGCGCCGGACGCGTTGCGACCTGGAGCGCGCTCGCGGCGGGGGCAGCTTTTAGCGCCCTCATCATGCTGCCGATCGCGCCGATCAATTCTTCTGGCTGGCGCCTAACGAGCAAGATTCACGATAATTTCACGGAGCAGATCGGCTGGCCGGAATTAGCCGCGACCGTGGCCGGAATCTATCACGCGCTGCCGGCAGCAGAACGGCCGCATGCCGCCATCCTCGCCGGCAATTACGGTGAAGCGGGCGGGATAAATCTCTACGGCCGCCCGTTGGGATTGCCGGAGGTGATCTGCGGGACCAATACCTATTGGTGGCGCGGCTACGGCGCGCAGCCGCCAGAGGTCGTGATCCTGGTCGGTTTTTCGCGCGCTTCCGCCGAGCGCTTCGCCAACGAGGTGGAGTTAGCCGGGCAGATCACGAATCCTTATGGAGTGCGCAACGAGGAGACGAAAGATCACCCCGATATTTTTGTCTGCCGCGGCTTCAAGAAATCGTGGCCGGAATTTTGGAAAGGTTTCCAGCGGTTTGGCTGACAAAATAAATGCGACATAATCAGAAGATGAGAAGGATAAGAGTGGGCCACTGAACCCCGGAACGACTCCGCCTAACGACTATGCTGATCAAGATTGGCTTCGACATCGAATTTGAACTGCGCGGACCGACTCCGATGGTCCTGATGCTCTTCGTCCATCCTTCGCGGCAGGACGATTTGCGCCAGCCGGAGAAACTGGTGGTGGAGCCAGCGGTGCCGGTTTCCTATTACATCGATCTCTTCGGCAACCGCTGCGCCCGCCTGCTCGCGCCCGCCGGCAACGTGCGCTTCCAACTCGAGACCGTGATCGAAGACAGCGGCGAACCGGATCGGCAAGCTCCGGAAGCGGTCCAGCACAAGATCGAAGACCTGCCCGATGAAACGCTCGCCTTCCTCATGCCGAGCCGGTATTGCGAAGTGGACAAGCTGAGCGACATCGCCTGGCAGCTCTTTGGCCAGACGCCGCCGGGCTGGCCGCGGGTGCAGGCCATCAGCACCTGGGTGCACAATCACATCGCCTTCGATTACCAGAAGGCGCACCCCTCGAAATCGGCCTTCGATGTTTACAACGAGAAGCAGGGTGTCTGCCGCGATTTCAGTCATCTCGCCCTCACTTTCTGTCGCTGCATGAACCTTCCGGCGCGCTATGTCACCGGTTACATGGGGGACATCGGCGTGCCGGTCGTCCTGCCGATGGATTTCAGCGGCTGGTTCGAGGTTTACCTGGGCGATCGCTGGTACACCTTCGACGCCCGGCATAATTTCCCGCGCATCGGGCGCATCGTGATGGCAGTCGGGCGCGACGCCGCGGATGTCGCCCTA
This sequence comes from Chthoniobacterales bacterium, assembly GCA_038198605.1. Lineage (GTDB taxonomy): Bacteria > Verrucomicrobiota > Verrucomicrobiia > Chthoniobacterales > UBA10450 > Palsa-1392. The sequence goes on along the minus strand of JBBPZS010000118.1, from coordinate 4,887 downwards.
ACGACTAATTTCGGCAGCGCCACGCTCAAGAAATTCTTCGTCATTAGCGACGAACTGGTCGACGTCCCGGCCGGCGCGGTCTGACCAGCACTTCCCTACTGCTTGCTCAGCCGGCGAAAGAGCCAGGCGCCGATGACAAGAAAAAGGACGTTGGGAAACCAGACCAGAAGCTCGGGATGAATCCGGGCGTTGGCCCGCATCGTGTCGGCGATGATGATGAAGAGAAAATAGAAAATCGCCACCACCAGCCCGGTGGCAAAGCCGACCGAGGTCTCGCGCCGATGAGTGGTGATGCCTAACGGCACGCCGATGAGAGCGAAGGCGATGCAGGAAAACGGAAAGGAAAAACGTTTGTTAATCTCCGTCCGGGTCGCACTGCGATCGCTGCGTTCGCCGGATTTGAGCTGCTCCAGCAGTTGCGAAAGCGAAAGTGCCGAACGCGTCGGGCGCTTCTTTTGCTTCTCATAAAGCTCTTCCAGGCCGATCGGGAGCGTCCCTTCGGCCAGGCTGATCCCGTCCTTGATCTTGCGCAGGTCGTAGGGATCCTTCGCGTCCCGCTCCTGGTAGCGCGCGTCGTAAAGATGGAGGAGGAGGCGTTTGTTAGGCAGATCCGTTTCCAGCATTCCGGTGCGGGCATGCGTCACTCGCACCGGAAGATCGTGCTCGTCCATCTGGAAAACGAGAATGTTTTCCAGCTTGTTCCCCTCTTTTTTCCCGACGTAAATCTTGCGCCCAGGGAACTGGTCGATCACTTGGTCGCCCCCGAAGAGCGCGATCGGATTCTGGGTGGCGAGATCGAAGATGCTGCTGCGTAGTTTTTCCTGGGCGGCGGGGGCCACGCTGACATTAAGCCAGAGGCAAATGATGGTGCTGACGACAGCGATAAAGGCGAGCGGTAGGCAAACTCGGGTCACGCTGACGCCGTTGGAACGTAGCGCGATCAATTCGTTATCGGCCGAGAGCCGCCCGAAGACGAGGAGAATGGCGGTGAGCAGGCCCCAGGGAATGGTGAAGATGAGCGAGAAGGGCAGGACGTAAGCGATAAAAGTGAGGAGAAATTCCAGCGGCACGTCGTGATTGACGAGCAGCGGGAGGAGCTTGCGGAAGATGTTGCCCACGACCAGGACAAGGCTCAGGACCGCGATCGCGAAGAGCACGTTCACGATCAGCTCACGGCCAACGAAGCGATCGATTAATTTCATGGCGGCAATTTCAGGCGACGTTCCCATCCGGCTCGCGCCCAAATTTGTCAACGCCTATCCGGCGGGAGGGAGAGGCGCGTGCCTAGTCAAAGCCTATTCGGTAAACGTTTTGTAACGGAATTTCTCCGAAAAAGGATTGACCAGAACCACCGAATTTTCATATACCCGTCGCCGATGCCAGCGAAAACCATGATTAAAGACAATAGTCAGACCGCTAATAACGAAGCCACTCTCCCGACCCCAACCAGCGGCCCTAGTCGCCGCAAATTCCTCACCCAGGTCAGTGCCGCTCTCGCCACCGGAGCGGTTCTCGGCAAAATCCCGCGGGCCGCCGCCCAGGCTGGGAGCGGTTCCGCCGCGCCGGCGGGCACGACCGATTCGCGGGTGCGCCAGGCGTATTCCATCCGCGTCGCGGCCGCGACCCGGCAGGCCCAAATCCCGGTCCCACCGCACACGACCAACGGCGACGAACAACTGTATCCCGATAAGTCCGGTACTATACCAAGGGAATTCTGCAGAATGGCATTGGTCTCGTGAATCTCGCCGCCTACAAGTCGTTCCGCCGTGCCATTAACAGCGGCAAATTTGAGGATTTCGAGAACGTCATCACCGGCGGCCCGCGGACCATGAACGGCCCGCTCGGCGGCCGCGCTTTCGCGCTGGAAGGGAGCGACGACACCCAGTTCGGTAACGCCCCTCGCCCGCCAACCAGGTCAACCAGATCGTCGTCCCACCGGCTCCGGCTCTCGCGAGTGAAGGCTGCGGAGTTGATCGAACTTTATTGGGCCTCGCTCCTCCGCGATGTCCCGTTCAGCGACTATTCTTTAAATTCCATCGCCGCCCACGCGGCCGCCGAGCTCGGCAGCCTGCCGGCCTACACCGGACCGCGCGATACCTTCGGCAACGTCACGCCCGACCTTCTCTGCCGCGGGATCTATCCCGGCGACACCGTCGGGCCTCATCTCTCGCAGTTTTACATCCAGCCCACCTACATGGGTGTGCAACCGATGTCGCAACAGCTGGTCACGTTCGCGCAGGACCTCGATTACATGACCGACCCGACGACTTTCCAGCAGGTCCAGAACGGGATCGATACCGGCGAGCCGCTGCAATTCGATCCGCAGCCGCGCTACCTCCACGATGGACGCGGTCTCTGCTCCTTTACCCATGTCGATGTGCTCTTTCAGTCTTTCTTCACCGCCTACCTCGTCCTCGGCAGCATGGGCGCTCCGATCAACCCCGGGAATCCCTACGCCGCCTCCACCAAAATGAATGGCTTCGGCACCTTCGGCGGTCCTGATTTCGCCGCCTCCATCGCAACCGTGGCCCGCCTCGCGCTCAACAGCGTCTGGTACCAAAAATGGTGGATCCATCTCCGCCATCGTCCTGAATCGGGCGGCGCGATTGTCCGCCAGATCCTGACCGGCGCCGGCAACACGCTCGATAGTCACGTGGCCGACACCGTCCTCAACTCGAACGCTGTCCAGGCCAGTTTCAACAAATGGGGAGACTACTTCCTCGCCCAATCCTTCCCCGAAGGCTCGCCCGCCCACCCCGCTTATCCGACTGGCCACGGCGCCGTCGCCGGTGCCTGCATCACCGTCCTGAAATTTTTCTTCGACGGAAATTTTGTCGTCCCAAACCCAATGGTCTCGACTCCCGATGGGCTCAATCTCATTCCCTACACGGGTGGGGACGCCGGGCAGACGACGGTCAACGGCGAGCTGAACAAGCTGGCGAACAACGTCTCCTTCGGCCACGGGATCATCGCGGGCATTCATTGGCGCTCCGACACCAGTTCCTCGATCCAGTTGGGCGAAGCTGTCGCCATCAGCATGTTGCAGGACCGGGCCGCGACTTATCCGGAGAAATTCACGATCAACCTGACGAAGATCGACGGCTCGATCGCGACCATCTCCAATCAGTAATTTGGCCCACCATGTAGCCGGAGTTGCTCCGGATGCCTGCGTTAGCTCAGATCAGCGTCTGCTGTTCGGAGTCGCTTTGAAAGCCCGGCCGTTGCTACGCATCCGTTACGGCGGCTTTCGCCTTCTTGAAATTCAGGTCCGGCTCGTAATCGGGATGCTCGGCGCGTTGCGTGTGTTCGAGCAGTCCTTCGATGGTGAGCAACTGCACGCGAGAAAACTTCTTTCCCGCCGCGCTTTCGTAGAAGCCGACTGACGCCGCGTCCTTCACCATCGCTGGGGTCGGTTGGTCGAGGGAGATGAAGAGCGCGATCTCCGCTTTCTCGCGCTCGCGCACGTGATTGAGCGCGCGCACATCATCCGGTTTGATCCCGCCGCCCTTCACGCTCACCACGATCTTGCGCACTTCCTTCCGGTCTAGATCGCGAAAGAATTCCACCCCCTCGATGCCGGCGTCCGCGCCTTTCTTCTTTCCCTGGAACGGCTGCGCTTCTACGAGCGAGACCGCCCACCGCTGGAATTGATACTTGTCTCGAGACGCCAGATTGCGCGCGCCCTCCAGATCCTTCGGCGTCCCGTGGACTTCAAACTTCCGCGGCCTTTGTAGCGATCCTTCAGCCGCTTCTCGATCAGCGAGATCGCCAGATGCGTGATGTCGATCCCGATCCATTTGCGCTTCAACTTCTGCGCCGCATCCACCGCCGTCGCATCGGCCGGGATAAACACGCGCGTTACCCGATTACGGGGCTACGCTCTGGGCAGGGCGCGAGCCAATGGCCGTCTCTCGCTGGAATCTGAATGAGAACCTCAACTCAACAAAAACGTTGCCCGGTAAATCTGAAAAGAGCTGGCGAGGTCGCTCGACCGTCGGTATCGGCGTGCAGACGTTGCATTACTACGAGCGGATCGGATTGTTACCGAAGCCGCAGCGTTCGTCCGCGAACTACCGGCTCTACTCGCCGGAAGTGGTGCGCCGGGTGCGGTTCATCCGGAAGGCTCAGATCCTCGGGTTTAAACTCGCGGAGATTAAACAGATTCTGGAGTTGAAATCACACGGGCATCCTCCGTGTCATCGGGTGGTTCAACTCGGCGAGAAACATTTGCAAGAGGTCGATAAGCGGCTTGCCGGTTTGCAGGATTATCGCAGTGCTGTCGCCAAGTCGCTCAGCGCATGGCGGAAGCAAGACTCGCCCAAGCGCAAATGTGCGGGTGAATTTTGCGACCTGATCGAACAGTTCCCCGACCCTGCAATTTATTTTACGAAACCGTTTGACCCTCTACCGGACTAGAGGGTCGAGCGTCAGGGCATGGAAGCAAAACATGCCAGCATTTTGTCAGCAATTTTGGGCTCGCTTTGTTGCGTCGGTCCGTTGCTTCTCATCGCGCTCGGGCTCGGCACCGGCGCGGCCGTGATCGGCCGCTATCACTGGTTTTTCATTATCGCGGCGATGGCGGTCCTCGCCTGGTCGTGGACCAAATATCTGCGCGCAAAAACTGTCTGTGATTGTGAGCATCGGCCGATGGACGGCGGGCGCCGCAGCCTCATCAGTTTGTTGATTGCCACGTTGATCGTCTTCGGCTTCGCGGGATTGAACATCAGTCGCTATGTGTTCGCTAGCTGTGGAGGCTCAAGAGGTTGTTCATGGATAAATTGAGTATGGAGATGGGTGGTTGGTGTTGCAGAGCAGAGTGAGGACGATGCCAGTTGTAGCGATGAAGCCAGGGTTGGAGATGGTCGGCGCGGTGGGCGGAGTGAGAGT
>JBBPZS010000117.1:0-3777 GCA_038198605.1 Chthoniobacterales bacterium | reverse complement strand
GTTCCCCCCCGCCACACGTCTACACTGTCGTCATGCGCGCCTCGGTGTATGGTTAGGCGATGTTCGTCGACCGGATTAAAATCTTCGCCAAAGCGGGCGATGGCGGTCGCGGGTGCGTCAGTTTCCGGCGGGAAAAGTTCGTTCCTCGAGGCGGCCCGGATGGCGGCGACGGGGGCAAAGGGGGCGACATCATCCTGCAGGCGGATGAGCACACCGATAACCTGGCCAGCCTTTTCTACGAGCCGCTGATCAAAGCGAAAAAGGGCACCCACGGGATGGGCAAGCAGATGCACGGGCGCGGCGCGCAGGATAAAATCGTAAAGGTGCCGGTCGGGACGGTGGTGCACCGGATGAATTCGTTAGGCGATCCGACAGCTTTTACCGATTCCGCCGAACCAATTACTCCGCTGCCGGAGACGGAGGCCGGCGGCACGCTCGAACAAATCGCGGACCTGGCTCAGCCTAACGACGAATTTATGCTCTGCCACGGCGGCAAGGGGGGGAAGGGCAATGTCCATTTCAAGAGTGCGCGCAACCGCGCCCCGCGGGAATATACCGAGGGCGAGGAAGGGGAGGAAGGGCATTTCATCCTCGAGCTGCGCACGATTGCGGATGCGGGCCTGGTCGGTTATCCGAATGCCGGCAAATCGACCCTCCTGCGCCGAATCTCGGCGGCGCACCCGAAAGTGGCGGCCTATCCGTTTACAACTTTGCATCCGATGATCGGGGTGGTGGAGTTTGATGATTACCGGCGCGCGACGGTGGCGGACGTTCCGGGGTTGATCGAAGGCGCGCACCAGAATCTTGGACTGGGGCACGCTTTCCTGCGCCACATCACGCGCTGCCGTTTACTTCTTTTCGTGCTCGACATGGCGGGGAGCGAGGGTCGGAACCCGATCGAAGATTTGCAGCATCTCCGGCGCGAAATTGATTTGTACGATCCGCGCCTTTCGCAGCGGCCGTGGTGGATCGTGGCGAACAAAATGGATTTACCGGAAGCGGCGGACAATTTGGCGGCGATGCGCCAGCGGTTCCCCGACCGCGAGATCGTGCCGGTCTCGGCGAAGGAAAAAGAGGGAATCGAGGAGCTCAAGGACGCGCTCGACCGCCGCCTGCGGGAACCAGATTTGAGGCCGGTTCATCCCGAGCTTACTACTTATGCTGGGGCCGTAGGTCGCGGGAGAAGCGATTAGAGTTAGACAAGGCAACCGAATGCGTTATCAGTTCACGACTTTCTGGCGCAACCACCCGGGTGTTCCCCAATAATTATGTCGAAATTGGTCGTCGCAAGTTACTGCACTACTTTCCTGAAATCGGAGATGCTTCACATCTACCGGCAGGTGACCGCTCTGCGCGCCGTCCAGACCTTCGTCATGACGAAGAAGAAGCAGAACACCGACCGCTTTCCCTTTGACGATATCGAGGTCATCCCGGCGCCGCGGCCCAATCCGTTCCGGCATGGCTGGCTGAAGTTCGTCGAGCGCCAGCCGCCGATCGTTTATCGCGGCGAATACCAGTTGCTGGCGAATCTACTCGAGCGACGCGGGGCGGATTTGATGCACATTTATTTCGGCCATACCGGGGTGCACCTGTTGCCGTTCATTCAGTGCTGGGCCAAGCCCTGCATCGTCTCTTTTCACGGCGCAGATGTGATGCTGAAGGCGGAAAGCCCGGATTACGCGGCGAAACTGAGGAAGGTTTTTGATTCCGTTCCGCTGGTCCTGGCGCGCTCGCGCTCACTCGAGCGGCGCCTGATCCGGCTTGGTTGTCCGGCGGAGAAAATCCGGATCAACCGGACCGGTATCCCGCTGGCGCAGTTTCCGGTCGTGCGCCGGCAGACACCGGTCAACGGAGAATGGAAGTTTCTCCAGGCTTGCCGGCTCATCCCGAAAAAAGGTCTGACGACCTGCCTGCGCGCCTTCGCCCTTTTCCACCGGGAAAATCCGCGCTCGCAACTGATGATCGCAGGGAAGGGCCCTTTGCAGCCCGTGCTGGAGGCGCTTGCCGCTCAATTAGGAATCAGCTCCCACGTGCACTTTACCGGTTTCCTTTCACAGAAGGATTTGCTCGAGCTGTATCATGGCTGCCACGTCTTCCTGCATCCGAGCGAGATGCCGGCGGACGAAAATCAGGAGGGCATTCCGAACTCGATCCTGGAAGCGATGTCGACCGGCATGCCGGTCCTGGCGACGCGGCATGGCGGCATTCCGGAAGCGGTTGAGGAAGGGCGTTGCGGAGCGTTGGTGGACGAGCGCGATTACCAGTCGCTCGCGGAAGAGATGAAGAAGATCACCCGCGCGCCGTATTCATTTGCGGAAATGGGGCTGCTGGCAAGCGAATCGGTCGTGGCAAATTTCGAGCAAAGCTCACATATCGGCCAGTTGGAGGGGCATTACCGCGAAGCGACGGAGATGACGCAAGAGGCCGAAGCCCGGGTGCAGGCCAAGGCGCCGGTCGTGGTGCCGCCATTTCAGCAGGAACGTGTCCCGGCGAAGTAGGTGCCGGGCGCCGCTTTTCCCGGCATTTTTCCTGCGGAAAAAAACTCCGGAAAGTCGCTTGTCAGCATTGGCAACATGCTCTTCTGTATGCGCGACGTGAGCGGCCCGAAGGCGCACGCTTGTTCCTGGTCGGAGCAAGTCGCGCCAAACCGATACCGGTAGAGTCGTTTCCGCACCCACGCATGGTCCATCGTTACTTTCGTTTATTGCCGCTTTTGCTAGGCGTCTTCCTCGCCTTCGGGAGTCTCGCTCCCGTCGTTTACGCGGCCGAACCAGCCACCGCGACGGAGGCCGCGCCGGCACATCACGAAGCGCTTTCGCTCAAGGCCACGCCGCTTTTTACGATCGGTAAATTCACGATCACGAACTCGATGATCGTGACCTGGGTGGTGGCGGCTGCGATTATCATTTTCGCCCAGCTCGCGACGCGCAATATCAAGCAGGTCCCGGCTGGGATTCAGAATTTCTGGGAATGGATGGTGGAAGGCCTCTACAACTTCCTCGAGAGCGTGATCGGCCCCCATTTGGTGCGCAAAACTTTTTGGTTTTTCGCCACCATTTTCATCTTCATTTTGTTTCTGAACTGGTTTGGTTTGATCCCCGGCGTCGGGACCATCGGCTGGGGACACCACGACCCGGTGACGAACGCTTTTCACGTCGATCGCCCGCTCCTCCGCGGCGCCAACGCCGACCTCAACCTCACCGCCGCGATGGCCATGGTGTTCTTCGGGCTTTGGATCTTCTGGGCCTTCCAGGAAAATGGCGCGGGCGGATTCATCCTTCATCTTTTCGGACCAAAGGGCGATTCCAAGGGAATCCTGAAGATCCTCATGATCGTCGTCTTCTTCATGGTCGGCTGGCTGGAAATCGTCTCCATCTTATTCCGGCCGATTTCGCTGAGCTTTCGACTTTACGGCAACGTCTACGCCGGGGAAAACATGCTCGAGTCGATGGCGCATATCGTGCCCGCGCTCTCCTGGCTCATTCCGATCCCGTTTTACTTTATGGAACTGCTGGTGGGTGTGGTGCAGGCGCTGGTCTTCATGTTGTTGACCGCCGTCTTCACCCTTTTGATTGCCCATCACGAACCGGCGCAGGGCGCCCACCACTAAATTTTCGGTGACCGTTGCGGCTGGACCACGGCGGCGCTGAAGCAAACCAACCAAACAGAAAATATGATATTACCATTACTGGCAGAGATGAGCGGAAGCATTCACGTCGGCCTCGCGGCCCTCGGTGCGGCCATCGGTGTAGGATTGATCGGCATGGGCGCGGCTTC
>JBBPZS010000116.1:0-25970 GCA_038198605.1 Chthoniobacterales bacterium | reverse complement strand
GGCGCGAGTCCGGTCATCTCGATCTCACTCTGCTGATCCATCTTCCAGTTGTCGTTACTCATGATGAGAGAGCCGTCGGCGGCGTGCAGCTCCAGCACGGGATCGGCCAGCGCGTCGGAGATGCCGAAGTCGATCAGCGCAGGGCCGATGGCGCGCAGGATGACCATCTTGGGATCTGTGCCGGTAACAATAAATCCGCCGATGAGCACCTGATCGCCGGTCAAGACTTGCAGGCGGGTGGAGATGTTGAGCAGGCCGGCATCCCCGGGGGTGGGGGTAAGGAAGACGTATGCTGAACCTTGATCGACGTTAGAACCGATATCATCTCCCCTAGCCCCGACAATTACCGTGTTGCCGCTGAGGGCCACGCTTGTTCCGAAAAAGTCCTGTTGAGCAGTATCGAAGGCGGACAATTTCTGTTGCTGAGTCCACGTCGTCCCGCTTCTGGCAAATATGTATGCCGAACCTTCATCACCAGTGCCGTTTTGGTCGGCCCCGATAATTACCGTATCGCCTTCGATTGCCACGCTGCCACCGAATCGGTCACTTGACGCACCGTCGGAGGCGGTCAATCTCTGCTGCTCAGTCCACGTTGTCCCAGTTCTAACAAAGACATATGCCGAACCCGTTCTATTTACCTCAGTAGCCCCAGCAATTACAGTATCGCTGCTGATTGATACGCTAGTGCCAAAAAGGTCGTTTCCCGAGCTGTTGCTGGAAGAGGTCAATCTCTGTTGCTCGCTCCATGTTGTGCCGCTTCTGGTGAATATGTATGCCGCACCCTGGAAGGCTCTTGAAGATACAGTAACTCCAATGGCCCCGATAATTACTGTGTCGCCTTCGATTGCTACGCTGCCACCGAATTGATGATTTGTTGCACCGTCGGAGGAAATCAACTTCTGCTGCTCAGTCCACGTTGTCCCGCTTCTGGTAAATATATATGCCGAGCCTTGATTGGTGTTAGAGCCGACAACATCAAAAGCAGCCCCAACAATTACCGAATCGCCGCTAATCGCTACGCTTGCGCCGAAACGATCATTTCCGACACCGTCCGAAGAGGTCAACTTCTGTTGCTGAGTCCAGGTGGTCCCGCTTCTGACGAAAATATATGCCGCACCTCGATTGCCGGTATCTCCAGCAGCGCCGATAGTTACCGTGTCGCCTTCGATTGCCACCCTGTTGCCGAATCCGTCTAGGCCTGAACCGGCGGGGGCGGTCAATCTTTGCTGCTGAGTCCACGTGGTCCCGCTTCTGACAAATATGTATGCCGCCGAGCCGTCAACTCCAGCCGTAGGAGCTCCAATAACTGCCGTGTCGCCGCTGATCGCTACGCTGTTACCGAATGCGAATGCGTCGGAGGCGGTTAGTTTTTGCTGTAATGTAAATGTCGGATCAATCGTCAGCGGATATACCGCTGCCTCATCTTCGACTTCGAGCCACACTTCACCGCCGCTGCCGCTCGTGCGCATCCGCGCCACTAGCGTCTGGCCATTCGCATCCCAGACCTTTAGTTTCTCGTAGCGCAGGACGTGCTCGCCGCGCTCGCTCGTCAGCGTCAGCGCTTGCCCGTCCTGGTCCACTCGCGCGGTCAGGTCGCCTTTGACCTTCATCACCAGCCGCAGCGCGCCGCGACCCGTTTTCGTCCCGGGAGGCGCGGCCACGGTGAAGCCGTGTTCCAGGCCCGACGGATTATTGACGAACCATTCGGTCAGGTTTTGTCCGCTGCGGACGAGTTCCACGCGATTGCCGTTCGTCCGCAATTCGCCCGCCGGGACGATGGTCTGGTTCGCTCCGTAGCCCACGCTGTGGAGTCCCCACTTGAGATTCCAGCCTTTCTCTTGGGCAATCGATTTCAACTGCAACTCATCGGAGGTAAAACTCATCCGCACATTGTTTGCCGTATTGGCTGCCGTCGCGCCGAGCTCGCTCTCGGCGACGGCGTAACGCATCGCCGTGATCGCGTCGGAGAGCGATTGATAGGAGCGATTCCCTTTCGTTGCGGTTGGCGCAGCGCCGCTCACGGTGCTCATCGCGAACGCGATCACACCGAGGGCTACGAAGGTTGCCGGCATTTTGAGGAACTGGGTTGTTTTCATAGAGATTTTCATTTGGTAAGCAAGGTTGAAGTTTTCATGTTCTCTACTGGACTAACGCGGGATGGCGCGGAAAAGGGGGCCATCTCTCTCCACAAAGTTTCTTCGGTCCAGAAAAAAGCGCGCTGGCCGGCCGTCGTAGCCGGGGTCGCGGGAAAGCGTCCGTTGTAGCCGGGGTCGTTGACCCCGGTGGGGGAAACGGTGGCTCCCCGCCAGACCGACCGGGGTCAGCGACCCCGGCTACAACGGACGGTCAGCGCGGTTCTTCCGATCTTGCGCCCGACACGGGCGCCGCTACATCGGGGCTTCGTTTGGTCGTCCGTCCTTACGGCACCGCCGTGCCCGACTTGGACTTGACGAGCCCGCTATCGACGCTGTTGAGGTTGCCGTCGGCGATACTTTAGTCACCAGAGGATTTCCGACCGGCTATGGCAGACGATAGACTTCGACCAGACCCACACCTGTGCCGCCGCTCTGGCCGGCGACGATTGCGGTGTAGGCGCCGGGAGCGAGGGTCTCCAGGATGGCCGATTCGAGCTCATCCTGCGGAGCGAGGCCGGTGGCTTCGATTTCGTCCTTTTGATCATCCATCCAGTTATCGTTGCTGCTGATCAAAGCGCCCTGGGCATCGTGCAACTCCAGGGTGGGATCTTCCAATGCTCCCGCGACGCCGAAATCGGTCAGCGTGGGACCAATTGCCCTGATCAGGACGTTGCTGGTATCCGTGTCGCCCCCAAGAATGAAGCCTCCGATCATGACGTTGTTGCCGGTTTCGACGAAACCTCTAGTGCTGATGTTGGCCAGCTCGGAAGCAGCGGCTGCGTCCAGATCATAAACCTCGACTAACCCCACGCCGGTGCCGCCGTCTTTGCCGCTCACAATCGCGGTGTAGGCGCCGGGATCGAGCGTGGCCAGGATGGCTGATTCGAGCTCTTTGGTCGGCGCGAGTCCGGTCATCTCGATCTCACTCTGCTGATCCATCTTCCAGTTGTCGTTACTCATGATGAGAGAGCCGTCGGCGGCGTGCAGCTCCAGCACGGGATCGGCCAGCGGATCGGAAATGCCAAAGTCGGCCAGCGCAGGGCCGATCGCGCGCAGGATGACTGTCTTAGACTCGTCCCCGCTGATAATGAAACCTCCAATGAGCACCTTGTCATCGGTCAAGACCTGCAGCCGGGTCGAGATGTTGAGGAGTACCTCATTGGCGGCTGCCCCGGAGTCGAGAATGATTGTAACGGTGGCTTCATTACTCAAATCTTGCCCGTCGCTGGCGCGGTAAGTAAATGAGTCTGTCCCTGTCAGTCCGCAGTCACTGGTTACATAGGAGAACGAACCGTCTGGATTCAGTGTGACGGTTCCCCGGGTTGGCGGGGTAACAAGTTGTGCAGTAAGGGGATTCCCTTCCTTGTCTGTATCGTTGCGCAACACACCCGGTGCCGTATCGCTCGTAGAACTCGGAGTAGGACAGGCGATCGGGCCGTTCGCAATGTAAGTATCGTCCACCGCCACTGGAGGCGTATTGGCAGGCGGTGGCGTATCGCTGAGAAGACGTGCGACAGCGAAGAGACCGCCCGACCCGCCTGCGACTACCAGATTACCATCGTAGTCCAGGGTCAGGCCATAAGCCAATTCGGAGGTTGAACCGAAATCGATTTGCACGACTCCGTCGGTCCCGAAAGGCGTATTAAGCGAACCATCCGAATTGTACGAAACCACGGCAAAGTGCGCCCCACCTAAGGCGTTGCTGTAACCGGCGACGATTATTTTCCCGTTAGGCTGAATGAGCATGTCCGTTCCGACATCATAGCCGACGACATTTGTCGTAACTATTCCATCGCCAGCAAAGCTGGGGTCGAGGGTGCCGTCCGACTTCAAGCGCACCACGGCAAAGTCTAAGTCGGCATAACCGGCCGCGACAATTTTCCCATCCGCCTGCACCGCCACCTCGAGGGCCGCGCCGCCGAGCGGCACGATGAGGAGGCCGTCGGTGTCAAAGGTGGTGTCGAGGGTGCCGTTGCTGTTGAGCCGGGCAAAAGCGAACTGGGGTGATCCAGCCTCGCTGGCTCCGGCGACGACGATTTTGCCATTGGTTTGGAGCGCGACAGAACTTAGAGAATCCGTCCGGCCGAAGCCGAAACTGATGATGGGGTCACCGATGAAGGTAGAGTCGTTCGTGCCGTCGCTATTGAAACGTTGCACAACCCCGTAACCGCCGGTCGCATTGTAACCCGCGGCGACAATCTTGCCATCGGTTTGAATGACGACGGCGTTGATGCCGGAGAATAAACCCGTCGCGACCCCGTCGGTGCCGAAGGTGGTATCGATCGTGCCGTCCGAATTGTAGCGGACGAGCGCGCCGGTTTGATTGAGGTTCCCGAAGTTATCGGCCAGATAGGAGCCAGCAGCGATAATTTTCCCGTCGTTTTGAAGGGCGACGGCGACGGCGAGCTCGTCGCGGACGCCGAGCGGTGTAATCACTTTGCCACCGTTGCCGAAAGTGGTGTCGAGGCTGCCGTCGCTCAGGTAGCGGACGAGCGCCCAATCGAAGTCCGATGCGCCCTTCGCCGTGCCGACCGTCACAATCTTGCCGTCGCCCTGAACTGCGACATCGTAGGCCGTTGCGTCCCCATTGCTCACGGGCGTGGTTATCATGCCGGTTCCGTTGAAGGTTGTGTCGAGGTCGCCCGGCGCGGCCTGAGCTGTGAGCACCCCAGCGCTCAAAAGGGGCAGAAGCCAGAGTATCAATGATGTCTTTTTCATATTTGTTTTTCCCATGTTCACTTCGACGCCTGATCGGTATCCGACCAAAGCTGTCTCTACCCAGCCAATGCGAAAAAAGAGGCGAAATGGGGCCAAACTATTTTTCGCCCGAATTTCCCACCGGCATCGATAGCCAGCGGTCTACCAAGGGAATTTCGTCGGCCGACTGATGGTTGCATATCAGCACAGGCGCAAAGCCCGGGGAGAAGGGCCCATTTTTTTTCTGCCACTAAGGATGACACGGATAACACGGATGGGACGGAACAGTGCAAGCCTGGCCACTTTGCCCATCCCGGGCCCTACCAGATGCCCACCGCGGCGGGTAGTCTGCCCAACCTGCCTTTCAATCTGTGCCATCCGTGCAATCCGTGGTTAAATTCCGAAACGAAAAACTTGATCTGCTTAGCTCGAATTTCCCGATTCAAGGACTCTAGGGCACTTCACGAATCGGCTCATCTCAAGCTGCGGCGTCGGCGCCGCCTTCTCCGATCCACAGTGGATTAGGTATTTACACTCTCCGAGTAGGTTGGTAGCCTCCATTCAGGCGACGCGGAAGATGTTGCCCGCAGCAGAACTCCCTGAGATTCTCCAAACTATGATTTCCTCTCCCTCACGCGAACACGTGACTCAGGTGTTGATTGATTGGAGCAAAGGCGAGGGAGGGGCGGCCGAGCGCCTGATGCCGCTGATTTACGATGAGATGCGCCAGATCGCGCGCGGCTACCTGCGCCGGGAAAGGGCCGACCATACCCTGCAGGCGACCGGCCTCGTGCATGAAGCCTACCTCCGGCTAGTCGATCAAACCGTCACTTCCTGGCAGAATCGCGCCCAGTTTTTCGGCGTGGCAGCGTGCGTCATGCGGCGGGTGCTGGTCGACCATGCGCGGCGGCATCGGGCCGAGAAACGCGGCGGGGATTGGGAAAAGGTGGAGTTCGACGACGCGCTTGCCGCCGGCCTGCCGCGCAGTCTCGACCTGGTTGCTCTCGACGAAGCGCTCCAGGAATTGGCCCGGGTCGATCCGCGCCAGAGTCAGGTGGTGGAGTTGCGCTTTTTCGGCGGTCTGACGACTGAGGAAGCGGGCGAGGTCCTGGAAGTGTCGCCCCGCACAATTAAACGCGAATGGCGACGCGCCCGCGCCTGGCTCTACCGCGAAATCATGCGAGAGAAGGAGAGCCCGGATGCCGTGTGACCGCCAGCAGGTCAACGACCTCTTCGACGCCGCCGTCGAGCTAACGGGGGCTGAACGAGCCCAATTTCTCGAGCGCGAGTGCGCGGGAAACACTGAGCTGCGGGCCGAAGTGGGGTCCCTCCTCGCGGCCGATGCGGACCTATCCCGCTTCATCGAAAACCCGATCCTCTCGATCCCGCCGGAGATCTTTCCGGACGCGACCACGGAGCTGGCTGGGCAGCAGCTTGGCTCCTACCGGATCGTACGCGAGATCGGGCGCGGCGGGCTCGGCAAAGTCTACTTGGCGGAGCGGGCGGACGATGCCTACCGCAAGGAGGTCGCGATCAAACTCATTCGGCGCGGCCTCGATACGGAAGACATCCTGAGTCGCTTCCGGAATGAGCGCCAAATTCTCGCGCAGCTCGACCATCCCAACATCGCGCGTCTGATTGACGGCGGAACGACCGCCGATGGTCTCCCCTACTTCGTGATGGAGTATGTGCCGGGCCAGACGCTGCTCGAGTTTTGCGACGCGCGGCAGCTCGACACCACCGCCCGCCTCCAGCTCTTTCGGCAGATTTGCGCCGCGGTTTCCTACGCTCATCAAAATCTCGTCATTCATCGCGACCTGAAGCCGTCGAACATCCTTGTGACGGAGGATGGAGGGCCCAAGCTGCTCGATTTCGGTATCGCCAAGCTGCTGACGAGCGACGAGGAAGCACTTACCCAGACGATCCCGGGCCTGCGGGTCATGACGCCGGAGTATGCCAGTCCCGAGCAGGTCAAAGGCGGGCGCATCACGACGAGCAGTGATGTCTATTCGTTAGGCGTGGTCCTCTATGAGCTCTTGACCGGCCAGAAGCCGTATCGGCTCACCAGTCGCAGCGCCGAGGACATAGCGCACGCCATCACCGAGCAGGAGCCGGAACGTCCCAGTACCGCGCTGCGCCACGATTCACGATCCACGATTCACGAATCACGTTCTCTCAAAGGCGACTTGGACCGGATCGTTCTGATGGCACTGCGCAAGGAGCCCGAGCGCCGCTACAGTTCGGCTGCCGCCCTGGCGGACGACATCGAGCGCCACCTGACCGGTCTTCCCGTGGTGGCGCATCAGGACACCTTCACCTACCGGGCCTCTAAGTTCGTCCGCCGCCATAAAGCAGGCGCCCTGGCCACCGCCCTGATCCTGCTCGCGATCTTCGCCGGCATGACGGGCACGCTCTGGCAGTCGCGCCAGGCCCACCTGCAAAGGGCGCAGGCGGAGAGGCGTTTCAATGATGTGCGCAAGTTGGCTAACTCAAACCTGTTCGATGTCTATCCCGAGGTGGAAAATCTCGCGGGCTCACTCAAGGCGCGCGAAAAAATCCTCATGAACGCGCTCCAATATCTCGATAGTCTGGCGAAAGAAGCGGCCGGCGATCTCGACCTGCAAAGCGAGCTCGCCACCGGATATGAAAAAGTCGGTGATGTGCAGGGGGCGCTGAATAATTCCAATCTTGGGAAGACCAAGGCCGGGCTCGAAACCTACCGGAAAGCCAACGCGCTGCGAGCTGCGGTCGCGGCTGCTCGCCCGAACGATCTCGAAGCGAAGGAGAAGCTGGCCCAGAACGGTTACACAATTGCCCGAACCCTTTGGATGGACAGTCAGACGAAAGAGGCGGAGGAAGAATTCGAGAAGACCCTTGGATTGCAGCGCGCGCTCGTCGCGGCCAAACCGGATTCGCCCGAACTAAAAGATAAGCTGGCGGTAACCCTGATCGATTACGCCGCCATCCCGGCCTTCAATTCGCAATCCGAAAAAGCTCTCACCCTTCTCGACGAAGCGCTCGTCATCGTCGATCAACTGCGAGAGAAAGATCCGGCCAATCCAACTTTCAAGAAAACCAAAGCCCGTCTCCTCAGACTACTGAGCAGACCAAAAGACGCTCTGGGAGACTACGCGGGTGGATTGGAAGCGCTCCAGACTGCTCTGACTCTAAGTAAGGAGGCAGCGCAACAATCTCCCGACGACTTCCGGGCTCAGCGCGCCGTTTGGCTGACCGAGACCATGACCTGTGAACACTTCATCGACCAAGGCAACGGCCCGGAAGCCATCCGAGTTGGTGCGGGAACGATCGAGTTTCCAAAACGGGCGCTGGAAAGGGAGCCCGAGAACGGGGTCGTGGCCTATGATTTGGCAATCTCGTATTTCAATCTGGCCAGAGCCTGTCGCCTGTCGGGCAATTTCAAGGAAACGATCAGCAATGCCGACGCGGCCATCGCCGAGATGTCGAAACTGAGCGCGAAATCGCCTGACGACGCCGATTACAATCGCAACCTGGCGATTTACAAAACGGAAAAGGCTCGCGCACAGATCGCTCTCAGTCAGTCGGATGACGCGCTGATCGCTCTTCGTGATGCCGAAGACATTCTGCAACCGATTGTGGCGGCCGATCCAAAGTCTGCCACGACCCTGGGAGACTTGGGAATGGCGTATCGACTCCAGGCGCAGGCTCATCAGCAGAAGGGAAACGGCCGTGCGGCCGCAGAGTTAGTGGATAAAGCGATCGAGATTACTCAGCGACTAAAGGAGCGGAACACTTTAAGAGACTCTGAGAAAGGTCTGCTGGCAGAGCTAGAGAAGGAAAAGGCTGCCTACCGCAAGTGAGAACGCAGCCTGGCGCCGGCCTGCTCATGTTGCCTTTGCTGAATGGTGGATTACTCAAATCAGTTCTCGTCCTGCTCCTTTTGGCCGCGGCCCCTCTAACCATGCGTGGCGATTTTCAAGACTTTCGGGCCTTGCCGACGAACGGTAACTTGGACGGAAAGCTGACCCTTGCCGCGGAACTCTCGCGCCGCGATTTTCCCAAACTCACCGCCGATAACCTAGGATTGAGCGTGATCGACCTCTCGAAGCCGGAGAGCGTGATTCGCGCCGATTATCACGGCGACGCGCCTTTCTATCCGGCGTCGCTGGTCAAACTCTTCTTCATGGTGGCGGCTTTTCAGCAGGATCATTTTACGCCCGAAATCGAGCGCGCCTTGCGCGAGATGATCCGGGTCTCGGACAACGATGCCGCGGCCTTCCTCGTCGATGTCCTGACCGACACCACCAGCGGACCGGAGTTGCAGAACAAGGCGCTGAAAGAATTTCTTGAACGCCGGCGCAGCTTGAACCGCTATTTCGCTTCCAAAGGTTATGACGTCAGCGTCTTCATCAAGCCCTGGAGCTTTGGCCCGTTTGGGCGCGACCAGCAGATCATGGGCGAGAAAAAGGAGAACCGGAATCGCGCCAGTGCGAACGCGATTGCCTCGCTCCTCTACTCGATCGTGCAGCGCAAAGCTGTCTCCGCCTCAGCCAGCGACTCGATGATGACTTTGCTTGAGCGCCCGCTCGCTCCGCCGCGTCCGGAGGAACACCAGGTGAAAGATTTCTTCGGCGAATCGTTGCCGCCCGGTGCCCGGCTTTGGTCGAAGGAGGGCGACACGAGCGAAGTGCGCCACGATGCGGCCTACATCGAACTGCCTAACGGGCGAAAATATATCATCGTTATCCTCACTCGCGGGGTAGCGGACGACAAGACAGTGCTGCCAGTCATCGGGAGATATCTTCTCCAAGAACTCACGGCCGAGGAGCGCTGACTGTAGCCGCTTCCCTGTGGGAAGCGCGGGAGTTGCATGGCTACACGGTTGGCGTCGTACAGCGCCGCCCGCAGGGCGACGGCTACAGCCGCTTCCCCTGGTATCTGTTTAGCCCTGCGAGGTTGCACAATAAGAGAGCGGCAATTCTGTTCCGATGGTCTTGAAGTCGAGCGGGCGGTAGCCCTTTGTAGCCGCCCCACTGAGTTGGGGCGCTCCGATCGGCGCGGCAACGCAGTGCCGCGGCTACAGTAGCTGATACGGATCCACGTCCACCCCAACCGCGACGTCTTCGGGGAAGGGGAGTTTGTCGAGGGTTTCGCGGATCAGGCGACTCAGACGCATGATCGCGGCGCCGCGGATAAGAATGTGGAAGCGGTAATTGCCCTGCAATTTCTCCAAAGGGGCCGGGGCAGGCGCGCCTAACGAGAATTCCTCAGGGAGCGCTTCTCCGAGTCTGCGCGCCAGGGTCTCGGCGGAGAAACTGGCGCGCGCTTCGTGCTCGGAGCGCACCGTGATGAGGACGGCGTGTTTGAAGGGCGGAAAATCGCAGCGTTCGCGGAACTCCAGCTCCTGCTCGAAGTAGCCGGCGAAATCGTGATGGCGCGCAAACTGGATCGAAGGCGAGAAGGGGGTGTAGGTCTGGACGAAGACTTCGCCCGGCTCTTCGCCGCGGCCGGCGCGACCGGCGACCTGGGTAAGGAGTTGGAAAGTTCGCTCGCCCGCCCGGAAATCGGGCAGGTGAAGGGCGAGATCGGCGTTGATGATGCCGACCAAGGTGACGTTAGGGAAGTGCAGCCCTTTCGCAATCATCTGGGTGCCGACCAGGATGTCGATCTTACCCGCGCGAAAAGCGTGCAGGGTTTCGCGATAGGCGTCTTTGCGGGTCATGGAATCGGCGTCCATTCGCCTAACGACTGCTGTGGGAAATATCGCGGAGACGTTCGCTTCCACTTTTTCCGTGCCGAAGCCGGCATAGATGAGCGCGTCCTCGTGACACTCCGGACAGCGCTTCGGGACCGCCGCGCTGTGGCCGCACAGATGGCAACTGAGCCGGGCTTCGGTCCGATGAAAAGTGAGCGCGACGCTGCAATTCGGACATTCGCGCGCTTTGCCGCAGCTGCTGCAGAGGAGCGAGGTGGAAAAGCCGCGTCGGTTGAGGAAGAGAATCGTTTGTTCCTTTTTCTCCAGCCGCTCGGCGATCGCGGTCCGCAGCTTTTCCGATAGAATTGCGGCTGCTTTTTCTTTACGGCGTTCCATTCGCAGGTCGACGATGCGGATGAGCGGCATCTGGCATTGGTCGACCCGCTGGGTCATCGTGCTCAGAACGTATTTGCCGCGCTGGGCGTTGTAGTAACTCTCGAGCGACGGGGTCGCGGTCCCGAGCAGGACGACGCACTTCTCCATTTTTGCCCGAACGACAGCGACGTCGCGCGCCTGGTAGCGGGGCGCCTCCTCCTGTTTGTAGGAGGTCTCGTGTTCTTCATCGACCACGATGAGGCCGAGGTTTTCGAGCGGAGCAAAGACGGCGCTGCGCGCGCCGATCACGATCTTCGCGCGGCCAGAATGCAGCTTGTGCCATTCGTCGTGCCGCTCGCCTTCGGAGAGATGGCTATGCAGGACGGCGACGACGTCCGATCGGAGCACAGCCGTCTCGGCTGTGGGGATTGCAGGCGTCTCGCCTGTAGCGGGCGATTCAGCAGGCGAGACGCCCGCTGCCCCCACAGGCAGGATGCCTGTGCTCCGGCCGACTTCCGCCGCAAAGCGGCTCTTGAAACGCTCGACCGTCTGGGGGGTGAGGGAAATTTCCGGGACGAGAACGATGGCGGTTTTGCCGCGCGCGAGGGTGGCCCGGATGGCCTGCAAATAAACTTCCGTTTTGCCACTTCCGGTCACGCCGTGGAGCAGAATCGGCGGATGCGCCGCCGGATCTTCGAGTGCGCTCTCGATCAACTTAAGGGCCGTGATTTGCTCTTCGTTCATCGACAGGTCGGCATCGGCGATGAACTCCTCCGTCCCGTGCGGATCGCGCGCCACCGCTTGCTCGCGCAGTTCGGCGAACCCGCGCCTAACGAGCGCGCGGAGGGTTCCGTTGTCGAGCGAAGTCTGGCGCAAGAGCTCGGCGGCTGCGATCGGCGTTTTCAATGACCCGATCGCCTCGAGCAGCTCGGCCTGGCGCGGCGCGCGTCGGCGCAATTTCTCGATCTCGTCCGGCGACGCGACCCGCGCCGGACTAACGAAAAGCTGTTTCTTCCAGCCGACTTCGGCTTTGCGAATGACCTGCGGGAGCAGGCTGCGCATGACGGTTTCGATCGGGCAGCAGTAGTAATTTCCCATCCAACGGGCGAGCTCGATCAGGGTCGGGCTCAGGACCGGTTTGTCGCCCACCACCGCCTGGATGGGCTTGATTCCTTCGGCCGGACTTTCCGCGAGCGTCGCGACGACGGTGGCGAGGAGCGTCTTGTCGCGAAATGGCACCCGCACCCGCGAACCGACCCCGACTTTGCCGGCCAGAGTCTCGGGCACGCTGTAGTCCAGCTCGCGGCGAATGGAGCGGTCGACGATGACTCGGACAAAAGGGGACATGCAAATTTTGTTGTTCACGCCGATCTTGCGTGACTTGATTCTGCCGATGACTTTGCGCGCGCCAGAGAACTTATCCAGCGACGCGGCTCTCTTAATGTGGGAGCCGCCTCGGAGCGGCGATCGGGCGCTCTTAATGTGGGCGCCGCCTCGGAGCGGCGATCGGGCGCGCGAAGATCGGGGCGCAAAGGCCCCTCCCACATTATCAGGCTGATGATCCGCTTTCTTTTCAAGGTCATCATTTGCGTCTTGCTCGCGGCCGGAGTCGGGATCGGCCTGCTCGCCCTGCGCTCGGGCGATCCGTTTTACACCCTCTTCGAATGGCTCAGCCCGGCTCGTTTCCAACAATACGATCATCTGATCCACGCGGTCGCGGCGGCGAACAAGCTCGACCCGATGTTGGTCAAGGCGGTCGTCTGGCGGGAGAGCCGGCTTGATCCGCAAAAGCTCGGCGGGGCCGGCGAGCGCGGGCTGATGCAGGTGAGCGAGATCGCGGCGCGCGAATGGGCGGAGGCGAACAAGGTCGAGAATTTCCGGGTCGAAGAATTGTTCGATCCGAAAACGAACCTGCAGGCCGGTGCCTGGTATCTGGGCCGGGCGGCGCAGCATTGGAAACAGGCCGCCGACCCGACGCCCTTTGCGCTGGCTGAATACAACGCCGGAGCGAGTCGCGCACAACGCTGGGCGGGCGGGACCGGCAAGGATCCCATCTCGGCCAGGGCCTTTCAGAAAAACATCGATTTTCCCGGCACAAAAAAATACGTCGAGTCGATCCTCGATCGTTATCACTTCTACAAACAGCGCGGCCGGATGTGAATGGCGAGTGACGAGTGATGAGCTGGATTCGCATAATCGGCCCGGCGGACGCGGAAGGCGCGCTGCATGAACTCTACGCACGGCTCGCCGGACCTGACGGTCGGATCGATAACGTTCTTCAGATTCACAGCTTGCGTCCGCACACGCTCGAGGCGCACATGGCGCTCTATAAGAATGTGCTCCATCATCACGGCAACCAGCTCCCGAAATGGCTGCTCGAGACGATCGGGATCTATGTCAGCCTGCTCAACGGGTGTAGCTATTGTGTCGAACATCACTTCGCCGGGTTGCGGCGTTTATTGAAAGACGAGGCGCGCGCGAACGCGATTCGGAGCGCGCTGGAGACGAATGTTTTCGGAGAAATTTTCGACCGGCGCGAGAGCGCGGCGCTTTCCTATGCGCGCGACCTGACCTCGGCCCCGGCTCGCCTGGAGGTAAACGCGATCAAGGAAATGCGCGACGCGGGCCTGAGCGATGGCGAGATTCTCGAGATCAATCAGGTCGCGAGCTATTTCGCCTATGTGAACCGGACCGTCCTCGGCCTCGGCGTCACGACCGGGGGAGACACGCTCGGCCTTTCGCCTAACGATTCTAGCGACCCGCGCGACTGGCATCACAGCTGACTCGACTTCGAGCACGAAGACGAGGGGGGTCTCGACGACCGGGAAAAATGCTTTATCTCTTTGGAAAATCTCCTTGTGGATTTACGGAAGTTCAGGATCGACTCATGAAGAAAATGAGTCAGTTCCTAGTCGCCCTCGGGATCCTTGCGCTAGTCCCCTGCTTCACTGCTCAAGCGCAGAATAAAGATCAAACCATCTGGATCGCGCCAACCACGGGTACGCTTATTGGGGTGCCGCCAAGGTCCGGTTCTACGCCCGCACCATGACCGGGGAGGAACCCGCGTTCCGCAAGGCGATCGACGCGCTCGACGCACAAGCGGGCAAAGTGATGCGCGGAACGGGCCTGGTGCCGGCGGCCGTCTCGGCCCAGGCGCAGGTGCCGATCGAAGTTCTCTTCGCGCAGCAAGCCGAAACGGGTTTGAGCTATGGCGAATTGCCGGTGGCGGATTCGCTCGCGGTTGGGAGCGGGAGAAGTTTTGCCCGGATCCTGGCGCTGCGCGCGAAGACCCCGACCTGGGCCGAGCTTTCTCTGCAGCTCTGGATTAACCCCAATTCGCTGGTGGCGCGGGCGGAAGCCGCGAAAAGCGCGATTAATAATGCGGACGCGCGCCTGGCGCGGCAGCACCGGGAAACCATTTACGGCCTCGACGTCGTGCGGACCCGAAACTCGCAAGGCGCGCCGCGGCCGTTTGGTCGCTTTCCGAGCGGTTAGGTTTTCTCCGCATCCGGGATAAAGCGCTCGGTGTTATCGCTGAAGGAAGGGTAAAAAGACCGCACCTTGCCAAACCGCCAACTTCATCTACAGTCCCGCTTCGCTTATGGCAGAAAGCAGTGACACGATGAATATGAAGGAGTTCCAGCTCCATGAGAAAGACACCGGAAGCGCGGACGTGCAGGTTGCACTTTTGACGCGCCGGATTTCCCAGCTCACGGAACACCTGAAGAGTCACGCCAAAGATCATTCCTCGCGCCGCGGCCTCCTCAAAATGGTCGCCACGCGCCGCAGCCTCCTCGATTACCTGAGCCGGTCACAAAACGACCGCTACAAGACGGTGATCGAGAAGCTGAACCTGCGGAAATAACCGCGGAACTATCTCTGGCGTTGCTCGCGTTCATGCGCGCGCCGCTTGCGCCATTCGGGAAACCAACACAACCGGCGACCAGGCCGTCAGTGCACCTTGAGTTTAGGTTTTAACTTCAAATGTGGGAGCCGCCTTTGTGCGGCGATCGGCCGCGCGCAGATCGGGGCGCAAAGGCCCCTCCCACATTGGATTTAAAACCTACAATCAGGGTGACCGGCCTGGGTTTCGCACATCCAGAAATCCAAGTTATGCAACACAAGGTCACGGCCCAAATCGGGTCCACGCAAATCACCATCGAAACCGGCAAGATCGCCAAGCTGGCCGATGGCTCGGTCATCGTCTCCTGCGGCGAATCGATCGTTCTCACCAGCGCCGTCTCGGCCACTTCCCTGAAGGAAGGCCAGGACTGGTTCCCGCTCACGGTCGATTACCGTGAAAAAGCCGCCGCCGTCGGAAAATTCCCGGGCGGTTATTTCAAGCGCGAAGGTCGTCCGAGCGAAAAAGAAACGCTCACCTCGCGCATGACCGATCGGCCGCTCCGCCCGCTTTTCCCGGCCGGTTATCTTTACGACACCCAGATCATTTCCATCCTCCTCAGCGCGGATGGCGAAAATGATCCTGATATTCTCGCGATCAACGGCGCCTCCGCCGCGCTCTGCGTTTCCGATATTCCGTTCAAAGGCCCGATCGGCGCGGTCCGTGTCGCCCGGGTCAACGGCGAGTTCATTGCCAACCCGACCCATGTCGAACGCGAGCAGAGCGATCTCGACCTGGTTTATGTCGGGACGGAGAATGACATCATCATGATCGAAGGCGCAGCCGATGAGCTGCCGGAAGAGGAGTTCATCAAGTCGCTTGAGTTTGCCCATGGACACGCCAAGGAAATGATCCGCATCCAGAAAGAACTGGCGGCTCAGGTCGGCAAGCCGAAACGCGAAATGCCGCTCTTGGAAGTGAAGCCCGAGATTCTCGAAATCGCC
This sequence comes from Chthoniobacterales bacterium, assembly GCA_038198605.1. Classification (GTDB taxonomy): domain Bacteria; phylum Verrucomicrobiota; class Verrucomicrobiia; order Chthoniobacterales; family UBA10450; genus Palsa-1392. The sequence continues at coordinate 10,244 of JBBPZS010000116.1, read as the reverse complement.
GACCGCGTCGCCGGCGATCGAATCGAAGCCGCGCTTTACACCGAAGGCAAAGTCGCGCGCAGCAAAGCCGTGGGCGGTTTGCGTGACGAAGTGAAGGCGGCGGTGCTCGAGAAATTCCCGGAATCGGACAAGTTCGCGATTAACCAGGCGTTCGACTACATCCAGAAAAAATCTTTCCGGACCAACATCCTCGACAAGCAGAAGCGAGTCGACGGCCGCGGTTACGACGATCTGCGCAAGATCACCTGCGAAGTGGGCGTCCTGCCGCGCGCGCATGGCTCGGCGATTTTCCAGCGCGGTGAAACGCAGGCGATGGCGCTTGCGACTCTCGCCCCGATCGAGGAAGCGCAGAACATCGATGCCTATGGCGGCGGCGAAACCTCGAAACGCTTCCTTCTGCACTACAATTTCCCGCCGTTCAGCGTCGGTGAAACCGGCCGCTTCGGCGGCGCCAGCCGGCGCGAGATCGGTCACGGCGCGCTCGCCGAACGTTCGGTCGAGCCGGTCGTGCCGAGCGAAGAAGATTTTCGTTATGCCATCCGCATCGTGAGCGAAGTGATGGAATCCAACGGCTCCACTTCAATGGCCAGCGTTTGCTCCGGCATGCTCGCCCTGATGGACGCCGGCGTTCCGATTAAGACCCCGGTCGCCGGAATTTCCGTCGGCCTGGTGAGTGAGAGCGACGAGAGCGGCAATCTCAAGCGCTACAATCTCCTGACCGATATCATTGGTTCAGAAGACCATTTCGGGGACATGGATTTCAAACTCTGCGGAACGAAAGACGGTGTCACCGGATTCCAGCTCGACCTGAAACTTCCGGGCGTGAGCCACAAAATCCTGACCGAGGCGATCCATCGCGCAAAAGATGCGCGGATCAAGATTCTCGGGATCATGGCCGAGGCGCTCGATAAGCCGCGCGAATCCCTCAGCAAATACGCGCCGCGGATCGAGACGATCAAAATTAACCCTGAGAAAATCGGCGCTCTCATTGGACCGGGCGGCAAGACGATCAAGGGAATCGTAGCCGAGACCGGCGCGGAGATTAACATCGAAGACGACGGCTCCGTCCACATCTACGCCACCAGCGGCGAGAGCATGGCGCGGGCGAAGGAAATCATCGGCGGCATGACCAAGGAAATGGAGATCGGCGAGATCTACCACGGCCGGGTCGTCTCGATTAAGGAGTTCGGCGCCTTCGTCGAAGTGTTCCCGGGCAAGGATGGTCTCGTCCACATTTCCGAGTTGGCGGATTTCCGGGTGAACCGAACCGAAGACGTCGCCAAGGTCGGCGAAATGATGTGGGTGAAATGCATTGGCATCGACGACAAGGGCCGAGTGAAACTTTCCCGTAAAGCAGCGATGAAAGATCGCGGCGAAGCTGAAACCTTCACTCCGCCGAGCGGGGGTGATGGCGGCGAACCGCGCGGTGAGTATCGCGGCGGTGGTGGCGGACGAGGTGGCGATCGCGGCGAACGCCGCGGTGGTGGTCGCAGCGGCGCCGGTGGTGGTGGTGGTGGACGCGGCCCCCGACGGGAACGTCGGCACGATGAGCCGCGTTCTTCGAGTGAACCGCCTCCATTGCCGCAGACGCACCCCGAGGACTACGAGCCCTCGCGCTGATATTGTAGCCGGGGACGCTGTCCCCGGTCCCCCGAACAATGCGAAAACATCTCACCCGGCTCGAGCGAGTTTGGGTGGTGCCGCCGATTTATTTCGTCACGACCTGCACCGAAAAACGCCGGAAGGTTTTGGCGCGAGATGATGTCGTCGAGATTCTCTTGAACGAATGGCGCACGGGCTCGAAAAAGCACGCGTGGCTTGTCGGCCGTTACGTCGTGATGCCAGATCACGTGCATTTTTTCTGTGCGCCGGAAAGAGATGCGAAGTCGCTTTCGGAATTTGTTGGCGGTTGGAAGCGATATACCAGTCGGCGCATCAATGCCCTCATCCGGCCGGGGACAGCGTCCCCGGCTACAGTGGCGCGCTCAGGCCCTTTTTGGCAGGCGGAGTTTTTTGATCATCTGATTCGCTCGGACGAAAGCTATGGATCAAAAGTGGGATTACGTGCGGAATAACCCGGTCCGAGCCGGTCTCGTAAAATCAGCCGAAGCTTGGCGATTTGCCGGTGAGCTAACCATTTTTCGGCGCTAGCTGTAGCCGGGGACGCTGTCCCCGGCCGACCGCCGCATGAGATCTCAAATACTCTTCACCTGCGTTTTTGCTTTCCTCTTCCACGCGTTCCCCGCATCGGCTGAATCACTCGCCATCGGCGGTGGTCAAATCGAGATCGCCTTTCCGCCTAACGACCGCGATTTTCCTCGCACGTTCGCTCTGGAATGGATCACGACCGCCGCCCGTGCCGTGACAAAATATTACGGCCGCTATCCCGTCGCTCACCTCCGCATCCGCATCCGCGAGGTCGCAGGCGATCGCATCGATTCCGGAAGAACCTTCGGCACGCGCGACGGCGGCGTGATTACCGTTTCAGTTGGTCGTTCCACGACCGCTGCGCACTTCGATTCCGACTGGCTGATGACGCACGAAATGGTCCATCTCGCTTTCCCGAGCGTGCCTGACCGGCATCATTGGATCGAGGAGGGTCTGGCGACCTACGTGGAGCCGATCGCGCGCGCACGCGTCGGAAATCTGCGCGCACAGCAGGCTTGGTCCAACATCGTGCGCGACATGCCACAAGGTTTGCCTGAGTCTGCCGATCGCGGTCTGGATCACACGCCGACCTGGGGGAGGACTTACTGGGGCGGAGCGCTCTTTTGTTTATTGGCCGATGTGGAAATCCGACGTCAAAGCGCGAACGCAAAGGGCTTGGAAGACGCGCTTCGTGGCATCACACGGGCAGGCGGTTCGATTAGTGTGGATTGGAGTCTGGAGCGCGCGCTCAAAGCAGGTGACGGCGCGACCGGCGTTCCCGTTTTGCAGGAACTGTATGCGCAGATGAAGGACTCGCCCCATCCGGTGGATCTCGACCAGCTTTGGAAACAACTCGGGATCGAACGACACGGTTCGACGGTCGTCCTGCACGACGACGCGCCACTCGCCGCCGTGCGCAAAGCGATCATTCCAGAGTCATGATTTGGTGCGTCGAATTTTGCGCGCCTGGCGGCATTGCGCACTCTGGTAGTTGCGTCTCCAGGAAAAAAATTATTCAGTCGCCGGGGAATAATCTGTGTGCGACACCTTCTTATTTCCGTTCAGCGCTTCGTCAAATGCAGAAATTTGTTCACCCTCCACACCGATTTATCCGGACCGACCCCGATTGATTCGAGGAACATTCGGTTGCGGGTAATAAACCAAAACAGAAAGAACAAACATGAAATCGAAAACAATCCTTGCCGGCGCAGCGATCGCCGGATTGATGAGCGGTTCGTTCGCCGTCCAGGCGCACGCCGCCAATGCGACTGGCAAAGCCGGCGTCTCGCTCAGCCAGATGGGCGATAAGCAGGACACGAAGGACGTTCACTCCTGCAAAGGCGAGAACTCCTGCAAAGGCAAAGGCGGTTGCAAAACCGGCGACAACGGCTGCAAAGGCAAGAATTCCTGCAAAGGAAAAGGCGGCTGCGCAACCGATGGCAGCCATCCTGCGGAAAGCCCCTCGAAGTAAGATATTCGCGTTTGCGCCTCTCGGCGCGAGCTAGTGGAGAGTCGGAGTTCTATTCTCCGATTCTCTTTTGCCGGAATGTTGTTCATGTCCTCGCATCCGTTCAGTCGCGGAGTCGTAATTGTAGCCGGGGTCGCTGACCCCGGTCAGAGGAACTCGGCGTCAAGGTCGGGGCTTGGGCAGAAGCGACGCGTTGCGCCACCGGGGTCTACAGCCAGGCCAGCGCATCCCGGTCCGCAGAGCGGACACACCTCGTTTTTCGTTAGGCAATTTCATGCCCGCAAACCCTTTCAATAATTTCAACGACTACGGCATCGGCATCGGCCTGCGCGTGCCGCATTACCGGCACATTCTGGAGAAGAAACCGGTCGTCGATTGGTTCGAGATCATCTCGGAAAATTTCATGGTCGACGGCGGACGCCCGCTCGAAGTGCTCGACCAGATTCTCGAGCAATACCGCGTCGTGCAGCACGGCGTGGCCATGTATTTCGGCTCGGCCGACCGGCTTAGCCGCGAGCACTTAAAAAAGATCAAGCGGCTCGTGAAGCGGACGAACACGCCCTGGCTGAGCGATCATCTTTGCTGGGGGAGTGTGGATGGACGTTACACTCACGATTTGCTCCCGATGCCCTACACTTTCTCGGCCGCCAAAACGACCGCGGCCAACATTCGCGAAGCGAGCGATTTCCTCGAGGTGCCGATCTGCGTTGAGAACGTGAGTAGCTACGCGGAATTTCACGCCTCGGAAATGACGGAGTGGGAGTTTCTCTCCGAAGTCGTGGAGAAGGCCGACTGCGGAATCCTGCTCGATGTAAACAACATTTACGTCTCATCCCAGAACCACAATTTCGATCCCTACGACTATCTGAACAACGTCCCGCATCATCGCGTCGGGCAAATCCACATCGCGGGGCATTCCAAGTTTGAAAAATACATTCTCGATACCCACGATCATCCGGTACTCGACCCGGTCTGGAAAATGTACGCGCACGCTATCAAGCTGGTCGGCAAGACGGCGACCCTGCTCGAATGGGACGATCGCATCCCGACCTTCGAAGAGGTCCACAATGAGGCGCTGAAAGCGAATCAATTTGTCGAAAAGCAATTCCAAAACGCGAACGCCTAAAGGTGGCCGCAAACAGGTTGTAGCGGCGGTCGATGACCGCCGAAGGCCGCCTCGAGGAAAAGCGAAGACATCGGTCATCGACCGCCGCTCCAGCAACCCGGTCAGCTCGCGGGCGCAGTTAAAGGAATTACAGACCCTGATGGCGACGGCGGTTTTCCGCCCGCTCACGGCGCGCGACCGGATGCAATCGCGCTGGACCGACGGTACAAGCATGACGTCGGTTGCGCAGGGGTTTATCAAGCCTAACGATCGCCTGAGCTCGTTCGAGCGGCTGGAGATTTACAACCGGGTCTACTGGTTTCGCATCCTTGATTGCCTCTACGACGATTACCCCGGGCTGCGCGCGATCGTGGGCGAGAAGAAGTTCATGAAGCTCGCCACCGCCTACCTGGCGAAATATCCCTCCGCCTCTTTTACCCTGCGTAATCTTGGCCAGCGCCTCGAGAAATTCCTCCGCGAAGAGCCGAAGTGGATTGCGCCTAACGAAGAGCTCGCGCTCGACATGGCGCGCTTTGAGTGGGCCCAGGTCGTGGCGTTCGATGACGCCGCGCGGCCAAAGCTCACGACGGACGATGTTCTCGACACCCCGCCATCAAAATTACGGCTCGGTTTGCAGCCTTACCTCTCGCTCCTCGAACTGCACTTCGCGGTCGATAAATTTTTCCTCGCGATCAAGAAGCGCGAGGGCGACGTCCTGCGGGACGAAGCGAGCAACACTTTCGAATCGATGCCGCAGGCGCCGATCCGGAAACGCCACCTGCGGCTGCCCAGACGGGAGCGCGTTCATCTCGTCGTCCACCGCTACGACAACATGCTCTACTACAAGCGGCTCGAGCCGGAAGCTTTCGCCATTCTGCAGGGCTTTAAGAAAGGCAAAACGGTGGAGAAAGCCTGCGTCGCCGCGCTCGCCAAATCGACCCGCACCGGCGTGGACTGGGGCCGCCAAATCCAGGAATGGTTCCACGATTGGTCGGCGCTCGGCTGGTTCTGTCAGCCCGACAAATGAGTTACGTTCGCCTAACGAGTTGCGTGGAGGGACGACCTCCGTGTCATCCGCGTTTCTTGATCAAACACGGACGGGACGGCGCCCGTCCCTCCAACGCTGCCGGCCAAAGGGCGCGTCCGGTATCTGATTCTTTGCCACAGATGAACACAGATTTTCACAGATCGGATCAGGTCCAACTCTTCTCCCCGTCTGTGTTTCATCTGTGGCCAAAAAAAATTCCTCTGGCCTAACGAGCCGCCGGCTTCCCTTACGACATGATCGCACTTCTCGAAAAACTCTACCGCGGGCTGATCACGATCGGGAACGCGCTGCGTTCGCTGGTCCTTCTCATCATCCGCCTCTTCTGGGCCTGGCAGTTTTTCCTCACTGGCAAAGGCAAGCTGATGGATTTGTCGAAACCGGCCCAATACTTCGACAGTCTCGGGATTCCGTTCCCTCATGCGCAAGCCATCCTCGTCGCGTGCACGGAATGCTTCGGCGGTTTGCTCCTCCTCGTCGGTCTGGCCTCCCGGTTGGTTTCGGTGCCGCTTATGATTCTGCTCACGGTCGCCTACATCACGACCGAGAGCGAAGGCATCCGCTCGATCTTCACCGACCCCGATAAGTTCACCAGCGCCGCGCCGTTCCTCTTTCTCTTCGCCGTCGTCATTGTCTTCGTCTGCGGTCCGGGCGCCTTCTCGCTCGACGCTCTTCTCGCGAAGTATTTCGACCGCAGCGTAAAGAAAGACCGGTGAAATGAACCGACTGCTCGGCACGGGCAAGACCTCGCGATCCAACTTTTCTTCGGCACGACATTTTTACTGTCCGCCTGGCTGAAATGGAGCGCGGGCGTGCCCGACTGGTTTCTGAAACAGTTTGGCCCGACCTGGTTCGCCGGCCTGCCGGGCGGCCTGCCCGCCGTCTACTATTTCCTGGCGGTATTGGAGAGCATCGCCCTGCTCGGCTTCGTCGTTAGTCTACTCAGAGGCGAGTTTTTGCCGGGCAAACCGAAACAGGTTCTCAAGTTCACCCTCATTTTCAGCCTCTTCGTTTTCATCGTGCTCTCCTTTGGATCGCGCCTCACTGGAAAATTCGATATCGCAGCGATCAATTTGCTCTATTTCCTCGGCGCGCTGATCTCGTGCCGCGAGGCCGCGCGGGAAGAACAATGAGAAGTGCGTGCGGACGCGTGCTCTCTCTCGTGCTGTACCTCGGCGCGTGGACGAGTGCGATCGCCGAAGAAGCGAAGATCGATTGGCAGCCGTGGTCCGACTCGATTTTCGAACAAGCGCAACGCGAACACCGTTTCGTCCTCCTCGATCTCGAAGCGGTCTGGTGTCACTGGTGCCATGTGATGGACGCGCAAACTTACGCGGATCCGAAAGTCATCATGCTCGTCCGATCGAAATATCTCGCTCTGAAAGTCGACCAGGATTCACGGCCCGATATTTCCAATCGCTACGAGGATTACGGCTGGCCCGCGACGGTCGTCTTCAACAGCGATGGTAGTGAAATCGTGAAACGTCGCGGTTATCTGCCGCCCAAGCTGATGGCCTCGATGTTGCAGGCCATCATCGACGATCCTTCGCCCGGCCCTTCGATCACGAAAGAAACGCCCGTCGAACCAGGCAGTGCCGCCGGCCTAACGACTGAAATGCGAGAGAAACTGGAGCAGGTCCTGCGCGCGGATTACGACGCCAAAAATCACGGCTGGGGCACAGCGCAAAAGTTTCTCGATTGGGATGTGATCGAGTTTTGTCTCGCGCAAACCATTGCGGGTAATCACGACTTCGAGCGCATGGCGCGCGAGACGCTCGACGCGCAATTGCAATTGATCGATCCGGTCTGGGGCGGCGTCTACCAATACTCGACCGATGGTGACTGGAAGCATCCGCATTTTGAAAAGATCATGCAATTCCAGGCGGAGAATCTCCGCATTTATGCCGAGGCCTACGCGCTTTGGCCGGATCCGAAATACCTGCGAGCCGCCACCCGCATTCGCGATTACCTGAGAAAATTTCTGACCAGTCCGGAGGGCGCGTTCTACACCAGCCAGGATGCTGATCTCGTGGAGGGCGAACATTCTGCTGACTACTTTGCTCTCGACGACGCGGCCCGCCGCGCCCGCGGAATCCCGCGTGTCGACCAGCATATTTACACACGCGAAAACGGCTGGGCGATCAACGCGCTCGCCACCTTTGCCGCCGTGACGGGTGACGGCGGCGCGCTGGCCGATGCGATTCGCGCGGCGGATTGGATCATCGCTCACCGGTCGTTAGGCAAAGGCGGATTTCGGCACGGCGAGAAGGATCCGGGTGGACCGTATTTCGGCGACCAGGTTTACGTGGCGCGCGCTTTTCTCACGCTCTACGAGGTAACGGCCGATCGTAAATGGCTGCAGCGTGCCGGTGAAACCGCGAAATTTGCCGCCCAACATTTCAAGGGCGAGGCCGGTTACCTTGCCTTCGAGGGCTCGTTAGGGGGGAAACTGGCGCCGAAACCGCAGGTGGATGAAAACACGGTTTTCGCTCGCCTAACGAATCTGCTGTTTTACTACACTGGCGAGACCGCGAATCGTGAGCAGGCGGAGCACGCCATGCGCTATCTGGCGGCCCCGGGAGTAGCGGCGCGTCGCGGCTTTTTGATCGGCGGAATTTTGCTGGCCGATCGGGAGTTAAACCGGCCACCGCTCCACCTCACCGTGGTCGGTGGCAAAGGAGATGCAAGAGCGCGTGAACTCTTCGCCGCGGCGCTGCGGCAGCCCACTCCCTACAAGCGCGTGGAATGGTGGGATGCGAAGGAAGGTCCTTTGCCTAATCCTGACGTACCCTACCCGACGCTCGATCGGGCGGCCGCTTTCGTTTGCACCGACCGGACCTGTTCCGCGCCAATCTTCGACGGCGCGAAAATCAGCGCGTTTCTCAAGCGTCGTAAAAACGAGAAATCCTTTTCGGAATAAGGCGGCAAACCGCGCCTCTTAGTTCCGTGAAGATGAGGCTAACTCTGCTCCTCTGTTTCGCTCTTGCGGCGGCCGGCGGAGTGTCTGCACAGGTCGTTCCCGCCCCGGCGGAGAAGGCGGTTTTTGCCGGAGGATGTTTCTGGTGCATGCAGCCGCCGTTCGATCATACCGCCGGGGTCATCTCCACCCTTGTTGGATTCGCCGGCGGCGCGGAACCCAATCCCACTTACGAGCAAGTCTCTTCGGGCGAGACGGGTCACCGCGAAGCGATCGAGGTCACCTTCGATCCAGCGAAGACCAGTTACGCCAAACTGCTCGAGGTCTTCTGGCGCAACATCAGTCCCATCCAGCGCGACGGTCAGTTTCGCGACGTGGGCGAGCAATATACGAGCGCGATTTTTTACAATAATGAAGCGCAGCATGCGGCGGCCGAAGCGTCGAAGTCGGCGTTGCAAAGCTCGGGCAGATTTTCCAAGCCAATCGCCACCGTCATTCTGCCCGCCGGCAAGTTTTGGACCGCCGAGGAGTATCATCAGAAGTATTACCTGAAGAACCGGATGGCCTACGGGATGTATCATTTCGCATCCGGGCGCGCCGCGTTTCAGCAGCGCTACTGGGGAGCAGGCGAATAGCAGATTCCAAGTCTCGCTCCCAGACCGATTCGTTAGGCACAAATATTCATGAGCGTCAGCCCACTGCCAATCGCCGTTTATTTCGAACATCCGGATTGGTTTCGTCCGCTCTTCGCTGAATTGGATCAGCGCGGCACGCGCTACGTGAAGCTGGAGGCCAGTTGCCACTCCTATGAGGTGGGCTCGCGCGCGAAGGTTTACTCCCTTCTCTTCAACCGCATGAGTGCCTCCGCCTGGTTGCGCGGCCACGAGCAGGGCATTTTTTTTACGCGCGATTTCCTCGCCCACGTCGAGAGCACCGGCACTCGCGTGATCAACGGACCAGAGGCATTCGCGATCGAAACGTCAAAGGCGGCGCAGCTTGCATTGCTCCATTCACTCGGGGTCGCATTCCCGCGATCGCGGGTGGTCAACTGTCTCGACGAAACGAAACGCCTTGCCGGGGAGTTTGGCTATCCGTTCTTGATCAAACCGAACATCGGAGGGCGCGGCGCGGGGATCGTGCGGGTGAATTCCATGGCCGAACTGCAGTCGGCAATCGCCCGCCAACAGATCGGCCTCGGCGTCGATCACACCGCGCTGATGCAGGAATTCATTCCCGCGCGGGGCGGACACATCACGCGCGTCGAGACGCTGGGCGGCAAATTTCTTTACGCGCTAAAGATCTTTACCTCGGGCGAAAACTTCACTCTTTGCCCGGCGGAGATTTGCCTAACGGAAAGCGCGGCGGCCTCAGCCGTCTGCCTCGCCGACGGGCCGAAGGCTGGATTGAAGATCGAGCCGTGCCAGCCTACCGACGACATCATCGAAATGGTCGAGCGGATTGTCGGCGCGGCCGCGATCGACGTCGGCGGAGTTGAATACATCACCGACGATCGCGATGGGCGCCTCCTCTTTTACGACATCAACGCGCTCTCAAATTTTGT
>JBBPZS010000115.1:0-4391 GCA_038198605.1 Chthoniobacterales bacterium | reverse complement strand
TGTAGTTTCGCGCCGCCCAGCCATCGGCGATATGAACCAGGAGCAGTTCGGAGTGGTGCAGCCGAGCCAGCTCCGTGATGTGGGGAAACATCGCCCGATCGGTCGGGCTGTTGTCGAGGGCGACGAGGATTTTTTTATACATCGAATGAGATCGCGCGGCGCTCGCGATGAAAAGATTTTCGCGGGCGTAGCAGAGGACTTAAAGCTTAATCTGCACGCAAAACACGATTAATTATCTCATGCCTCGCCGCCTAACCGAGCCGGTTGTCCTTGCTCTCGACCTCGGCACTTCCTCCGTCCGGAGCGCGCTCTTCGATCAAACCGCACAGCCCATCCCCGGCTCCAACGCCCACCAGCTTTACCAGGTCCGGCACTCGGCCAGTCACGGCGCGGAGCTCGATCCGCAGGTTCTCCTGCGCGCCACGCGCCGCTGCCTGCGCCAGACCCGCCGCCTAACGAAGAGCGACATCAGCGTCGTCGCCGGGTCCGGTTTCTGGCACAGCCTCCTCGGGCTCGACTCCGCCGGGCAGCCGCTCACTCCCGTCTTCACCTGGGCTGATGCGCGCTGTGCCGCGGAGGCGGCGGCGTTGCGGGAGAAATTCGACGAGCGCGCCCTCCAGCAACGAACCGGCTGCATGCTGCGCGCCTCCTTTTGGCCGGCCAAGCTGCTTTGGCTGCGCCGCACCCAGCCCCGTCTTTTTCGCCGGGTCGCGCGCTGGGTTTCGCCGGCGGAATGGATCTTCGAGCAGGTTTTCGGCGTCCGCGCCTGCAGCCACTCGATGGCGAGCGGCACCGGACTTTATAACTTCGCGCTGCGGGACTGGGACGACGAGCTTTTGAAAATTTCCGGCCTAACGAGAAGGCAACTTAATCCCCTGGATGATGAAGTGAGAACGCGTGACCTGACCGTTTACCCGGCCATCGGCGACGGCGCGGCCAGTAATCTTGGCTCGGGCGCTTCCGGCAAAGGCGTGGTCGCGATCAATGTCGGCACAAGCGCGGCCGTTCGCACCATTCCGGCGGAGGACGTGCCGCTGCCTTTCGGTCTTTTCCGTTACGTGGTCGACGAAAGGCGCACGCTCCTCGGCGGGGCGGTCAGCAACGCCGGCAACCTCCGCGCCTGGTGCCTGCGCGAGCTGCGTTTGCCTAACGACAACGACGCGCTGGAGAAATTGCTGCGCCAAGCCAGCGCCGCGGCCGCCGACCTCACGATTCTGCCGTTCTGGGTCAGTGAACGCGCCCCGACCTGGCCGGAGAATCTCAACGGGGTCATCCACGGACTCACCCAGGCGAGCACGGCGGGCGATCTTCTGCACGCGGCGACGGCGGCGGTTTGTTATCGCCTCGGGGAAATCCTCGCCGAGTTGGAAGGCGCCATCGGACGGTCGAAACGGATCGTCGTTTCCGGTGGCATCTTGCAATCGCCCGCTTCCCTCCAGATTCTCGCCGACGCTCTCGGCCGCGATTTAAGTATTTGCGCGGACCACGAAGCTTCGCTTCGCGGTGCGGCGGTGCACGCGCTGGAACGGGCCGGTCACAAAGTGCCGACGCCGAAATGCACGGAACGCGTCCGGGCCAAGCACGCCAACGTTCTCAAAGCGCGCCGGCAGCGGGAACGGCAACGCGCGCTCGAGGACCTGCTCGCCCGGCGAGACCTTTGATCAGGCGCGTTCGCGATCGAGCGCTTTCAGCCAACTCATAACGAGCGTGTGCTTTTGCCGTTCGCCGGAGCGCTCGAAAATGAAAAGGAGATTGGCCAGCATTCGCATCAGGACCAGTCGCGGCGAGGCCGGCGCAAAATAGCTCGACTCCGTTTTCAGCCGTTGCCGGGCCAGGATCGCCTCGCAATCGGGCCGGGAAAGAATTCGTCCCTGGTGAAAGGGATCGAACAAGATTCGCTCGTAGCGCGCGATGAAATGCCCCGGGAGATTGATCCCGTCGATCTGCATGTTGGCCCGGCGCCCGACGATGACATAAAGCATCGCGAGCGAAATCGGGATGCCGAGGCGAGTCTCGATCACATCGCTCAGGAGCGAATTCTTCGGGTCGTAATATTCCTCCGCATTACCGCGAAACCCGAGGTCTTCTGCCATGAAAGTGGTCAGCGTTTGCAACCGTTCGCGGGCCGAGCCTGCCTTGGCCACGAGCATGCGCAGCCGGCGTCCCCAGGCATCGAGCTTGCGGCGCAGTTTCGCCACTGGCGCGTCTGGTTCAAAACAAAGGGTCAGGAGCCACCAGACCGCCTCGATGTCGCCGTGCTCGGGAAAGAGATGCGCGCAGAGCAACATGTCGTCGTGCGCTTCGTCGGTCTCGATTTTCTCCAGCACTTCGCGCACATGGGCCGTGACTGCTTCGTCGTCGAGATTGAGCAGGTCGCGCAGGGCAGCGACTCCTTCGCTGCCGGATTCGAGCAGCTGCTCCTTCAGCAACGCAACGGTGGCGGGGTCGTTGTCGCGCAGGAGTCGCACGATCGCGTCCTTATGGAACATCTTTCCTTTGTACGATTTTCTTTTCGCCCGCGCAAGGTGTTCAATCCTCCTCGCGCACGCTCAAGACTTCACCCGGCCGGCATTCGAGCTGCAAGGTGATCGGGCGGCAACAGACGCTGCAATCTTCGACCATCGTCTGGTTGCCCTGCGAGGTGTCGATCTGCAGCGGAAACGTCTCCCCGCAATGCGGGCAGGTGACGTCGATCTCAGCGAGCAGGTCCATCGGGTTTCTCCGCCTTCAATCCGGGCGCGGAGGTGCCGCTTTCATGCTCCTGCCCTTCCACTGGCGCGGCGTGGTGCTCCGCCGGCGCCGATTCCATTTCATCGAAACGCTGCAAAGTCATGCGCAGATGCGGGAGACTTTCGGGGTAACGATTGCGCAGGAATTCGATCAGCCCTTCCCGCACTTCGCAGCGCAGATCGAAGCTCTTGCCCGCGTCCGCACTGCTCACCAGCGCGCGCACTTCGACCGTGTTCGGTTTGGTATCGGTCACCTGGAGTTTGCAGACGTCTCCATTCCAATTCTCGTTTTTCTCCACCAGCCGTTTCAGCTCTTCGCGCAGCTCACCGAACGGCACCTGGTAATCGAGGTAGAGAAAAATCGTGCCTAGGATCTCGTCCGATTGCCGGCTCCAGTTTTGGAAAGGTTTCTCGATGAAATAAGTGATCGGCACGATCAACCGGCGCAGGTCCCAGGTGCGCACGCTGACGAAGGTCAGAGTGATATCTTCGATCCGGCCAAACTCTCCTTCCACGATCACGACATCGTCGATCAGGATCGGCTGGCTGAGCGCGATCTGGATTCCGGCGAGGAGGTTGCCCAGCGTTTTCTGCGCGGCAAAACCGAGGATGATCCCGGCGATGCCGGCCGAGGCGAGGATGCTCGTCCCGAGCTGGCGGACGGCGTCGAACATCATCAGGATCGAGCCCACCCCGAGGATGATCACGACCGAGATGACGATTTTGCGGATGACCGAGACCTGGGTGTAGATGCGCCGCGCGGTGTAGTTATCCGGGACGTCGAGCCGATATTCGCGCAGGAGCGCCTGCTGGACCGCGCGCACCCCGCGGATGATGAGAAAGGCGAGACTAACGATGAGGAGAATCCCGAAACCCTTTTGCGTGATCCAGGCCCACTTCTCCGGCAGGTCGAGCAACGGCAGCAGGAGAATGATCGCGAGCAAAGGCACCGCCAGGCGCAGGGTCTGACCCACGACCTGCACAATGACGTTGTTCAAAACGCTTCCGCTTTTCTGCGCCCAATGGCGCATCCGTTTCTCAATCGCGCGGATCGCCTGGAAGATGAGCCAGAGCACCGCGATGACGCGGCCGGCGTAGAGGATCGCAGTCAGGGAATTGGCCAGGAAAAGCCGGTTCGGGCGCGAGGAAATTCCGGCCACAATCGGCATGAAAGCGAGAAATCCACCGATCACCCAAATGAGGAGGGCGAGAGGTTTGCGGATCGCCGCGGCGGCGAGAGCGAGCCAGGATTGGTGCTCGTTGGACTCAATCGCTCCGGCCCGCTGCCTAACGAAGCGGAGGAAAAAACCGGTGAGAAGGGCGATCACTGCCAGCGAACCGACGCAAGCCAGCAAGCGCATCCAGGTGATCCGGTCGAAAACCACCCGCTGCAAAAACTCGTTCCCGCTCCGCTGAGCGATGCCGTCCAGCCAACGGGTGTAGGCCAGACCGCCCTGGTAAATTTTGCCCCGCTCCGACGCGGCGCGTTGGGCCGAGAGACTCTCCGTGGATTCAGCGGCCGTCGGCGTGGGCTTGGCAGCAGGCTCTTCTGCGCTCGCCAGCGAGGGCATCAACGCAATAAAAAGCGCGATCGTTAGGCAGAGAAGGCGAGGCAATGTGGGAGGGGCCTTTGCGCCCCGATCTGCTGCGACGTCTTCCCTG
>JBBPZS010000114.1:0-28380 GCA_038198605.1 Chthoniobacterales bacterium | reverse complement strand
GCTCGAAGCTGGAAGTGCTCTGCCGCCTGATCGACCTCGAGGACATCAAGCTCGCGATCATTTTTTGCGCGACCAAGATGATGGTCGACGACCTGACCGAGCACCTGAGCGCGCGCGGTTACAACGCGGACAGATTGCACGGCGACATGACCCAGGCGATGCGCGAGCGGGTGATGGGAAAATTTCGCAAACGCGCGATCGAGATCCTGGTCGCGACCGACGTCGCGGCGCGCGGCCTGGACGTGGACGACATCGAGGTCGTCTTCAACTACGACCTGCCGCACGACGGCGAGGATTACGTCCACCGCATTGGCCGGACAGGTCGCGCCGGGAAAGGCGGCAAGGCGGTGACGTTTGTGGCCGGGCGGGAGATCTATCGGCTGGAAAACATCCAGCGTTTCATTAAAAGCCGCATTCGGCGCGAGAAAATTCCATCGGCGGAAGAGGTGGAAGGGCGGCGCGCGACGGTCTTCGCCGAAGCGCTGCGCGAGACGCTGGCGAAGGGCGAATACAAACGCCACGACGAATTGCTCGACCGGCTGCTCGAGCAAGGGCATTCGCCGACCGACATTGCCTCGGCCCTGATTCATTTGTTAGGCGAAGAGAAACCGCGCGCCGGCCAGGCCATCGCGGAAGACCGACCGCGCCCGGACTACCATCGGTCGCCTGATCCCGCCGCGCGCGGGCGCCGGGAACGAAGTCGCGAAGAATACGAAGGCGGGCCATCACATGACCGTCGCGAACGCGACGAGCGGGCGCCGCGGAGCGGCCCGCGGGAGGAAGCCGGCATGATCTCGCACGAGCCGGGGATGGTCCGGCTGGCTTTCAACGCCGGACGCGCGCATTCCGTGCAGCCGGGCGATTTCGTCGGCGTGATCGCGGGCGTGACCGCGATCCCAAAAGGCGAGATCGGGGCGATTCATCTCCAGGCGACCAAGACCCTGGTCGACGTGGCCGAGCCCCGCGTCCCGTTGCTCTTGAAAAAACTCAACGGGATTCAGTTCAAGGGCCGGAAACTTTTGGTCAAAGTTTCGAAGTAGCGTCTGAGACCGCCACCGCCTCAGGAGCTTCGCGAGATCAGGCCCTGCAACCGGGCCAGCTTGGGCCCGGCCAGTGGCACGCTCAGCATCGTGCTGGCCAGCGCCATGAGCAGGGTGGCGGTGAAGGTTTCACTGGTGATGATCTTCTTATCCAGCAGGATGTTGACGAAGATGATCATGATCAAAGCCTTCGTCTGCAGGAGCCAACCGATGATCGAAGCTTCGCCCTTTTCCCACTTGAGGATTTTCCCGGCGATGTGGACACCGGCCAACTTACCGGCAACCGACGCGACGAGGAGCAGCGCCGCCGCTCCGAAAACGATCGTGCCGCCGACCTGCCAGGTGGTGCGCAGCCCGGTGGAGAGAAAGAAGACCGGCATGATGGCGAGCAAGACATGACCGCGGAAGAGGTCCATCTGCTTTTGATCGAACATGGCCGCATCGAGAACCGCGCCGGAAAGGAAAGCCCCGACCATGAAGTGCAGTCCCGACCAATCGGCGGCAAAGCCGGAGACCGCGAGCCAAATGAGCCCGACAAACCAGCGATCGCGTTCCGGAATCCGCCACATGATTTTGCGTATGAGATAAGAGGCGAGCGCAAAAACGACCAGAAAACCGAGTTGCCTTCCGACCCGGTTCCAATCGAGCAGGATGAGCGCGAGCACGCCCCAGATGGCGACGTCATCAAGACTGGCATAGCGCAGGATGCGCTGGCCGATCGGTTCGCGCAGGATGGCGAGCTTCTCCATGAACAGGACCAGGATCGGCAAAGCAGTCACCGCGCAAGCCATGCCGACGCCGACAATCAATTGCCAGGTGTGCCCTCGCGGGCCCATCCAGCCGCCGCTCATCGAGATCATAATCAGGGCCGCCCCGCAGCCGAAAAGCAAAGGCATGCCGAGGGCAAGGCCGGCGGTGATTCCTGTCTCGCGCCGATAGCGCCACGCCTTTTGAATATCGAGCTCAATCCCTGCCACCCAGACGAAGAGCATTACCGCCCACATCGCGATGCCGTTGAGGTGAGCGATGACCGGGGGATTGAAAACAAACTTGTAGTAATCGGGGAAAGCCGCGCCGAGGACGCCAGGCCCGAGAAGGATGCCGCCAATGATCTGCACCACGACGAGCGGGGCGTAATATTCCGTCCGCAGGAGCCGCCAAACCAGATAGGGCACGGTGAAAATGATGACCATTGCGATCAGGAAAATTTCAGAGGTGCTCATGCGTGTTACTTCGAGTGCGATGGTAAATTGGGCGCTAATTAGTTCGGGTTGCGGCGAGACTTCGAGGATTTCTCTCCTCCAGTCAAATCCCGGCATCCACGCCGATCCCGGTTTCACAACTGGGCGCCGCTCCTAAAGCAAGGCGCGGGCCTGCACTGGGGCGTTGACCCGCCGGGCGGCTTTTGATATTTGGAGATCGAGCGACATCCCCACATGAATCCCTGTGCGAGAGCGGTTTGTCTGGCCGGCCTTCTCCGGTTTGCGGCCGCCTTTCTCCTCGACGGTTGCGCGGCGAATCAAGCTTATCACCTGGGCGAAGCGCCGGGCGAAACGGCCGTGGCACCGGGAGTCCCCGGTGCGGCCAAAGACATATATCGGTTAGGGTTCATCGAGTTCGATGAGCAAGGCGACTTCTGGGATCGCGATCAATTGCATAAGACGGTCCAGGCCATTCGCCAGACCGGCCGGCCCGTTCTGCTCGTGACTTACATTCATGGCTGGCAGAATAACTCCAATCCCAGGGATGCCTCCGATGTTGATCAATTCCGCGGCCTGCTCGCGCGCCTAACGGCCGACAAAACCGTGCAGAAATCCGGCTTGCAGGTCTTCGGTGTCTATCTCGGTTGGCGCGGCCGGGTCGTGCATCGGGTCAACCCGGTGGTCGATGCCGTGACCTGGTTGAGCAAGCAATCGAGTTTTTATTCGCGCAAAAATGCCGCCACCCGTATCTCTTCCAGCACCCCGATCACGGAAGCGATCTTCACCCTCATCCGGACGGCGCGGCGCGACACGCCGGGGATTTCGCGTTGCATCGTGATTGGTCATTCCTTCGGCGCGCTCGTCCTGGAGAAAGCCCTCGCCCAGGCCCTCGTCGGGACTCTGCTGTATGAAGAGCCGTTCGTTCCCGGGCAGGAGAAGGCCAGGGCAGACCGGGTCTTCAAGCCGGCCGATCTCATCCTCCTGGTCAACTCCGCTGCGGAATCAATCTACTCGAAGGAGCTGATCGATATGTATCGCGACGCCACTACCCCGCTTGGCGCGCCCCACGTCATCATGGTCAGTTCCGACGCGGATCGGGCGACCGGGGTTGCCTTCCCGATCGGGACCAAGCTTTCCAATCTGCCCAAACTCTTTTCGGGAAGTTTCCGCGATTATCATGAGCCCGGCGGGGAGACTTCGCAGTTCAATTATTTCACACGAACGCCGGGTCACAACGGCGCGCTCGAGAGTCATCGCCTGGTCAAGATCGCCAAGGGCACTTCCGAGCTAAGAACGGACCCATTCGATTTGAACCTGGCTAATCGTGCGGGCGCTTTTGAAGACATCACCCTTTACACCGGGACCCGTTCCAATTGAACGCAATGGCGCATCGAACGGCATGGTGAAAACAAAACCAACTACTGGGTCTTGCACGTGCCAAAGGAGATCATTCCCGGGCACGGACCGATCTTTGAGAGCGAATCGCGCGACCTGATGGCGGCCCTCTTTCGGATCGCGGCCTCCCCGGAGACGGGTGCTCGCCTCGTGCCGGTGGAGGTGAAGGCCAGTGCGCAGGGCGAGATTGAAAAATCGGAGCAACGCCTCGAACGGCTGCCCGAAACCGGCGAGACGGTCGTGACCCCGGCGCAACCGGCCGCCAACGCTCCGAGCAAGCCTCCGCCTTAATCGAGCATCTCTCCGTCCCGGCCGACTTTTTCGACGCTCCCACTCGCAAAGGGAAAAATTCGTCTGGGAAAAAGCCGCACCAGTGGAATCGTCTGCGGATGGCGACGGAACGCGACTATGTCCTCGGCACGCACGAGGAGGAGCTAGCCCGGCTCGGATTACAACACCGGATCTGGCGGCCGATCGCGCTCGATTGCTGGCAGAAAGCGGGTATCACGGTCGGCAGTCGCGTCCTGGACATCGGCGCCGGCCCCGGCTACGCCGCGACCGACCTGGCGGAAATCGTTGGTCCGACGGGAAAGGTCGTTGCCTTGGAGCGCTCAAGTAACTTCGTCCGCGCGCTCGAGCAAAGATGCCGCTCTCGTTCACTCGCCAATGTGCAAATTCACGAGCTGGATTTGATGACCGATGAATTGCCAGATGATTTCTATGATTTTTCCTGGTGCCGCTGGGTGGCTTCCTTCGTGACTGACCCGGCGCTTCTGATCCGGAAGCTGTCGCAGGTCCTGCGCCCGGGCGGCAAGGCTATCTTCCATGAGTACGCGCACTATCTCACCTGGCGCTTCATCCCGCGGTTGCCAAGCCAGGAACGCTTTGCCGAGGAAGTGAAAGCGAGTTGGGCCGCGAACGGCGGCAAAGCCGATATCGGTCTCGACCTGCCGACCTATCTCGCGCAGAATGGTTTTCTCGTTAGGTCAGCCGTCCCCCGGATTTACTGTGTAGGTCCGTCCGATTACATGTGGCAATGGCCGGCCTCATTTGTCGGCATAGGGCTGGCGCGGCTCCAGGAACTCGGCCGGATCGATGCGGCCTTCGCCGCGCAGGTGAAGGAGGAACTGGCCGCAGCCTCGGCCAGGCCGGACTCGCTCCTCATTACGCCGCTGGTCCTCGAGATCGTGGCGGAAAAGTTGTCCTAGGATTTCCCTGAAGGAATGCCCTGGACTCTATCGCATCCGGCCGCAGTCCTTCCTCTGCGACGACTCTGTCCGGTGCCGCTCGACTTCGCGGCCCTCGTGATTGGGAGCATGACGCCGGATGTCGGCTATTACATCCGTCGGTTCGATCTCTCGCAATATGCGCACAGTCTCCCGGGCAGCTTTCTCGCCTGTCTGCCCACCGGTGTAATCATGCTTTGCGTCTTCTACTTTTTCTGCCGGCCGGTCTGTTACTCTCTTCCCTCCCCGCACCGGGAACATCTCTTCCCGCTCTGTCCGAAGTTCCCAACCAGCCTGGGGCGTTGGGCGATTCTTTTGTTTTCCCTCCTGCTCGGCGCCTGGACCCATCTCTTTTGGGACGCCTTCACGCATGAGGACGGATGGTTCGTCGTGCGCATCCCATGGTTGCAGGAACCGGTCATGCAACTCGGGACGACGGTTATCTGGCGCTACCTTCTCATGCAGGAACTGAGCACTCTCGTCGGGTTCGCGATCGTCCTGCTCGCCTACCGAAGCTGGCTGAACCGGCAGCCCGCGCTCGTTCGAGCCCCAGACGGGGACTCCAACCGAATGCGCTACTTATTCTGGATCGTGCTCGTGGGCTTGTCGCTCGCCGTGTCACTTCCGCCTGCGGTTTACTATGCCTCCTCGACCCGTCTCCAGGGTTTCTTGTTTGGACGTTCCGTAGTCTTTCGCACCGCGATTTACTCGCACGCCTTGGTGGTGCCGATCGTCCTTCTCGGCACGAGCATCCTCTATCGGCGACGCGAACGTTAGACTTTTACGAGAGTTGCATCAGGTTCGGGAACTCGACGGTTTATGAAATCAAAATACGACGTGGTAATTCTCGGCGCCGGCCACAACGGCCTGGTCGCGGCGGCCTACCTCGCGCGGGCGGGGCTTAGTGTGCTCCTCCTCGAGAAAAACGATTATATCGGCGGAGCCACCACCTCGCAGAAAGTGTTTCCCGACTACGACGCGCAGCTCTCGCGCTATTCCTATCTCGTCAGCCTTTTTCCCCAGAAGATCATCGACGATCTCGACTTGAAACTCGAGCTGCGCCGTCGCGACATCGCCTCCTACACACCTTACCTGAGAGACGGCCGCTACGGTGGCCTGCTCCTTAGCAATTCCTCGGAGACACAGAATCGCCGCTCCATGACCGAATTGACCGGAAGTGAGGCTGAATTCGACGCCATGAAGCGGTTTTACGCCTTGTCCAAGACGTTCGCCGAAAATGTCTGGCACACCCTGCTCCAGCCGCTGCCGTCAAAAGACGAGTTGGAAAAGAGCTTCGCAACGAGCGAGCACGCACGCGAAGCATGGCGCAGTCTGGCGGAAGAGCCGCTTGGGCAGGCGATCGAACGCTACCTCAAGGATGATCTCGTCCGTGGACTAGTTCTCACGGACGGAAAGATCGGAGTCTTTACTCACGCGCACGACCCATCATTACTTCAGAATCGCTGCTTCCTTTATCACCTGATTGGCAACAAGACCGGCGAATGGAAGGTCCCCGTTGGCGGGATGGGCAATGTCGCGCATCAGCTCGAACTCACGGCCCGTGGACATGGAGCCGAGATACTGACCAGCGTCACAATCAATGCACTCGATGTCTCAGGTCTAAACCGGACGGTCGACTTCGAGCTCGAAGGAAAAGAGCAAAGTGTCGAAGCCAGATTTGTTCTGGTTAATTTCGGATCAAATGTCCTCGCCGGGATTCTTGGACACTCCTACGCACCGAAGGCGACTGATGAAGGGTCAGTCTTTAAGATCAACATGCTCCTGCATCGTCTTCCAAAGCTAAAGGACCACGCTAACTCTCCCACCGATGCATTTAGCGGCACGTTTCACATCGACGAGAGCTATACTGAGATGAAAGCTAGCTATAGGCAGGCCGCCGAAGGCCAGCTTCCGGCTAAGGTGCCGAGCGAGATCTATTGCCATACCCTGACCGATGACAGCATCCTGTCGCCTGACCTGCGAGCCAGGGGCTTCCATACTTTAACTTTGTTCGGGATCGACACCCCATTCCCCCTTTTCGAAAAAGACAACTCCGCGATGCGAGAGCGAGCGCAGGCCGCCTTTCTTGCCGGCCTCGACCAGTGGTTGGTCGAGCCGCTCGAGGATTGTCTCGCGCGAGCGCGTGACGGTAGTTTGTGCATCGAAGGTAAAAGCCCGGTCGATATCGAAGAAGCGCTTGGTCTTTATCACGGCAATATCTTCCAGAATACTCTTACCTTTCCTTTCGCGGAAAATGAGGAGGAGGCAGGCACCTGGGGGGTCGAGACAGAGTATCCGAATGTTTATCTCTGCGGTTCGAGCGCCAAGCGCGGCGGAGCGGTCAGCGGTATCCCCGGTCACAATGCCGCCATGAAAGTGCTGGAGCGGGTCGCGGCCTCGTAATGCGGGCGAACCCCAGGCTCGGGGATCGCTAGGTCGAGGGCGCGAAAAAAGCTGCCGCGCGGGGGGCAAGCTTGACCGTCATCCGCCCATTCTTGACCGTCGCCATCGCTCCGCCGAGTTCGTCGCGGTATTGGCCGGGGATCGGGCCAAGGAAAAGCTCGCTCGCCTGGACGGAAAGCGCGGCCAGGACCGCGCCGAGGAGACTAATCGTGAGACGGCTTGATTTCAAAAAAGTGGGCGGTCAAGGGTGCGAGCGGTGGCAGGGAGAGTCCGTCGGGTCCGGCCAGGGAGGAGCGGTTGACGCTTATCTCCACATCTCCGCGCAGGCGTTCCTGCAAGCGTAGCTTTTGCTCGTTAGTCGCGAAGTGCAGAAACTCCATCGCCTCGGCGGGCAAGAGGACCCGGTTCTCTTTCAGTTCGCATTCCGGATGAAGATTGACCGCGACGAGGAAGCGCTGCCCGGAGACTGGGTCGTAGCGGAGGAAGGCATAAAGCCAGTGTCCGCCGGCCGGTTCGGTCCCGACCTGGCCGAAGTTTGGATTCCTGTTGTTGGCGGCGTTCAGCCCGAAAAAGGAGCCCGAGCGAAAAGCGGGCTCGCTCGCGACCGCCAGCAGGCGCTGATAACTCCCGCGTAAACTTTTTTGCTCGGCCGAAAGACGCCCGCTGTCGTAGGCATGGTCGTTCACCCACTTCACCAGTTCCGGCATCGACCAGTAATCGAAGATTGAAGTTCGCGCGTCGTCGCCGCCGAAACCTTCCGCACCCGCGCCCGGCTCACCGACTTCCTGGCCGTTGTAGAGCATGATCGGGCCGCGGCCGATGCCAAAGAGCACGGCCGAGACGGCCGGCCCTATCCTGCTCCCGATATCTTTCCAGTTTCCGCGGCCGGCCAGGCGCACCTCGTCGTGGTTCTCGGCATAACGAACAGAGTTATGGAAGATGAAGTCATCCGCGCGCGCCTGATCGAGGTCGTTCGCCCAACCGGAGCCATCGTAGATATTCTTCAGCGCCTTGTAACTCGGATCGTCGTAAACCGCGTCAAAACCAGCATCAAGCAGATCGAACATCACGTTCGATTTGCCCTCGTGCAGCTGGGAGATGACCGGATCGCTTCCCGGCACCTTGGCCGGATCGCCATCGTAGGCTTCGCCCATGAAAAATACGTCCGGCACACGCGTTCGCGCCCGGGCGATGAGCCATTTCCAAAATTCCGGCGGCTCCATGTGTGACATGTCACAGCGGAAACCATCCACTCCCATGGCCTGCCAGTAGGCGATGACCTCGTCCATTTTCGTCCATGTATCGGGAACTGACTTTTCCGGCGTCAGCGCATTCGGATATTCGCGGCGCTGCCTGGAAGGGTCGGTGAAATCGAAGCCGTAATTTAGTTTCACCGTTTCATACCAATCCCCGAGCGAAGGGCTCCAGCTCGCGACATTATTCCCAGTGACCCGCCCAAAATCCTTTTCCCCGTCGAAAAGCCCGTCGCACTTCATCCCTTCCAGCCTACAGGTAGGACTTACCGCCGCGCCGTCCTTAGTGGTCGGCAGACGCAGCGGTGGACCCTGCGTCCCCGGCGCGAGATAGAAGAAGTTATTGCGCGGATCGAAAAATTTGGAGCGGTCATCACTCACTCCGAAATCGATCTCCGGTTTGACGTCGGAGTGATAACAGCGCGCAACGTGGTTCGGCACGAAATCGATTAGCGCTTTCAGTCGATGTTTATGCAGGCGACCGAGGAGTGCTTTGAATTCCAGCAGGCGCTTCTTCGGGTCGACCGCGTAGTCCGGCGAGACATCGAAGTAATCCTTGATCGCATAAGGGCTCCCGGCGATCCCCTTGAGCAGATCGGGATCGTCCGCCGGTTGTCCGATGGCGGAGTAATCGGTCCCGGTTGCCTGTTGCAGCACCCCGGTCAGCCAGGCATGGGAAAAACCGAGCTTCTGCAGGGCAGCGAGCGCCGCGTCGTTCACATCCCGGAATTTGCCCACGCCATTGACCGCCAGCGTTCCGTTCGGTTGACGAGTTTCGTTCGTGTTCCCAAAGAGCCTGACGAAAAGCTGGTAAATCCGCGGCCGCTCCTCGTCGTGACCGAGGCGCCCGCGGACTTTCACCAGCGGCGCGCCTTTCGCGCTCAGATCGACCTCGTAGAAATGCGGGATGTATTTATCCCCCTCCCCGGGAACGACGGCCGGATCGAGCGCGCCAAAGAGCCGGCCCCAGCTCTTGTTTTGGGTGAAGTCCTTGGAGTAAACGACGAACTGAAGCTTCCTACCTAACGAAGCCAGCGGAAGGCGAATCGTGCATTCGTAGGCACCGACCTCCACCTCCGCGGTCTTATCCTCCGCCCGTTCGCTCCAACTCCAGTTCTCCCAGGTTCTTTTCAAAACCCTTGCGCGGTCAGTCCCCAATTGCAGCAGGTAGAGCTGGTCCGCCTGGAAGGGGAGAAAGACAGTCGAGCCCTCGTAGGATTCGCCGAAAGGCACGACGGCGGACCCCGCTTCCGACCCGGTTTTCAGCGCCAGGAAAATCGTGCGCTCCCAATCCTGATCGCGAGAGCTGTAGTCAATCTGGAGTTTTTCGCCCTGGATCGAAAATTTCAGGGTCGGGCCGTCTTGCGCGAGGAGAGGTGACATCATCCCAAGAAAAAGGGTGGCGCAAAGAAAGCGAAGCAACATCGGTTTCGGATCACGGCTAAGCCAGCGGGCTTTCCGGCGGCGTCAGCGTGGGCAGCAGGCCTTCCTCCTCCACCACCCGCTCCAGTTGCTCGGGCGAGGAGGGCGTTTCCGTGACGTGAAACCAATTCGTCATCATCCAAGGGAGGCCCGAGGCAATGACCGCGCCGAGGCCGATAACAGGCTATGCATCGAGAATCCAGTTGAGCGCTGCGCCTCGGGCAACTTGTCGGCCACGAATGCGCGGAACGGTTCCATGCTGACGTTGATCGAGGCGTCGAGAATCCAGAGCAGCCCGGCCGCCATCCAGACCGAGCGTTCGGCATCGCGATCAGGGCGAGCGAACTGAGGACTGCGCCGACGAGAAAATAGGGACGCCGCCGCCCGAATCGTCCCAAGGTGCGATCGCTCATCGCGCCGATGATCGGCTGCACGAGCAGACCGGTGAGAGGCGCGGCAATCCAGAGCTTGGCGATCTGGTCGGGCGCGCCCCGAGGTATTCGTAGATCACGCTCATGTTCGCCATCTGCAGGCCCCAGCCGAACTGGATCCCGAGAAAGCCGAAGCTCATGTTCCAGATCTGCCAAAGAGAGAGGCGCGGCTTATGCATGGGCGGGCTAAATCGCGGCGACGTTAGCGAAGCGCGGGCGTGTTGAGCAAGGCGGGAGTTGCACCTTTTGCGGTGACCGCGGCCGTTGTAGACGCTTCGCTCTGCGAAGCGCGAGAGTGGTCGGCAATTTAGCTGCCGGCGGCGCGCAGACTCGCGTTTCGCAGAGCGAAACGTCTACAAGGTTAACGTGCCGCTTCGTTAGGCGAGCGCTTCCAGCAGGCTGAGCAGATCCTTCTTGCTCGTCATGCCGGTGATCTGGTCGCGCAAAGTCCCGTCCTTGAACAGGAGGAGGGTCGGGATAGCGCGAATGTTGTAGCGCGCGGAGAGGCTCTGGTTGTGGTCGACGTTCACTTTTCCGACTTTCACGGAGCCCGATTTTTCCTTCGCGATCTCGTCCAGGATCGGCGCGATCATCTTACAAGGGCCGCACCATTCGGCCCAGAAGTCGACCAGCACGGGCTGCGTGCTCTTGACCACTTCGTTATCAAAGTTTGCTTCGTCGATCGTGATCGCGGCGGAATTTTCCATGATTTTTTTAAGAGAAATAAGTCCAGAGTTGAATGAGCAAGGTCAACGCGGAAAGGCCGAGCAGAGCCCAGCAGAGCTGCGTTGGAACCGATTCAACTAAGCCTTGCGGCGGCGGTGTTGCAACTGCCGGCGGTGCAGAACGAACAACCGGAGCCGATGGCACGCTGGCCGGCTGCAGCCCGAGCCTGACCGTCGCCTTCATCGGCGAATCCGCGATGCGCGCGGTCTCTTTGCGCGGCCCGGCAGGAGCAACGCCGCGGCTAGCGGGTGGGAAAATCGGTTTCGGCGGCGCGGCCGGAGCCGATCCGGCTGGGGGTGGCTTCAGGCCGGGAGGCGGAGGCGACGGAACGACGTTTTTCGCGGGCGGCGCGGGGAAGATTCCTTTTCCCGGCGATGGCGGGACGCCTTTCGGAGGTGGCGGGACCGCGGGAGTCGCGCCCGGGGGCGGTGGAACCGGCGCCTTCGCGAGCGGCGGCGGCGGAAGAGGTTTAGACGCAGGCACCGCCGGGAGCGGGGTGGGCGGCTTTGCTACAGCCGGCGGCGGTGGATTGAAACCTGGGGCCGGCGGCAGACTGCTCGGAGGACGAACCGCTCCCGCTGCAGGCGCGGGCGGCGGGGGCAAAGGCGGGCGCGCCGGCGGCGTACCTCCCACTGGGGCCAGCGGCTTCGGCGCCATCGAAGGCGGCGGGCGGACCGCACCGAAAGAGGGCGGGCGCACACCAGTATCCGGCGGTTTTGCTCCCGAGGGCGGCGCGGGCGGGCGATTCGGTAAATTGATGCGGGTCGTTTCCTTTTCCACCGGCACCGTCGGGCGGTTCGTTGGCCGCGGGGGCAGGGTGATGCGCACTGTCTCTTTTTTCGGTTCGTTCAGATCGGCCATAACAAGAATTTCGCTCCGCGCCGGGAAAGACGGCCACGTGTCTCTCAAACCCTGCCCCGGGTGTCAACCCTCATCATCGCCTCAGGCGAGCAAATCGTAGCCGCGCACGCCCAAAATTTTTCGCCTAACGAACTGACCAACAGGCGCGGCCTGACCCAGAATTACCCGGGTATCAACCTCCGGGGCGTCGGCCTCGGTGCGCGCGATCAGCGGCTGGTCAACGATTAACTTGATTTCCTGGCCGACTCTTTCGGCCGCGACTTCGCGCGCAATCTTTTGCTGGAGCGTCATCGCCTGCCGGAAGCGGGCGTTTTTTTGCGCCGCCGAAATTTGTCCCGGCATCTTCGCGGCGCGGGAGCCTTCTTCCTGCGAGTATTTGAAAATCCCGAGCCGCTCGAAGCGCACCCGCTCGATGAATTCGAGCAGCGTCTCGAACTCCGCTTCCGACTCGCCAGGGAACCCGACGATGAAGGTCGTGCGAAGGGCGATTCCGGGCACGCCGGCGCGCAGCCTAACGATGAGATCTTCGATATGCTGGCGACTGGTTTCGCGGCGCATCCGGGCGAGCATCGCTTCATCGATGTGTTGCAGCGGCATGTCGATGTAGCGCGCCACTTTGCGGCATTGCGCGATCGTCTCGATCAGTTCGTCGCTCCAATGCGCGGGATGCGTGTAAAGAAGGCGGACCCAGAAATCGCCTTCGATCTCCTCGATCTCGCGCAGGAGCGCCGTGAGCGTCGGCCCGCGCGAGGAATCGACCGGCTGGCGCGGCCCGGCTTTGGCGCTCCACAAATCCATCCCGTAGTAAGTGGTGTCCTGGCTGATGAGGTTGATCTCTTTCACCCCTTCCGCGACGAGGTTCCGCATCTCCGCGAGGACGGAGGCGGGCGGTCGGCTGCGATGCTTTCCTCGCATTTGCGGAATGACGCAGAAACTGCAGGGATGATTGCAGCCCTCGGCAATCTTGAGATAGACACTATGCGCCGGGGTGAGACGAAAGCGCGGCGTATCCCAATCGGGGATGTAGGTCGGCTTGGGGGTGACGAAATTGTAGCCGGGGCCGCGGTCCCCGGCCGACCGCGTCGCGCCACCGGGGACAGCGTCCCCGGCTACAACGCGCTCGATGATCGCCCCGAGCTCGCGCACCTGGTCGAGCCCGATGAAAGCGTCCACTTCCGGGAGCGAGGCACGCAGTTCCGCCGCGAAACGCTGCGACATGCAGCCGCTCACGATCAGCTTTTGGTTAGGCCGTTTTCCCAATCCGCGCTGCTGATGCGCCTCGAGGATGGCGTCGATCGATTCTTCCTTGGCCGAATCGATGAAGGCGCAGGTGTTCACGACCAGGACATCGGCTTCGTTGGCGTCGGCGGTGATCTGCATCCCGCGCTCCAGCACGCTGCCGAGCATGATCTCGGCGTCGACCAGGTTCTTGGCGCAGCCGAGGCTGATCATGCCGACCTTCGTTAGGCCGGGCTCGATTTCCGGCAGGCTATTCAAAGGTCACATCCGGATCGCCCGCCGTCAGCGCCGCTCCATTTTTCGTGATCTGGACCGCGCCGCGCTCCAGCACCTTGATCGTCACCCGCTGGCCGCGAAAAGAAAGCGGCGCGTCGGCCGGATCGAGCCAGCCGTTAAAGGCCGGTTCGTTCTCCCCGGCGATGGTGACGCGGAGAAAAGTTTTTCGCATCGGCGTGACCTGCACCCGATTGAGTGGCGGCGGCGTCGATTCGTTAGGCGCAGCCCCGTCCTCGGGCCGGACCGGCTCGGCTCGGCGTACTTCCGGTTCGGTGGCGGCGGGAGTCGCGGGCGCGGGCGTGGCCGTGGGCGCGACAGTCACCTGCGCCACGGCGGGCAAAGGCGTGCTTTCCACCGGCAGGGCTCGCGGTGCGATGACTCTCCCGCTCTCGGTCGGCACCGGGGAAGGCGTCGCGGAAGCGACCGCGCCGGGGCGGGGCTGAGTCGGGGTGATGCGCTGGATGTCGAGCAAGAGCTTGACCAGATACAAACCGAAAACGAGCACGGCCACTGCGATGATGAACGGAAGCAAGGCCGGGCGTTTCGCAGGCTGCCGGCGCACGATTGGCGACGGCGCGGTCGAGGGCGCGTCCTGCAAATAGGAATAACCGTCGACGCTCACCTCGCGTGAGGTTTCGAAGGCGTCGAGATAAGGCGTAACGTCGACGTCAAGATATTTGCCGTAGATGAGCAGAAAACCTTTGGCGTAGGCCAGGCTGGAAAAGCTGGAAAAATCTTCCGCCTCGATTTCCTGCAAGCGCGAAGCGCGAATCTTGGTTACACGGGACGCTTCCTCGACGGAGATTTTCTTCCGGAGACGGGCCTCTTGTAATTTTTTGCCGAGTGGTTCCATCAGGAGCGGCGGGATCAGACGGCGGCGTCGAGATCGACGAGAATCTCGCGCGGCTTTGCGCCTTCGCCGGGGCCCAATATGCCGCGCTGCTCGAGAATATCAACGATCCGGGCGGCTCGGGTGTAACCGAGGCGGAGGCGGCGTTGCAGGAGCGACGTCGAGGCGCGCTTTTCCTGGCGGATAATCTCGAGACATTTCTCGACCAGCTCTTCGTCCTCGTCGGTCACGTCTTCGCCCGCTTCCCCGCTCTCGCTCCTCGAAATTTTTTCGTGAATCGCCATGTCGTAGGCGGCGGGGCTTTGCGCGGAAACGAAGTCGACCAGGCGGTGAATTTCCTCGTCCGTCACGAGCACGCCCTGGGCGCGGATGAGGCGCGAAGTGCTCGGCGGCAGGTAGAGCATGTCGCCCTGGCCTAACAATCGGTCGGCCCCGTTTTCATCGAGGATGACGCGGCTGTCGATCTTGCTCGCGACCTGGAACGCGATCCGGCTCGGGATATTCGCCTTGATCACGCCGGTGACGACATCGGCCCGCGGTGTCTGGGTGGCGACGATGAGGTGGATGCCAGCCGCCCGCGCCATCTGTGTGATCCGCGCGATCGCGCTCTCGACATCGGCCGGCGCGGTCTGCATGAGATCGGCCAGCTCGTCGATGATCACGACGATATAAGGGAGTTTGTCCGGGATGATGGGCTCGTCATCGCGCGGGACGGCGATTGTAGCCGGGGACGCTGTCCCCGGCCGTTCGTTAGGCAAAACGTCCTCTCCCTCCCCGGGGACAGCGTCCCCGGCTACAGCATCCAATTCTTTCTGCGTTTTCTTTTTCGGGCGCGCATTAAAACCGGTGATGTTGCGCACCCCGCTCTTGGCGAAAATCTTGTAGCGATTTTCCATCTCGATGATGACGTGCCGGAGCGCGAGCAGGACCTTCTTCGGATCGGTCACGACCGGAATGATGAGATGCGGCAGCTCGTTGTAGACCTGCATCTCGACCACCTTGGGGTCGATCATGATGAAGCGCAGTTCCTCCGGCGTGAAGCGATAGAGCATGCTGGCGATGAGGGCGTTGATGCAGACGCTTTTGCCGCTCCCGGTCGTGCCGGCGACGAGGAGATGCGGCATTTGCGCGAGATCGGCGATGATGGTTTTGCCGTAAACATCCTTCCCGAGCGCGATCGGGAGCTTGGCCGTGCTGGCGTTCCAGTCTTCCGATTGCAACAACTCGCGCAGTGTCACTTTCACTTTGCGGCTGTTGGCCAGCTCGATCCCGACCGTGTCCTTGCCCGGGATGGGCGCGAGAATATTAATCCGCTCGGCGCGGGTGGCGCGGGCCAGGTCGCGTTCCAGGCTCACGATCTTGTCCACCCGCACGCCTTTGGCAGGATAGACTTCGTAGCGGGTAATGGTCGGGCCTTTGGTGATGTCGCCCGGCGCCACCTGGATGCCGAACTGGCCTAACGTCTCGATCAGCGTGCGCTGGATTTCCGCCAGCTCGGCGGGATCGGCCGCGACTCGACCTTCGCTGTCGTGTTCTTCGAGCAAATCGATCCCGGGCAATTCGTAGTTCTCGCCCTCCCAATTTCCGGCTGTCGTTAGGGCAGGCTCCGCGTTTTTTTTGCCGCCGCGCTTTAATTCCGCCAGGGAAGGCTTCTTCCGGGCCGGAGTCGGCTCGGGCGGGAGCGCGGTGGTGTCGACGACTTTGGGCTCGGGTCGGTTGGCAAATTCCTCCAGCAGCACCTCCGGCGGCAAATCCTCCTTCGACATCGGTGCACCTTTTTTGCGGAGCTTTTTCTCGATCGCCCGTTTCTGCTTGGCGATCTCCTGCTGGCTGATCTCGAGGCGACCTTTCAGGTCGGTCTTGCGCATCCGGCGATGGAGAAACCAAAGCCGCAGCGCGACCACCCCGCGGCGCACGGCGAGCACACTTTGCCTAACGAGATGGATGGGCCGCAGCCCGGTCATGAGGATCAAACTCGTGACGTAAATGCCGAAGAGGACGATGACCGACCCCTTGCCCATGAAAACCCGGAAGACACGGCGGCCAAAGAAAGCACCGAGCCGGCCCCCTGGGCCATCGATGTTAAAGACGCGGTGCCAATCGTGCAGGAACCAGGGCTGCAATTGAAAGAGGCAAGCGCCCGAGGCGATGAACAGAGCGATCCAGACGATCCGGCGGCTGACTTTCAATTCGCCGTGAAATAATTTCGCGCCGCCAAACCCGAGGAGCGTGGCCGCGAGCAAATAAGAGGCGGCGCCGATGAGGAAATAACAAAGCCCGGCCACGATGGCGCCGAGCGGTCCGAGAAAATTCTGCGCCGGCCGGTTCGGCGCCGAGGTGGAATTGAGGAGGGGGAACCAGGTCGGGATGTCCTTCGGGACGTAGGAGATCAGGGCAAGGAAAAGTAACGTCCCGACCCCGAGTAGGATGAGGGCGTAGACTTCATTCCAGGCATTGTGTTGAGTGCGTTTGGCCACCGCGCCTCATAGTAACCGGAGCCTTCGGCCTTTCAATGCTCCTCTTCGCGCGCGCCGCGGCGTCCTTTCCCTTTGGCGCCGGCGAGCTCTTCAAATCGGTTGCCAGCCCAGAACCACTTCTCTATTCTGGAATTCATGAATTTTAGAACTCCGCGTTTGATTGTCCCCGCTCTTCTCTGCCTGCTCGCCGCTCTTTCTCTTGGCTCCGTTCGCGGGCAAGCGGTGCGGAACCTCGACGCGACCCGGGTGGCCGGCGGATTTAATCTGCCGGTTTTCGTGACCTCGCCTCCCGGAGACACGGCCCGGCTGTTCGTGGTGCAACAGACCGGCGAGATCCGGATCATTGATCTCGCGAGCGGGACGGTAAAGGAACCGCCGTTCCTCGATATCTCCGGCATGGTCTCGACCGCGGGCGAGGAGGGACTTCTCGGGCTGGCCTTTGATCCGAATTACGCCAACAACGGTTACTTCTACGTCAACTACGTCTTCCCCGGCGGCATCTACAGCCAGGGCCTGACGCGCATTTCGCGCTTCAGCGTCTCGACCAATCCCGATATCGCCGACGCCGCGAGCGAGAAGATCATTCTCTTCTACGATCAACCGCAGAACAATCATAACGGCGGCTGGATCGGCTTCAGCCCGCGGAGCGGTGATGAGGGAAATCTCTACATCGCGAGCGGCGATGGTGGGGCGAGCAACGACGCCGGCACCGGCCACATCGAGCCGGGCGGCAACGCGCAGAACCTGACTACTCTGCTCGGGAAAATGTTGCGCATCCACATCAACACCGACGGCACCTACTCGATCCCGGCCGATAATCCCTTTGCCCGCACTCGCAACGTCCGGAAAGAGATTTGGGCCTACGGATTGCGCAATCCCTTCCGCAACAGTTTCGATCGCTCGTTAGGCACATTCTTCATCGGCGACGTCGGACAAGCGCAGCGCGAAGAGATCGATGCGGAAGCGACCGGACAGCCGGGCGGACAGAACTACGGCTGGCGGGTGCGCGAAGGCTCGATCCAAAACCCGGCCTACCCGAACGATCCGGTCCCGCCCAACGCCGTCGACCCGGCCTACGATTATGCCCACACCGTCGGGCAGACCATGATCGGCGGCTATGTCTACCGAGGAAGCAAAGTGCGGAACCTGGTCGGCACCTACGTGTTCGCCGACTATCTCGGGCCGAGCACGGGTAATTTTACGGGGAAGATCTTCACCCTGAACTTTAATGGGACGGTGGCCTCCAATTTCCAGGACATCACGGCCGATCTTTTCCCAACGAAGATTGGAAATTATCCGTTGCTCAACCCGACGTCGTTAGGCGAAGACGCCGACGGGGAGCTCTATATCTGCGACATCGCGAGCGGGAACATTTTCCAGATCGTGCGCGGGCGTCGTTAGGCGTAAGCGG
The DNA here is from genome assembly GCA_038198605.1 of Chthoniobacterales bacterium. GTDB lineage: Bacteria > Verrucomicrobiota > Verrucomicrobiia > Chthoniobacterales > UBA10450 > Palsa-1392. The sequence goes on along the minus strand of JBBPZS010000114.1, from coordinate 10,168 downwards.
CGCCGACTGGCCCCTAGTGCGTCGCCGTCAGCAGGCCGATCGCCCGATCGCAGGCTGCCCTGCGATGGGATAGCTCTTGCGGCTTTTCCGCATCGGTCGGGGTCAGGATCCCGTGCGCGCGCAGGCTGGCGAAAATTTTTGCCGATTTTTCATACCAGTCGCGCGCTTCCGACCAGGCGCGCACTCGCTCCGTCTCCGGCGCATCGCTCGCTGCGCCGGAGCGCGCCCAGGCGTCGCCGAGTTTTTCCTCGCAGAGCGCAACGTTGCGCGAATAGATCGCGTTGCTGGGATCGGCGGCCGTCAGTTCTGCAAAGACGGCCAGTCCTTTGCGCGCGTGCTCGACCGCCGGCCCCGGCTGGCCGGTGGCGGTGAGAGCTTCCGCCAGATCGGTGTAGGCGACAGCGAGATCGAAACGGGCCTGCGCATTTTGCGGATCGTTGGCGGCAAATTGTTCCCGGATCGCGAAGGCTTTCTGACGGCTGGCGAGCGCGCCGGGGAAATCGCCGGCCTCGAAAAGCGTGTTGCCAAGCTGGTAATAGGCAAAACCGACCGCGCGACGGGCGCGACCGTCGTTCGGATCGGCCGCGGAAAGCGCTTCCAACATCGCGACCGCGCGACGCACGGCCGCGGTCGCTTCGGGCCGGTGCGGATCGGAAACGGCACCGACTTTTAAGAGACTGAGCGCGACGCTGCGTTGCAGCTTCGTGCTGGAGGGTTCCTTGCCCAGCAACATCTCGCGAATGGCGAGCGACTTCTGGTAATTCGTTAGGCGAATCGCTTCAGCCCTGGCGGCGTGGCCGTAACCATCGGCCATCGTCTCATAGGCGCGGGCCAGCTCGTCCTTCACCTCGGGACTGTTTGGGTCGTCGGCGGCAACCTGCTCGAAGATCTGCAACGAGCGCCGATACTCGCCGAGCGTCTTGGCAAGATCGCCTTTCACTTCGAGGATATCACCGAGCGCGCGGCAGGTGCGTCCCAACTCCATTTCCGTCTCGGTGCTGGCGCCGGTCTGGCGCAGCGTCTCGCGAATCCGGGCCGCTTTTCGGTAACTCGTTAAGGCGCCTTCCGTGTCGCCGAGATTGGCCGAATAAGGGTTGCCCTGGACGTCGCCGACCTTTTCGTAGGCGGTCGCCAATTCTCGCTGAAGCGATGGATTGTCGCCCGCTTCCTGCGCGAGTCCGTCGAGATATTGGAGCGCCCGCGTCACAATCAACCGCCGCGTCGCGGTCGAACCCTGCAAGTCCCTGACCGAGTCGTGAATTTCAAACATGAGCGAATGCGCGAGCTGGCGCACGTCTTCAAAGCGCCGCTCGGCGCGCAGGCGCTGTTCATTGGCGCGGCGCGCCTCCCATCCGGTCGCGAAAATTCCCGCGACCAGCGTGGCACCAACCAGGAGCGCAGCCAAAACGCCGACTTTGTGACGGCGGATGAATTTCGAAGCCCGATAACCAACCGTGTCCTTGTGCGCGCCGACCGGCAGGCCTGCGAGATGACGCCGGATATCTTCGGAAAACTGCTCGACCGAAGCGTAACGCCGCGCGGGCTCCTTGCGCAGCGCCTTGAGGACGATGTTGTCGAGATCGCCCTTGAGGAATTTCTGATTTCTGATTGCTGATTGCTGATTGCTGGTAACGGCGGTGCTTGGTCGTTCGGGTGTTTGCTCGGTAATAGCATTCTCGAGTTCTTTCGCGCTCCGATTCGTTAGGCGATAAGGCTTCGTTCCCGTGAGCAGCTCGTAGAGGACGACGCCGAGGCTGTAAACATCGCTCGCGGTGGTAATCGCCTCGCCGCGCACCTGCTCGGGGCTGGCGTAATCCGGCGTCATCACGCGCTGCTCGGTCATGGTGCGGAAGGCGGCTTCCTCATCCGCGCCGAGTAGTTTCGCGATTCCGAAGTCGAGCAATTTCACTTCCCCCTCGCCGGTCACCAGAATGTTCGAAGGCTTGCGGTCGCGATGAGTGACCAAATGCTGGTGCGCGTAGGTGACGGCCGAGCAAACGGTCCGAAAAAATTTCAACCGCTCATTGGTCGTTAGGTTCCGGGTTTCGCAATAAGCGTTCAGCGGTTCACCTTCGACATACTCCATCACGAAGTAAGGCAGTCCATCTTCGGTCATGCCGCCATCGATCAGGCGCGCGATGTTCGGATGTTCGAGGCGCGCGAGAATCTGCCGTTCGTTGCGAAAACGGCGCAGGATGTCGTCCGTGTCGAGTCCGCGGCGCAGGAGTTTGATCGCCACCTCCTTTTTGTAGGCCGCGTCGCTCCGCGCGGCGAGATAGACGGTGCCGAGTCCGCCGCGGCCAATCTCCCGGATCGTGCGGTAAGCGCCGAACTGGCGTGCGCCGAAAGGCTCCTCCGCCATGCCCTCCGGCACTTCCCGCGGAATCGACGTGGCCGGATTTTCGATGAAGCCGTCCGCCTGCGCATCGGAGGCAAGAAGCGATTCCACCTCGCTCCGCAGCGACTCATCGCCGGCGCAACGCTCCTGCAGGCAGGCGGCGCGCTCGTCGCCCGTCAGCTCCGCGGCGACCTCGAACACTTCTTTGACGCGCGGCCAAACCGAAATTCGCCCGGAAAGGCGTGTGCTTTCCGATGACGGCGCTCTCTTCCGACTTAGCCGGCTTCATCACTTTGTGCGAGCAGGCCGACCCAGCGGGATCACAGAAAATCCTTGGCAGCCTCGGGTCCCTTCCACTGCAAATAAAGCGTTCCCAAGCAGTGGCGCGCTTCGATCGTCTGCGCATCCTGTTCGCCGAGCTTAGCTCTGGCTCCCGCATAGCCCTTCAGCAACAAGGGTTCGGCTTCTGAGTATCGCTTTTCGGCCGTCAAACATTCGCCCAGCCCGCTTTCCGTAAGGGCGATCATTGGACTATCCGCCGCTAGCACTTTCTCCCGGCTTTGCAGAGCCTCGCGCAGGTACGGCTCGCCGTCCGTCGGTTTGCCAAGGCGCGTCAGAGTTAATCCAAGCATTGCCTTGGCATTGACAATAGCAGAGTCTTCACTTGGGAAAACCTTTGGCAGCAAGGTAAGAGCCTTTCGATATTCACTCTCAGCCCCCGCATAGTCGCCTTTGAAAAAATAAACGCGTCCCAAATTTGTCTGGATTAACGGGATGCTGGAACTCGAATCGCCTCGGATTTCGCGATACAGGTTTTCACTCTGGCGAAGAGTATCTTCAGCCTCCGAGTAAGCGCCTTTACTAGTCAAAAGGCGTCCCAGGTAACCTGAAGTCTGCGCTAGAAAAATACGAAAACGCGGCTCGACGCCGCGTCCGACTGCTATGGCGCGTCGATAGAGCATTTCCGCGTCCGCAAGCTTGCCGAGCCGTTCCTCTGCCACGCCAAGCAGACCCAGTGAAGCAAGATAGTAGCCGTGACTGGCCCCGAAATGTTTTCTGATCAGCTCTACTGCTTCTTTTAACACTGGCTCCGCCGCTTGCGGGTCACCCTTCTGGATCAAATTCATTCCCCAACTGTACAAGGCAACCCCGAGGTCTCCGTTTCCTTCGGGAGATAGCTTCCGTTGAAGTTCCACGGCCCTGCGGGCAATAGTTTCACCCTCGGTGACCTTATCTTGATAACTCAGTGCCAAACCAAGCCAGCTCATGCTTTTTGCCGTAGTTGGGTGCAGTGCGCCATTGGCTTTCAAACTCGTTTCGAGGGCGGCGCGCAGATTTACCTCCGCCGGTGAAAACAACCCGAGAGAAACATCGGTTTGACCGATCGTGAACAGCACCTCTGCCATAATGTCGGGTTGCTTCGCCATCTCGGCTCGGGCTTTGCGGGAAGCTTCGCTCAAGACCTCCGCGACCTTGACATCCACGCCCTTAACTTCTGGAGCGGCGGCCCCCAGCATGTCCTGCAGGAACGTGTTAATCTTTTCTGCCTTTAATCTCTCGCGCTGCGCGACGTCGCGTTGGCGACGCGCGTTTTCGGCTTCCCAGAGCGAAACCATCAGCCCGCCGATGATCGCGAGTCCGACGAGGACTGCGGCGGCAACCGCAATCCGATTACGCGCAACAAATTTTGAAGTGCGATACCCGACGGTGTCCTTGCTTGCGATCACCGGCAGTCCTTCCAGATGACGGCGGATGTCCTCGGAAAATTGGCCGACTGAGGTGTAACGCCGCGTCGGTTCTTTGCGCAGCGCCATCAGGACGATGTTGTCGAGATCGCCGCGGAGGGACCGCGAATCGTGAGGGCTCGGGGATAAATCGGATGCCTCTTGCGCCTTCGCCGCCGTGCTCGGGCGTTCCGGATCCTGTTCAGTGATCGCCCGGGTAATTTCATCGGCCCGATTCATTCTTGTCCGGTAAGGACTCCGTCCAGTGAGGAGCCGGTATAGGACCACGCCAAGGCTGTAAACATCGCTCGTCGTTGCCACGGTTTCACCGCGCACCTGCTCGGGGCTGGCGTACTCGGGAGTCATCACGCGGGCCAAGGTCAGAGTCTGCTCTCCGCCTAACGACGCCTCCGGATCGAGGAGCTTGGCGATGCCGAAGTCGAGCAGTTTCGGTTCGCCCTCGGCGGTCACCCGGATGTTGGCCGGTTTGATGTCGCGATGGATCACGAGATGCTGGTGCGCGTAGGTCACCGCGGCGCAGATTTTGCGAAAAAGATCCAAACGTTGGCGCGTCGTCAAACCAAGCTCCGCGCAATGTTCATCGAGCCGCTGGCCGGCGACGTATTCCATCGCAAAAATAGGGATGCCGTCCGCCGTCAGGCCACTGCCGTAAAGCTGCGCGATGTTGGGATGATTGAGTCCGGCGAGGAGACGCCCTTCGCGGCGGAAGCGGCGCACGATATCTGCCGAATCCATTCCGCGGCGAATGAGCTTGAGCGCCACCTTGCGCTGTAATTGCCGATCGTGGGCGAGATAGACCTCGCCCATGCCCCCGCGCGCAATCAGGGACACGATTTCGTAGTGGCCAATGATTTGGCCGGGGGCGCACGCGCCTGCCCGGACCAGATTTTCCGCGGCAAAGCCGAGCGCCGGTTCTTCGAGGAAACCGCCCGATCCTTCCTGTTGGGCGAGCAAGGACTCGATCTCGGAACGCAACTCCGCATCGGGCCCGCATTCCTGGTTGAGAAAAGCGGCCCAACTCTCCGGCGGACGTTCCAGCGCCGATTTGACCAGCTCCGCCAGCCGCTCCTCGCGCTCGTTAGGCATCGGCTCCCGCCAACTCCCGCCGGAGCCAGAGCCTGGCAAAGTGCCAGTCGCGCAAGACGGTCTTTTCCGAAACGTCGAGAACCTCGGCGATTTCCTTCGTGTTCAATCCGCCGAAAAACTTCAGCTCCACGACCGTGCCTTCCCGTGGATAGGTGGCGGCAAAACCCTGGAGCGCGTCGTCGAGCGCGATCAGGTCCGGTCCGCGCTCCAAGGCCAGTTCGCGGGTTTCGTCGAGATAAACCTTCTCCAGTTTCCCGCCGCGTTTGGCAGCATTGTGGTGGCGCGCATGCTCCATCAGGACCCGGCGCATGAGCCTGGCTGCGACGCTGCAAAAATGCGCCCGGCTTTTCCAATCGGCCCGTTTCTGGTCAACCAATTTGAGGTATGCCTCGTGCACCAGCGCGGTCGCCTGCAGGGTGTGATCAGGTCGTTCGTGGCCAAGGTAGGACGCCGCCCGCCGCTGCAATTCCGCGTACACCAGCGGCATCAGCTGGGCTGGGGCATCTTCGTCGCCCGCGCTCCACGCGCGCAGGATCTGGGTGGCGTCCGGATCGGTCACATCGTTCATCCAAGGCCGGCCCGTCTCCGGGCCCAACGATTCCGACTACACCAGAAAATAAACCAAAAAGCAATGTCCGTTTTCGCCGCCAGATCGCACGTCTCCTCAGTGAAGACTCATTATGGAAATGAACATTCACCAATCGCCGGGCATACCGCCGGGCAGCCAGCAACCCAAAATCCTAACAAACATGAAAACGATCCATCATCTGCTTCTCAGCATTGTTCTGCTCTTCGTCTCACCAATCTTGATCGCGTCGAAGATGTCGGCGCAAACATGCACGCCGCCGCCGACCAATATGGTCGCGTGGTTTCCGGGCGACGGCAACGCGCACGACATTTCCCCCGGCAGCAATAACAACGGCTTTGAGGGAACTCAAACCGCTTTCGCGGCGGGCAAGGTCGGGCAAGCCTTTCAATTTAACGGCGACGGCAATAGCAGAATTGATGTTCCCGACTCGCCGTCTTTGCGTCCGACAACTGCGATTACCATTGATGCGTGGGTAAATCCTGCGACGGGGAATGGTGGCTCACCGTCGATTGTGTTCAAAGGGAATGTGGGCAGCTTTGCGGGTCAACCTTATTCGCTCTTCTTCATCCCCGGCAGCAATCTGGTCGTTTTCCGCATCGGAAACGACACGGGGGTTGATGCCCTGGGCAGCACTACCGCGATTCCGTTGAACGCCTATACGCACGTCGCCGCCACTTACGACGGCACGACAATGCTTATTTACCTCAACGGCGTTTTGGACGCTTCCAAAACCACAACCATCGGCACACTCGCTCAAACCAACACTGACCCGCTAGTCATCGGCAGTTTCATTGACAGTTTTATCGGAGCCGTGGACGAACTGGAAATCTTCAACCGCGCCCTTTCGCAGACCGAGATTCAGGCAATCGTTACCGCCGACAGCGCGGGCAAATGCAAGCCGGTTCTGCCGCCACCGGCGACGATGTGTACGCCGCCGCCTTCAGGATTAGCCGCGTGGCTGCCGGGCGACGGTGACGCGCTCGACATCTCCGGCAACAACAATAACGGGATGCTGGGAAGCCAAACCACTTTCGCGGCAGGCATGGTCGCGCAAGCCTTTCAATTTAACGGCAGCAACCAAAGTGTCGTTACCGTTCCCGACTCGTCGTCTTTGCGTGCCACTAACGCGCTCACGATTGATGCGTGGATTAACCCGACTCCGGGCGCGGGCGATATTTTGTTTAAAGGATGTTTTGGCAGCGGCAATTGTCAACCCTACGGGTTTCTATTCACCGGCTTTACCGCAACTACCGGACGACCCATCTTTAGCATCGGCAGCGACACGACGTTTGACCGTGTAGCTAGCGGCAGCGCGATTCCGTTCAATACCTACACGCATGTTACCGGAACGTATGACGGCACGACGATGCGCGTTTATATCAACGGCATTTTGGATATGTCCAAGCCCACCGCCATCGGAACACTCAACCAAACTAACACGATTGATCCGTTATTGATCGGACAGGGACCCGATGGCGTATTCGTCGGAGCAGTTGACGAAGTAGAAATCTTCAACCGCGCACTTTCAGATACGGAGGTTTTTGATATCTACAACGCCGGCAGTTTCGGCAAGTGCAAAGGGACGCCAACCCCAACGCCAACGCCGACACCAACGCCAACACCAACACCAACACCAACACCAACACCAACACCAACACCGACACCAACACCGACGCCGACACCAACACCGACGCCGACACCAACACCAACACCAACACCGACACCAACTCCGACACCAACTCCGACGCCGACGCCGACGCCGACGCCAACACCAACACCAACTCCGACGCCGACGCCGACGCCGACACCAACACCGACACCAACTCCGACACCGGTGCAGTTGACGGGCGCGGTGTCAGTCAAAACGCACGGAGGCAGCGGCAACTTCGCCTTGTCCCTCGTCCTGGATCCAGCAGGGAGCGGGACGGTAGAACCACGCGCTGGCGGTCCGACTCAGGTGGTCTTTACCTTCAGCGACAATATCGTCGCTGCCGACGGCATGATCAGCGCGAATGAGTTCACGATCGCGAACGCGACTTTCAGCAGCGCTTCGATCTCCGGTAACCAACTCACACTCAACCTGAGCGGCGTGGTCGACCAATCGGTTGTGAGCATTGCCTTAAGCGGCATTAACAGTACTGGCGGCGCTCCGTTGAGCGGCGACAGCGACGTGGAAATTCGCGCGTTGCTCGCGGACGCAGATCAGGACCGCCACGTCAGCCGGCCCGACCTCATGCTTCTGCGACAACACAAGGGCCAGACTGTGGACAGCAGCAATTTTGTCCTCGACCTGGATCTCGACGGACTGATTGGGAAAGGGGACAACCGCCTGGTGGGGCAGAACAAATCACACACCGTTCCCTAAATCTCCTCGACCTCTGCAGACGCTGCGCTCGGCGAAGCGCGAGGTTGGGCGCCGGTTCTCATCCGGCGCCCATCCTTCTGTTCATCGCGGATTCTAACTTTTCCGGGTTGCAACAGAAAATAGTTTGAAAAGCAATGTCCGTTTTCGCCGCCCGATTGCACGTTGTTCTGCGAGACCCACAAACAAACATCAGAACCAAACCATGAAATTACTCCAACAACTCCTTCTTACCCTCACCTTGTTCTTCACCAGCCAGGCCGCGACGACCTGGGCTGAACCCGCAACTACGATCCAGTTCCTCTACTCCTTCGATTACCCCGGAGCGACCTCCACCACTCCTATCGAGATCAACGACCGCGGCGAGATCTCGGGCTACTACCTCGATGCGAACAATGTCACCCGCGGCTTCGTCCGAGAGCGCAATGGCAACTTTCAGGCGCCCATAGTGGAACCGAACGACACCGGGAGCTTGACCCGCGGGCAGAGAATAAATAACTCGCGCGTCGTCTGTGGTTTTTACTCGGGTAATTCCTTGCTTCATGGCTTCCTTTTCTCCAATAACCGCTACCGCGAATTCAACGTCCCGGGCGCGCTCAATACTTTTATCTTCGCGCTCAACGACGCGGGGAACTTCGTCGGCTCGTATGGCGACCTGAGCACGCTCGGCGCTTACCTGAATGCGGGCGGAGTGACGACCTTCTTCGACGTTGGGGGATCCGGCGTGACGGAGCCCCTCGGCATTAACAACGCGAATGAAATCGTCGGATTCTACTTCGATACCGATTTCAACGCGCACGGTTTCCTTCGCGATGGCTCCGGCGCGCAGACTTTCCCGATCGACTTCCCCGGGGCCACCTTCACCTTCCTGGTGGATATCAACGACGGCGGCATGATGGTCGGGGCCTATGGAGACGCCACCGGGGCATCGCATGGGTTTCTTCTCACCTCCGCCGGCGAGGCGGTTCCGTTCGATGTTCCCGGAGCAAGTGACGTCGGCATCAACGGAATCAACAATTCCGGACTGATGTGCGGGCGCTATACCGACAGCAATGGTATGCCGCACGGCTACGTCGCGCGCGCGCGCTAGCGAAACGCGAGATGGGGGCGGTGCTTAATCTAGTCAGGCATTTCTATAACTTCACAACGGACCAAAAATGACAACCACCCGCAAACCCATCATCCCAACTCTGAGATTCGCCAATTACAAGCTCCAGTGTGCGGCTCTCTTTACTTGCATCCTGTTTCGATGCACCCTCGGCGGCGTCTTTGCCAGTCCGATCGTCGTTCCTAACTCTTCTTTCGAAGAACCCGCCGTCGCCGATGGAGTGTTTGTTTTGATGGCCACCTCCTGGACCGGAACAGGGAACGGGGCACATGAAACTGGCGTTTTCAATACGACCGACGCGCAAATCCCGGGCACGTCCGGTTCGGGCAATCTTCCCCCTCCTGCCCTCGGTCAGCAGGCCGCCTTCCTGCATGCTGGTGGTGCGGCATCGCCGACCCTAACGACGGCTTCCGCACTGACGAGCATCCTGGGCAACACCTCCTACACCCTGAGCGTTGCGCTTGGGGCAAGGCTCGATTTTCCTGCCGGCGGAGGCACAATCCACGAGGTCTTACTCGAGCTCTACGCAGATGGCGTCTCTATTAGCGGCGCTGAGCTAGGCATCGATGCCAATACCCTTCCGGAAGGCAGTTTTACGGATTACACCACCTCCTTTTCGACCGATGGCAGCAGCTCGCTCATCGGCCAAAGCCTGACCGTGAGCATCATTTATGCGGCAGATAACGATTCTGAAATCCTGGCTGACAACGTTCGCCTCGACGCCACCCCCATTCCTGTTTCCAAAGCCACGGTCTTGAATATTTCCACCCGGCTGCGCGTCGAGACCGGTGACAACGTGTTGATCGGCGGTTTTATCGTCACCGGGACGGAGCCCAAAACAGTGATCCTGCGCGCCATCGGGCCGTCGCTGGGGACCGCCAATCCGCCGGTGCCGGGAGCTCTCGCGGATACGATTCTCGAACTGCACGAATCCGATGGC
>JBBPZS010000113.1:0-11445 GCA_038198605.1 Chthoniobacterales bacterium | reverse complement strand
GGTGTGGGGCTTCGGCGTCCGCGGGCTGGTTTCCGCCCCTCCTTACTTTGTTGTACAATAACTACCCCGCGGGGCCGCGCCCGGCCCGGCCGCCCCCCCCCCCCACCCTACCCGGGACAAAAGGCCATGAAATTTTCTCTCAATTGGCTCGGCGAATTTGTCGAACTGCCTAACGACGTGGCGGAATTGAGCGAACTGCTCACTCTCGCCGGGGTCGAGATCGAGGGAATCGAAACGCGCGGGGCGAATTTCGAGCACGTCGTCGTTGCGCAGATCAACGCTTCAGCGCAACACCCCAACGCCGATCGGCTGAGCGTCTGCCAGGTCGACGACGGCAGCGGCCAACCGCGCCAGATCGTTTGCGGCGCGAAGAACTACAAGGTAGGCGACAAGGTGCCGCTGGCGCAGCCGGGCGCGGAGTTGACGGGTGGGTTAAAAATCAAGGCGAGCAAACTGCGCGGAGTGGAATCGCAGGGAATGCTTTGCAGCGCGAAGGAACTCGGGATCGCGGAGGACGCCGCCGGCCTCCTTATTCTCTCACCCGAAGCAAAGATCGGCGCGCCGATCGGGGAGCTTTTCCCTAACGACACCATTCTCGACGTCGAGATCACGCCGAACCGGGCCGACCTGCTCAGCCATTATGGACTCGCGCGCGAAATCGCGGCCCTCACCCGAACACCGCTCCGCCAACTCGAGATCGCCGAGCCCCGGACCCTGGCCGGCAAGGCGGTGCAGATCAGCGCCCCTAACGAGTGCCCATTTTATTCCGCGCGGCGGATTGAAAATATCACCGTCGGTCTCAGCCCGGATTGGTTGCGCGCCAAACTGGAAGCGGTCGGACTGCGCGCGATCAACAATATCGTCGACATCACGAACTTCGTGATGTTGGAGCTGGGCCAGCCGTTGCATGCTTTCGACGCCGACAAATTGGAAGGCGGGATCAACGTCCGACTGGCTGAGCCTAACGAGAAATTTCTCGCCCTCGATGGCAAGACTTACCAGCTTTCGCCGAAGAACATGCTCATCGCCGACGCCGCGCGCGGGATTGCAATTGGCGGCGTGATGGGCGGCGAGGATACTGGCGTGACCGAAACGACTCGCAACGTCCTGCTCGAAAGCGCCTATTTTCTCCCGTCCAACATTCGCCGCACTGCGCGCGAATTAAATCTCCCGAGCGACGCCAGCTATCGCTTCGAGCGCGGGGTTGATCCTGCGATGGTGCTGCGCGCTTCGGAGCGCGCTGCGCAATTGATTCGTGAAATTGCCGGCGGTGAACCGGCTAACGAGACGATTACGGCCGGCACTTTGCCCGCGCCGCCGGCGGGTTTCAGCCTGCGCTATGCGCGCTGCCACGAATTGCTCGGGGCGGAGGTCGCGCCGGCGGAGGTGGACCGAATCCTGGAAGGCTTTGGCCTGGAGAAACTAGGCGCGACCGAAGAACAATCGAGCTGGCGCATTCCGAGTTCCCGCTCCGATCTGCGCCGCGAAGTGGACCTGATCGAAGAAGTCGTGCGCGTCTTCGGGATTAACCGCATCCCGTCCGCCGATTGCAGCCGTTTTACTCCGATTTCGGCGGCCGATCGTCGCTACGATTTTGAAATGCAGTTGCGCCAGCGGCTGGTCGCGCGCGGTTTCTCGGAAGCGCGCACCTCCGCCCTGGTCGGACGGCAAACGTTAGGCTCGGGCTTCGCCGAGAGTGCGGTCGAGTTGCGCAATCCGCTGAGCGAGGATCACGTCGCACTCCGCTCGAGCCTGCTGCCTGGTCTGATCGCGGCGCTGGAGCGCAATGTGCGCGCCGGCGCAAAAAGCGTGCGCTTGTTCGAGATCGGCCGCGTCTTCCTTCCGCCGCAGGGCGAGGAAGTGCGCCGGCTCACGCTTCTGCTCTGCGGTGAGGCCCACGGTGCGATGCACTGGCGCGACCGCGCGGGCCGCAAGCTCGATCTCTTCGACCTGAAAGGCGCGCTCGCCGCCGCCGGTCTCGGTGAAGTCTCGTTCCGGCGGGTGGAGCGGGCGGAGTTTGCTCTGGCCACAGAAGTTTTCCTCAATGAAGAACGCGCCGGCGTCGCCGGCCAGCTCGTTTCCGCGCAGAGCAGCGCGAGCGCGCCGGTCTTCGTCGCGGAAATCGATTTGCCTAACGACTTCGAAGCAAATGCGACCGCGCGCCAATTTCGCGAGCTGCAACGCTTCCCCTCGGTCGGCCGCGACATCGCGCTGATTGCGCCAGAGAATTTGCACCACGACGAAATCCTGGCCGCGATCAAAGAGGCAAAAGAACCGCTCCTGAGCGCGGTCGAGCTCTTCGATCTTTTCAGCGGGCAGGACTCCGAACAGATCGGTGCCGGGCGGAAATCGCTCGCCTACTCATTGACATACTCGGACAAAAACCGGACACTGACTTCCGATGAAGTGAGTGCCGCGCACGATCGGATTCGCGAGCGGTTGCGAAGCCAGTTGAGCGTGGAACTGCGCGAGTAGTTCTTTGACGAGTTGGAGAGTTGTTGTTTGAGAGTTGAAGGTTCAAAGACCTTTTCGTGTCTACTTTCAGCTCTCTATCGACAACTTTCTAAATTTACCCTGCGGTGTTCGAGATTACTGGTGTGAAACCCGGTCCGATGTTGTTAGCAAGGGGGCTAGGTCGTCAGGAGAAGATGGCATGCCTTAATTGGAAGTCAGACGCTCCGGCGGCGGTCACCCGCCCGTTACCAGAAGGGAACGGGAATTCCACCTAAACGGCACTGATGGGGTAATACTTTAAGCGCCCGAATCAGCAATGGTTCGGGCGCTTTTTTTTGGTGCTGCTCCGTTGTAGCCGGGGACGCTGTCCCCGGTCGCGCGGAGAGAGAGATTTCGCAACTTGGGCGGGTTCCGCGGACGAAATGAGTTTTTCTTTCAAATTCAACGTTGGAGGACGTTTCGACCGGGGACAGCGTCCCCGGCTACAACAGGATCAGCAGAGATGGCGTAAGCCAGCCGTTGAATTTTCCAAAGCAGCGCGCAAACTGCGCGAGCATGCGCGCAATTCTTGCCTTGGAAGACGGACGAATCTTCGAAGGCGAATCCTTCGGCGCGACCGGCACCTGCGTCGGCGAAATCTGCTTCAACACTTCCATGACCGGCTACCAGGAAGTGCTGACCGATCCTTCCTACCGCGGCCAGATCGTGGCCATGACTTATCCTTTGATTGGCAACTACGGCACGAACGAGGCCGACGCTGAGAGCCGCATGCCGCATGTGCGCGGTTTCGTGGTCGAGGAATTGAGCGAGGTGGCGAGCAACTGGCGCTCGGAGAGTTCGCTCGATGAATATCTGCGGCAGTGGCACATCCCCGGGGTGCAGGGCATCGACACCCGTGCGCTCACCCGCCACCTGCGCACGCGCGGCGCGATGAAGGCATGCCTAACGACGGAGGAAATGGCGGCGGAAGAAGCCGTCCAGCGCGCCGTGGAAGGCAAAGGCGTGATCGGGATGGATTACGTGCGCGAGGTGACAACCCCGAGCGCTTACGCCTGGGATCCGGAGGACCGCGAGAGTGTCGTTTGGACGACGGAGCATGGCAAACAAACCGCGCTCCCGCCGATCCGGCATCGCATCGTGGCCTACGATTACGGGATGAAGGAAAACATCCTGCGCCGGCTGCGGCAGAACGGTTTTGCGGTGACCGTTCTGCCGGCGACCGCGACGGCGGAGGAAGCGCTGAGCTACCAGCCGGACGGAGTCTTCCTTTCCAACGGACCGGGCGATCCCTCGGTCCTCGATTACGCGCACGAGGCGGTCCGCGGGCTGATGGGTCGCGTCCCGATTTTCGGGATCTGTTTGGGGCATCAGATGCTCGGCTACGCTTTTGGCGGCCGCACTTTCAAACTGAAATTCGGTCATCGCGGCGGGAACCAGCCGGTCAAGGACCTGATCACGGGAAGGGTTGCGATTACCGCGCAGAATCATGGGTTCGCGGTGGATCCGGATTCCTTGCCTAACGACGTGGAAGTGACGCACATCAATTTGAATGACGGCACAGTCGAAGGCATGCGGCATCGCGAGCTGCCGATTTTCAGCGTGCAATATCATCCCGAGGCCGCCCCCGGCCCGCATGACGCCAGTTATTTTTTCGCGGAATTCGGACGCCTGATCGAGCGGGGAAAAAACTAACCGCCGAGGAAGCGGAGTGCTCTGCGCGGTCAATCAAAACCTAACGAATTGACCATCGCGCACATCAGGCGGACGTTTCCGGCATGTATGCAACTACCGAAAGAGTTCCTAAGTTTATGAAACTGGCGATCACGCTCGCGTTCACCGCGGCGCTGGCCACAGCTCCGCTCGCGCTGGCTGCGGATGAGGCCGCGAAATCGGACACCTCGACCAAGGAAGTGACGGGCGAGATCGTCGACATGATGTGCTACGTCGACCACAACGCGATGGGCGAAAAGCACGCCAGCTGCGGCGAGAAATGCATCAAAGGCGGCGGCCCGGTTGGCATCGTCAGTGATGGCAAAGCCTATCTCGTGGTCGGCGCGCACAAGCCGATGAACGACGAGCTCGCCCCCCTCGCGGGCAAGACCGTCACGTTGAAAGGCAAAATGGCCAGCAACGGCGGCGTGTCGATGCTCGAGAACGCCGAGATCGTGAAGAAATAACTTCTTCGCAAAGACAAAATCGCGCCCGCTTCGCTACCACGAGGCTGGCGCGTTTTTTTTGGGCTTTCCGGCGAGGTCTGAAGCGCAGCCGCCGCGCCGAACCCGCTATTTCACGTCCACCGGCACCGGGATGACGAATTTGCCATCCTTCTCCGCCACGAAACATTCGTTCGTGCTCGAGGAAGTGCCATTGGCATCTTTCGTCTCGACCGTGAGCTTGAGCTTCTTGGTTGGAGTAATTGGCATCTTAGTCTTGGCCCCGCCGGGACCGTCCTGGGTGCCGCCGGCTTTCTTCGCCTCTTCCGCCGTGAGATCGGCCAGCTCAATCTTGGCGAGTTTGCCGCCCGCGCCCTCGCTGATCATCATCTTGTAGAACTCGAGCGCCATCGGGTTTGCGCCCTTGGTGTAGAGGAACGACTCGAGCGTGGTGGTATCTTTCGCTTCGTAGGCCGCTTTGTATTTGTCTGTAAACGCTTTCTCTTGCGCAGGTGTGCCGGCGCGCAACGGCGCAACTGCGAAACCAGCGCAGAGAAGAAGTGAACCGAGCAGATGTTTGGTTTTCATAAGGATGTGTCTGATCAAGCCGATGCGGATTGAGCAAGACCTGTTCGCTATCCGTCCGGCAATCAACTTGTTAGCGTCCGGCTACGGAATTGCGCAAGCAGATTCGATTGCGACCTTCTGTCTCCACGAATCGCCAGCCAGCGCTTCGGTGCGGGAAAAATCCGTTGCTGGTCTGGCCTTCGCGCGCTGATTGCACATCTGCCTCCTGTGCAAACCAGATGAATATCCACGAGTACCAAGCGAAAGAATTGCTGGAGAAATTCGGCGACGCCGAGATCGTCGAGAAATAACTCGTTAGGCTGCTTCAAATTCCGCGCCGACTTCGGTTAGACGAGGCCGGCGCGTTTTATTTATGCCGGTCGGGTGCTGGTCAACTTTTTTTTAACGGCAGAGGTCGCAGAGTTTGGAAAGGGGGCGAGCCACTTTGACTGCGACGTGGCGGAGCGACATCTTCCCGAGTATCGGCTTCGCGCTTTCCCACTGATTGGCAGAAAACTGCCAAGTCTTTCCCTTATAACTCTGCAATACCAATGAAACGCCGTATCTTCCTCGCGTTTGCGCTCCTGCTCGTTTCCGTCCTCGAAAGCTCCGCCACCAATTTGGTCGCGAGATTTGATCTGCAAGTTCACCGGTTTGTGGCCGACCCGGCGCGGCACCGGATCTACGCGAGCCTGATGGCCGACGATGCGGTGGCAGTGATCGACTCCGAGACTCGCATCGTGACGCAGACGATTCCGGGGATTGCGAACAACGACAACTGGAGAGACTCACAGGAGGCTGAAATTACCGCCACCGGCCTCGCGCCGCCCGACGATCTCGAACCGGCGATCAGTATTCTGCTTGCTCCGGGAGCCTACACCGCGATCGCCAGCGGGGTCGACGACACGACCGATGTGGCGCTGTTCGAAGCCTATAATTTGCCCTAGCGGAGAAAATTCGATTGCTCCCCCTGCGGATCACGGCTTAGTGAACGCTCGCGCGACCGGATGAACATTCACGAATACCAGGCGAAAGAGTTGCTCGAGAAATTCGGCGCGGCCACGACCCGTGGAAAGGTGGCCGAGACGGCCGAACAGGCCGAGCAAATCGCGCGTGAGCTGGGCACCAATGAACTGGTGGTGAAGGCGCAGGTGCATGCCGGCGGCCGCGGTAAGGGGACCTTCGCCAACGGTTTCAAGGGCGGTGTGCACCTGGTGAAATCACCCGCCGAAGTCCGCGAGGTCGCGGGGAAAATGCTCGGCCAAGTTCTCGTCACTCATCAGACCGGCGCGGAAGGTCGGCTCGTGAACAAGGTGCTCGTCGCGGAGTCCGCCGATATCGAGCGCGAGATTTATTTTGCCGTCCTGCTCGACCGCGCGACCGCGACTCCGCTGATCGTCGCCAGCACCGAGGGCGGAGTGGAGATCGAGACCGTGGCCGAAAAGTCGCCCGAAAAAATCATGCGCGAGCCGGTCGATCCGATGGCCGGGTTGCAGCCCTTCCAGACGCGCAAGCTCGCGAAACAGCTTGGGTTCAAGTCCGACCAGATCAAGCCGGCGGCGAAACTCTTCAGCGCGCTCTATCACACTTTTATCGAATCCGATTGCTCGATGGTGGAAGTGAATCCTCTTGTCGTTACGACGAAAGGTGAAGTGCTCGCGCTCGACGCGAAATTCAACTTCGACGACAACGCGCTCTACCGGCACTCCGAGATTGCGGCCATGCGCGACCCGGCGGAGGAAGATCCGCGCGAAGTCGAGGCTTCGAAGCACGGCCTCAACTACATCGGACTGGACGGCAACATCGCCTGCCTCGTCAACGGCGCCGGCCTCGCGATGGCGACGATGGACATCATTAAATTTTACGGTGGCAGCCCGGCCAACTTTCTCGATGTCGGCGGAAGCGCGACCGAGGAGCAGGTGACCGAAGCTTTCAAAATTCTTGTCGCCGACAAGCGGGTCGAGGCGATCCTGGTTAACATTTTCGGTGGGATCGCGAAGTGCGACGTGATTGCGCAGGGCATTATCGCCGCGGCCAAGGCCGTCCACCTGTCTGTTCCGTTGATCGTTAGGCTGGAGGGCACCAATGTCGATGCCGGAAAAAAATTGCTCGCCGAATCCAGTCTGGCCGTGATCGCCGCCAATGACCTGGCGGATGCAGCACAGAAAGCGGTCAAGGCCGCGAAGGAGAAATTGTCATGATCAAGGAAGTGGCTTTCGTCGCCGTAGCGGTTTCAGATTTTCCGCGCGCGCGCAAGTTTTACGAGGAGACCCTTGGCTTAAAGCCGGATTCGGCCCCGGGCGATTTTCCCTGGGCGGAATACACTCTCGGTGCGACCACCATCGGGGTCGGCCAGCATCCCGCCTGGCAACCTTCGCGCGACGGGACGACGATCGCTTTTGAAGTGGACGACATGGACGACGCGATCGCGACGCTGCAGAAGCGCGGGGTCAACTTCGACATGGAAAAAACAGAAACTCCAGTCTGCTGGATGGCGCAATTCCGCGATCCGGACGGGAACAAGCTGGTCGTGCACAAACGCAAGTCCGCCTGATCGCTGAAAATCCGAAGCACGAAATCCGAAACAAATCCGAATGAGGGAAATTCAAAATCCAAAACCATCAGGTGTTCGTGTTCACCTTTGCGTTTCGAATTTCGATATTCGGATTGGAAAGCCCGGCCTCATCTTCGATTTCGTTACGGCGAAATTTTCTTCCTGATGTCCATCCTCGTCGATAAAAGCACCCGTCTCTGCGTACAGGGCATCACCGGCAGCGCCGGCGGATTTCATGCAAAGCAATGCATGGATTACGGGACCAACGTAGTCGCCGGGGTCACTCCCGGAAAAGGCGGACAGAAGTTTGAGAACAAGGTTCCGGTTTTCGATACCGTCTGGGAAGCGCGCCAGGAGACCGGTTGCAATGTCTCGGTCCTCTTCGTCCCGGCGGCGGGCGCGGCGGATGGAATTTTGGAAGCGGTCGATGCCGGAGTCGAGTTGGTGATTTGCATCACCGAAGGCATCCCGGTGATCGACATGATGCGGGTAAAGGCGCAGATGAAAGGGAAAAAGTCCTGGCTCATCGGCCCGAATTGTCCCGGCATCATCACCCCGGGCCAATGCAAGATCGGGATCATGCCCGGCTACATTCACAAACCGGGCAGCGTCGGCGTCATCTCGCGCAGCGGCACGCTGACCTACGAAGCAGTCTGGCAATTGACCTCGCGCGGTCTCGGCCAATCGACCTGTATCGGGATCGGCGGCGATCCGATTAACGGCATGTCGCATCTGGATGCCGTTAAACTTTTCAATGACGATTCCAAAACCGATTCCATGATCCTGATCGGCGAGATCGGCGGCACGGCGGAGGAAGAAGCGGCCGCCTGGATCCAGGAAAATTGCAAAAAGCCCGTTGTCGCCTTTATCGCCGGCGCGACCGCGCCGCCGGGACGCCGGATGGGCCACGCCGGCGCGATCGTTTCCGGTGGAAAAGGGACGGCCGCAGGAAAAATCGAAGCGCTCAAAGCCGCCGGCATCGCGGTGGCTGACACGCCTGCCGCCATGGCCGATACATTGATCAAGCAAATGAAAGGACAGAAGTAGTCATGCCGGTCACAGCCAAAGGACTCGAAGGAATCATCGCCAACTCCACCCGCCTGAGTGCGGTCGTGGGCGACAAGGGGCAGCTCACTTATTGCGGATACGACATCAACGAGCTGGCCGGCAAGGTCAGCTACGAAGAAGTGGTTTACCTGCTTTGGAACAACAAGCTGCCGAATCGCCGCGAGCTCGAGAATTGCGCCAAGACGCTGCGCTCCCAGCGCCAGTTGCCGCAGGGCCTGATCGATTTCCTGAAAACGGCGCCAAAGGGGGCTGCGCCGATGGATGTTATCCGCACCGCCGTTTCCATGCTCGGTCTCTACGACACCGAGATGGACAAGGAAGCGACCCCGGAGATGAACCTGCATCGCGCCCGCAGCATCACAGCCAAGATCGGTGTCATCGCCGCTTACTTTCATCGCGCGCGGCAGGGGAAAGAGCTGCCGCCGGTTCGCGACGATCTCGGCGAGGCCGCGCATTTTCTTTATCTGATGGACGGCAAGGATCCATCGCAGGAAGCGGTCGATACCCTCGACGTCGCCTTTGTCCTTCATGCCGACCATGGGATGAACGCCTCGACTTTCAGCGCGCGGGTCACGATCTCGACCCTGAGCGATATTTACTCCGCGATCACCTCCGCCATCGGGACCTTGAAAGGCCCGCTCCACGGCGGCGCGAATGAAGGCGTGATCCAGATGCTGGAAGAAATCGGGAGCGAAGACAAAGTCGACGCCTACATCGAGGAACAGCTGGCGCAGAAGAAGAAGATCATGGGCATCGGGCACCGCGTTTATAAAACGCTCGATCCGCGCGCGCCGCATTTGCAGAAAATGGCGGTGAAGCTAAGCCAGAATCTGGGCGACCCGAAATGGATCAACATGTCGGAGCGCATCGCGCAGCTGATGAAGGAAAAGAAGAACCTGAACGCGAACGTCGATTTCTATTCCGCGACGGTTTACTATTCGTTAGGCATCCCGACCGATTTGTTCACCCCGGTTTTCGCCATCGCGCGTTGCTCCGGTTGGTGTGCCCACGTCCTCGAACAACTCGAAGACAACCGCCTCTACCGGCCGCTGAGCGAATACGTCGGCGAACCGGCCGGGAAAAAAGTGATCCCGATCGACGAACGCCAGTAACGGGCGCGTTCTCGTTTTTATCCACGGTCGGGAAATCTTTTTGACACGCTGCCCCGCGGCGGCGTAAAGTCGTCGCCCATTTCGAGACCTGCCATGAAAACGTCCTTCAATCCCCGGCAATACTGCCCGCAAGCCTTTGGTTTGGCGGGGACGGGCGCGCTTTGCCTCTTGGGAGCGTTGGAGATTTCCGACTCAGGAGCTGGACGCGACGACAAGATGGAGGCAGGCGGTTAGGCAGGAAAAGGGACAAGGCTTTTTTCTCGACCCTGCCGGCCCATGATGCCTGCAGGGTTTTTCGTTTTACGAGCCTAACGAAAAGGAGGTGAACCACAACGTGACCAATCCAGGAGCCATCAATGAACCGCGCGCCGGGGCGAGCGCGCAGCTTCTCCGGAAACAGACCACGCCCAACCGAAGACAATCCATTGCCAATGAAATTATGAATCAATCCATCACATTTACGGGCGACTGGGCCCTGCATGGGATCATGTCCGATCTCGGGGTGGACTTTGCCCTCGCGCCTTTCCATCGCATCGGTTTCGAGATCGATGACGCCGGGATCCAGAAGCTTTCCGAGCACTACGCCGAGCGCGTTTTCCGCGCCCGGCAGTGGTTTGCCCACGAGAAGCTGAACTGGACGACGCTACTCCTGCGCTTCGACGAAAACGCTTTCGTCGTCGCGCACGGTGACGGACGGAACCGCGCCGAAGTGATCGCGCCGCGCGCCGAACAAGTGCGCGGGTTGTACGCCGAGGTTCGCAAAGTTCTGCACGGCGAAAAAGGCCCGCGAGAGCCGGCTTTCTACATGATTCGTTTTGATTGCGGAGAATTCTCCGCCGATCCGATCGAGAATGTTCCGGAAGCGGTCGACGATTCGTTTCTGCGGCTTTGCTATGGCGAAGATATCCTCGAATGGATCGCCGCCTTCAGCGAACGCACCGGCAGACGTCCGGGCGGCCTGACGATTTTCGACGGTTTGCCAGGGACAGGCAAGACGAGCTTGATCACGCAGATGATCCGGCGGCTGGAGAAGACGCACGTCTTCTATTCGCTGCCGGTCTCGCAGGATCGCGCCTTGTCGTCGCCCGAGCTGGTGCCGTTCTGGCAGAGACAGAACTCGCAGGTCGGCGAGCGAGTCAAAGTGATCGTGCTGGAAGATGCGGAGCGCCTGCTCTGGCGGCGCAACGGCGACAACCGGGAAGCGGTCTCGTCCTTGCTCAACATCGCGGACGGTCTCATCGGCCGGATGTTGCGCTTGCACATCATCTGTTCAGTGAACGCCAGGATGGAGGATCTCGATCCCGCCATCCTGCGTCCGGGACGTTTGATGAATCATCGCCGCTTCGGATTGCTCGACCGGATAACCGCGCAGCAAATCGCGGCCGAGCGCGACCTGGACTTCGTGCCTAACGAGGAGAGCGCAAGCTACACGCTGGCTGAGGTCCTCAATCCAGGATCGCGCACGCCGGGGATGGAGAAACGAGCGATCGGCTTTGCCGCGGGAGACGCGGAGTTGTTGCCCGGGGGGGGGGGGCCC
>JBBPZS010000112.1:0-7048 GCA_038198605.1 Chthoniobacterales bacterium | reverse complement strand
CGGCCAGCACGCTCCGTTCTTCCCCATTGAGTTGCCGATACTTCATCCCCACCTTCCGGCCACCCTTCTCCCCCTTCCAAATTCTTCTTTTTCCCTTCCCTCCACACGTCGTCCGTGTTGCACTTACTTTGTGAATCCGCGACGCCTAACCATGCGATGGAGCGAACGGCGGACCGCTGTACGCTCCACTTTTGAAATGATTCCCACCCATTCACTCCGAGCGGCGCGCTATCTCGTCCGCCATCGCTCATCTTGTTCTCGTTAGGTGCCTTGACACTCGCAATGCGAAAGCCACTCTCGAAGACCATTCGTTTCGAAGTCTTCAAGAGAGATTCTTTTGCGTGCCAATACTGTGGGCGAAAGGCACCCGACGTATTGCTCGACATCGATCACATTGAGCCGGTCGCAAAGGGTGGCACCAATGATCTGCTAAACCTGATTGCCGCCTGCAGGGACTGCAACAGCGGAAAGTCCGACAAGCGGCTTTCACAAACCACCGTTTTAGACAAGCAACGTGTGCAACTAGCAGAGCTTCAGGAGCGACGCGAGCAGATTGACATGATGTTCCAGTGGCAGAAGGGACTACGGGAACTGCAGAGCGAGGTCGTCAGCAGATTACATGTGATTTGGACGGAATACGTACCCGGATACACGCTTAACGAAAACGGTCTGCGCGGGCTCAAAAAGCTCGCGGGAACTTATACGGTCGATGAGATCGTGGAAGCGATTCGCATCGCTGCCGAGCAGTATCTCGATTTTCAAGACGGCACGCCCACAAAGGATTCAGTTGAGTTTGCGTGGAAGAAACTCAGCGGAATTTGTCGCGTCCGCAAATTGGAAGAAGAGAATCCCGAAGCAAAACGGCTCTACTATATTCGTGGGATCGTACGCAACCGCTTCTCATATTGCAACGACGGTCTCGCGATGGGTCTTCTCCGGAAGGCGTATGAGCTGAACGCGGGCATCTCTAGCCTTGAGGACTTTGCGAAGTCTGCAAAGAGTTGGACAGCTTGGCGGGATGGTATGAACAACTATATTGACGAGCACGGTTCTTCAGACAGCGATGCGTCTGATAGCGAAGACGGCATCTAACCCCTATGTAGAGAGTCAAGGGCGGCGTGTGGGTGCAGGTTTGTTTTAATTCATGGTTGGAAAGATTGGTTTGGCGGTTTGCTCTGGTCTTTGGGAACGCTTCCTCTTCCGGTGGCTCGTAGTAAACTATCGGTAGTAAACTATCGGGGTCAGTCCTAGAATCTCGGCATATTTGAATGCCTACACCGCCGAATCAAAGGCCTCGTCCTTCAGCGAAAATGCCGAGATTCTAGAACTGCCCTCTGAGGACCCTTCGTTAGATGCTAAAGAACGCGCTCAGATCTCTGTCGCTTTCCCTTGTGGTAATCCTGTTCAGTGGTTGCAGCCCGGACCCGATTGAGACGGTGCTCCTCGGCACGTGGGAGATGACGTTCCCTCATGGAATGGACGCTTCCACTTTCATGACGTTTTATGCAGATCACACCATGGTGTCCTTCGGCGACAGCATCATGGGAACGAATAAGATATATTACCGGGGACGATAGTCTGCCGATGAGAAACAGCTCTGCATTGAAGAAGGTCAGCAGCCTCAGTGCTGGCCCATCGTGACGAAGCGACGGAGTGAGTTGCGTTTCCATCATCCTGGAAGCGATCATGATGAGGTATGGACGCGCCGAGACGTCGCCCCACCTGAGGAACCGAAGCCGACCGGAAAAGGAGCGCCTGGCAGGCTCGACGCCTCAGCTTTCCTGAAATTCGACCCTCCACTCGCCACCGCTTCGGAATGTTTTGGCGAAACAATCCAGGTCTGCCAGCAGCATTACGGGGCACCGCTCCCGCCTCCTCAACAAAGCGATTGTCCGGATGAGGCATATCATTACCAGCATGGCGAGTGGAAGGTATCGGCGCGGGTGATGGACAATCTCGTCAGCTCCCTCTGGTATTCGGGCGAGCGGCCTTTTTCCCGTGAAGAAGTCGCTGCGCTCCTGCGCGCAAACGGTGCTTATTCGCAGTGGTCGATCGACGTCGATGCGCCACCTGATTTCTTCTCTGATGTTCGCGCCACGGAGATCAACTTCAAGCGGGGCGACGGCGCGGCCCTGGCCAGATACCAGGATCTCGGCACCCTCCACCTGTTACATCTCTGGTCTCCGGCATATTCGAAAGCTAATCCGAAAGTGGTTCGCTAGCAGACGGATCCAACCGGGGCGATGGGGCCGACCGCGGACCAGCGCGCGTCTTAACCTCTTGAAATAGAGCGCTCTACGCGAGCGATCCGGGGCGATTTACAGCGGCAAAATGGCGATTTACATCGACGAAATGGCCAATTACATACGAGCGGAGCGTAATTACATCGGCGAAATGGCCGGTTACAGTCGCACAATTGCGAATTGCACCGGCGCAATTGAGAATCACAGCGGCGCAGCGGCTGATTACAACCGAGCGAAGCGTAATTACAGTGGCGAAGTAGCGGCGCGCAGTGGCGCAGAGCCCGATTACACCGGCGCAGACGCCGATTACTTCCGAGCGAAGCGCATTAACAGCGGCACCAACCCGGATTACAGGCACGCAAACGCCAATTACTTACGCGCGCAGCGCCGTTTCCTCGCGACAAATCGCGTTTGCAGCGGCACAAAAGCAAACTGTAGCCGACCAATGGCAATCGACGGTTCCACGAAGCTTCTAAGATGGACCCAAAGTCTAAGACGGACCCAAAGGTTAGAGATCCGTTGGTTTGAGACCCGTGTGCTTCGAAATCCTGGCGAGCATCTTTGGACCAATCTCCTCTCCATCGTGGAATGCCCACGTGTAGTCAGGATGCCCCTGTCGGTACAATGTGACATGGGAACCCGCGTTCATCGACTTTACGCTCCATCCGATTTTGAGCAGCGCCCTAAAAACCTTGCGAGCCTTTTTAGATCCCCAATAGCTCATTCATTGGGGGCATCGGTCACGAAATAAAGATTTCAGGTTCCGTGAAGCCTCCCGTAGGCCTGCTAGCAATGACGCGTGAAGCAAGCTGTCTTACCATGCGGACCGCGGCGGCCTTAGTTGTACCATACGAAAGCACGCCGGGGAGAGATGGAATTTCGGCAATCCAACGACCGTCCTCTTCCTCTTCCGTTTCGACATCATAATTTTGGATCGATGGCAAAAACACCTCGTAAGACAAAAAGAAATCCTCGCTTTTGGTGTCCGGAAACGGACCAGTTAGCGCACAACTACCCTGATCATCCGGCTCAACCACCATTTTCGGCATTGATGAATTGAGGGCATACCAAAGCAAGAGCGGCTCCTCATTAACGAACTTATACTTTGCAGCCATAATCTAAGACTGTGGAGTTGAAGACTGAGTAATCGGTGCAACCTCTAGCGTCCTACGGCCGACCTCCTCAGTGTCGACCAGCGCCACAACCACATATTTCCCCGGATTTTGGAATACAACGCCGTTGAATGGAAGTGGAATCTCAAAGACAGCATCTGGTTGAAGCGGGGGAGTTCCTTCGGGAAACTGGATCTGGGCATTCGAACTAGAAATCACGTGGGCCGAAGCGGCGATTTCAATTCTCGCCGTGACATTTAAAGCAGTTACTACGCCGCGGATTCCCGCGACATTCACCGTTACGAACCAAATGCCAGTTTGCGCGGGGAAGCGTGCGAAGTTAAATCGTTGGAAGCACCCCACGAGCGAAAGCTTGTTGCTTCCTGCCTCTCGAATCACCATATCCGAGAAAATTACTCCCGGTGTAAGAACAGGTTCTATTTGCACAAGCGGAGTTTAAGATACCGGCTAACAATGGAGCGGCGCAAGGAAATTCGGGAGCCGCGCCAACCTAGATCAGGAGCAGTGAGGGGTTTTCCAGGAGCTGCCGGAGCGCTTTCAAATAGTCGGCGCCGATCGCGCCGTCGACGACCCGGTGGTCGCAGCTCATTCCGATTTTCATCCGGTAGCCGGGCACGATCTCGTCGTCTTCGTTCACAATCGGCTTTTTCACGATCGCGCCGATGGAGAGGATGATGGCCTGGGGCGGGTTGATGATGGCGGAGAAATAATCGATGCCGTAGCTGCCGAGATTCGAAACGGTGAGGGTGCCGCCCTGGAATTCCTCGGGCTTCATCCGCTTGTTCCGGGCGCGGTGGGCGAGGTCTTTGACCGCGGCGCTGATCTCGCGCAGCGATTTGTTTTGCGCGCCTTTGATTACCGGCGTGACGAGGCCTTCCTCGATCGCGACCGCGACCGCGAGGTTGACGTCGCCGTAATAGACGATGGCGTCGCCGTCGAAGGCGGCGTTGACTTTCGGCGCGCGCAGGGCGGCGGCGACGGCGCCTTTGAGGATGAAATCGTTGACGGTGATTTTGTGGGCGTCGTCTTCTTCGCCGGCGGACTTGAGTTCGGCGCGGACGCGCATGAGCGGGTCGGCGTTGATCTCGATGTTGAGATAAAAATGCGGGACGGGGCCGAGGCTGGAGGTGAGGCGGTCAGCGATGACTTTGCGCATGCCGGTGAGGCTGATGCGGGCGGTCTCGCCGGCGGCGATCTCGGGCGCGGCGGCTTTCTTGGCGGCGGCTTTGGCGGCAGGCGCGGCGGAGGACCTTGCGGGTGCGGCCGACACGGCCGCCTCTACATCTTTTTCGACGATGCGTCCGCCGGGGCCGGTGCCTTTGAGACTCGTTAGGTCGACGTTTTTCTCGGCGGCGATTTTGCGCGCGAGGGGCGAGGCTTTGACGCGGGTGGAGTCGGATTTTTCTTCCGTCGCTTCTTTTTTCGCGGGCGCGGGTTCCTCTTTCGCGGGCGCGGGTTCCTCTTTCGCGGGAGCCGCCGTGGCTTCGGCGGGCTCGGCTTTCTTTTTCTCCGGAGCTTTCTCGGGCTTCTCAGCTTCAGGCGTTTCGTCCTCGCCGCCTTCGCCGCCCTCTTCTTCCGTCTCATCGTCCGCGGCGGGCGCTTCTTCGCCCTCGCCGCCGATGAAGGCGATGCGGTCGCCGACGTTCACTTTCCCGCCTTCCTGCACGTAAATTTCTTTCAGGACGCCGTCATCGCTCGCTTCCCATTCCATCGTCGCCTTGTCGGTCTCGATCTCGGCCAGGACTTCGCCGGCGGTGACCTGGTCGCCGATCTTTTTCTTCCAACTCACGAGCGTGCCCTCGGTCATGGTGTCGCTCAGTTTCGGCATCTGAATTTCAGGCATGAGAAGAAGTTGAGGGTTGAGGGTGGTTAGTTGAGAGAGTCGTTAGGCTTAACAAATCTTTTTTACCGCGGCGATGATCTTTTCGGCGTTGGGGAGGACGGCCTGCTCGAGGCGCTCGTTGTAGGGCATGGGGACGTCTTCCTGCGCCACGCGCTGGATGGGGGCGTCGAGCTCGTCGAAAATTTCCTGCTGAATGCGATAGGTGATCTCGGCCCCGACACCGCAGAAGGGACGATCCTGTTCCGCGATGACGACGCGGTGGGTTTTGCTGACGGAGGCAAAGACGGCCGGCCAATCAAGCGGCTTGATCGAGCGCAGGTCGATGACTTCGGCGTTGATCTTCTCGCCCGCGAGCTGCTCGGCCGCGGCCAGCGCCATCGGGACGGTCTGGGCGTAGGAAATGATGGTGACGTCGCTGCCTTCACGCTTGGTCTCGGCTTCGCCTAACGGAATGAGAAGGTCGACGTCCTCATCCTCGACCTGGCCTTTGTGGCTGTAGAAAAGTTCGCACTCGAGGACAAGGACCGGGTTGTTGTCGCGGACGGCGGTTTTGAGCAGGCCCTTGGCGTCGCGCGGGGTGGCGGGGGTGCAAATTTTGAGGCCGGGGACGTTGGCGTAGAGACACTCGGTAGCGTGGGAGTGGGTCGCGCCAAGCTGGTGGGCGGGGCCGTTCGGGCCGCGAAAGGTGATCGGGATGTTGAACTGGCCACCCGACATGGTGAGCATGTTGGGCGCGTTGTTCACGATCTGGTCGAACGCGACTAACGAAAAGCTGAAGGTCATGAACTCGACAATCGGGCGCAGGCCGACCATGGCGGCGCCGATCCCGAGCCCGGCGAAACCGTTTTCGCTGATCGGGGTGTCGATGATGCGTTCGGCCCCGAAGCGATCGAGCAGGCCCTGGCTCACTTTGTAGGCGCCGTTGTACTCGGCCACTTCCTCGCCCATGAGGAAGACGTTGGGATCGCGCGCGATCTCTTCGGCGAGCGCTTCGTTGAGGGCCTGGCGATAGGTGATTTCTCTCACGCCTTTTTCGATTCCGATGAAGCGGCGGCCGTGTCGGCCGCATCGCCGTTCTTGCTCGCGCCGTCGTCGGAACGACGCGACTTGCCCGGTGTGGATTGACGCGGCGGCTTGGTGGTCCGTGCCTTAGCGGGCGACACGCCCGCCTCTACACTGCTTTCCTCGAAGGCGACGCCGGATTCGCCTTCCGCGACGTAGGTGTATTTGTAGAGATCTTCGAGCGGCGGCTCGGCGCTTTTCTCGGCGAACTTTACGCTCGCCATGACCTGCTCCTTGGCGCTTTTGTCGAGCTTGTCGAACTGTTCGTTGGTCAATTTCCCCTCACGGGTGAGCTGAGCGCGCATCCGGGTGATCGGATCTTCCAGACGATATTTTTCCAGCTCTTCCTTCGTCCGATAGCTGGCCGGGTCCGACATGGAATGGCCCCGGTAACGATAAGTGCGCGCCTCGACAAAGGCGGGATGCGGATCTTTCCGGATCGAGGCGATGATCTCGCCTAACTTGTCGCGCACCTCGCGGAAACTCATTCCATCAACCACCTCGCCCGGCATGTCGTAGCCCTCGGCGCGGTCGACGATCTCCTTGAGCGAGGTCGAGCGTTTCACCGAGGTGCCCATGGCGAAGAAGTTGTTTTCGCAAATAAAGATGACCGGGAGCTTGAAGAGGCCGGCGAGGTTGAGCGCTTCGTGGAAGCCGCCCTGATTGATCGCGCCGTCGCCAAAAAAGCAAAGGGTGACGCGGTCTTCCTTGCGGTATTTGGAGGCAAACGCCATCCCGGTCGCGAGCGGCACGTGCGCGCCGACGAT
>JBBPZS010000111.1:0-14300 GCA_038198605.1 Chthoniobacterales bacterium | reverse complement strand
CGCTCCAGTTGTTCGTGAAAGAAAGTCGGGAAAAGGAAAAACTCCCGATGCCGGAAAGCGAAGCCGTCGCGCCCTTCCGCGATCCCGCCTTTGCGAATGATCACGCTCTGCCGCCCCGACCCGAGCGCGTCGCAAACCAGAGCCCATTCCTTGAAACCGATCCTTTGCATTTCGCGGCCCGCAAACTACGCTCCCGCGCATGCCCTTCAAGATCGACCTGCACACGCATTCGTTCTTCTCGGGCGACGGCGTTTCCAGCCCGGAGGAGAACATCGCCTCCGCCAAAGCCAAGGGCCTGCACGGCTTTGCCCTGACCGATCACAACACCAACGATGGCGTTTCCTACCTCCTGGACAAAGGCCTCATGCGGGAAGACGGCATGCCGGTCGATGATTTCCTCATCATCCCCGGGGTCGAAGTGACGACCGCGGAAGGTCATCTTCTCTGCATCGGCGCCTCGCTTCCCTATCTGAAAGGACGCCCGGCGAGCGAGGTCTGCGATCTCATCCACGAGCGTGGCGGCCTCGCCATCCCGCCTCATCCCTACGACCTGTTCCGAGCTGGCATCCGCTTCTCGACTCTCGAAACCCTCCCGATCGACGCCCTCGAGGTCTTCAATGCCGCCACCACCCTGCGGCGCTACAACCAATACGCCTTCAAATACGCCAAGCTTCGCGGTCTCCCCATGACTGCGGCGAGCGACGCGCATCACCATGCCGCCATCGGCACCGCCTACACCATTCTGAATACCGACGATTTTTCGTTGCGCGGAATTCTCGTCCAGATCCTGAAAAGCAACGAGCTGAACCAGGAATACCTCACTCCGAAAGACAGCGTGCGGAAGACCTGGAACAACTGGATGCGCCTGCGCCGGCGCAAAACCCTCCCGACCAAACCCACCAGCGACTAAGAATTTCGCGATAGCTTTCGGAGTGCGGTGCGTCCCCGCACCGCTTTTTGCTTTTTGGGAAGCGAGAACCGCACCTCAAAAGCGACGCGAAGACGCGTCGCACTCCAAAGCTTCGCGAAAATTATTCCAAACCGGAAGGCCAAGTGATACCCAGAGCCGATGAGCGAGAGTTGGCCCCACGCACCCCCGCATCATTTCACCGCCAAAGGCACGTACATCATCACGGCCGCAACCTTGCATCGCCGGCCGCTTTTTAACACCGACGCAAAACTCGATCTCTTCCGCGATACCACCTTCGAGCTGGCGCACGCTTACAAGCTCCTCTTGCAAGCCTGGGCGTTTTTCGCCAACCATTATCATCTCGTCGCCAGCTTCGAAAATGTGGGAGCGGAGAATCTTAATTTTATTCGTCACTTGCACCGCGAATTGGCGATCCGGCTGAATCGTCTCGACGCGCTGCCGGGTCGTCGCGTGATGTAGGAGTTTTGGGACACCCATCTGACGTTCGAAAAATCCTGGCTCGCGCGACTGAATTACGTCCATCAGAATCCGGTGCATCATCGGCTGGTCGCGGTGGCGAGCGCATATCGCTGGTGCTCGGCGCGCTGGTTCGAGACCAACACGCGACCAGCATTTGTGAAATCGGTCGCGTCATTCAAGACCGACCGGGTCAACGTGCCGGACGACTTCTAATTTCGCGCCAGCTTCGGAGTGCGGTGCGTCCTCGCACCGCTTTCGGAGAGCGAGAACCGCGTCCGAAAAGCGACGCGAAGACGCGTCGCACTCCAAAAGCTATCGCAAAAGTTTGCGCAGATCCTCGACCGACGTGACCGGCGCTTTACACATGAAGTTCTCGCAGACATAGGCCGCAGGCTTGCCGTCGATCGGCTCCATCGCCTTCATTTCCTCTAGTTTGCCCGCGAGATATTTCTGGCCGGCGCCGCCGTCGGCCAGAAGGACGATGGTGTTCGGCAGGTAATGCCGACGCGTTTCGTTGAGCAGGTCGCGTGTCTCCGGCGCGTCGGGCGACCCTGCGATCACGATCTGTTTCGCTTTCGTTAGGCTGAAATCGAGCGCGACCAGCATCTGCGGCATCGCGCTGGGGTAATGATTGAGCGCCCCGGCAAAAGCCGTGATCGTTTTCTTCGCCCGCTCCCGCCATTCCTTCGAATCCAGGATCTGCCCCAGCCGCAGCAAATTGAGCGCGGCAATCGAGCTCGGGGCCGGCTCAGCGTTATCGTTGTCTTCCTTGAGCCGCAGCAAAATGTTCGGGTCTTCGCCGGTGCTGCTGAAATAACCCCCGTCTTTTTCGTCCCAGAAAAGCCGGTCCTGCGTCGTCTGCAATTGCTCGGCCAACTTCAGCCATTGCACGTCGAACGAGGCCTCGTAGAGATCGAGCAGGCCCTGGATGTAGAAGGCGTAATCTTCCGCGAATCCACCCACTTCCGAGGCGCCGCCCCGATAGCTCCGGCGCAGCGTGCGCGTTTTCGCGTCGTAAAGATTGTCGCGCACAAATTCCGCCGCCTTGGTTGCAGTCTCGAGATAACTCGGATCGCCCAGGACCTGCGCCCCGCGCGCGAAGGCGGAAATCATGAGCCCGTTCCAGGCCGTGATGATCTTGTCGTCCAGATGCGGCCGCGGCCTTTGCGCCCGCAGCTCGAGCAGCGTAGGCCGGCGGTAACGCATCGATTCATCGACGTCGAGCTCGCTCTTCCTAAACTTTTTCGCCGTCTCGGCGAAAGTCTGCCGCTCGTAGAGGATATTTTTCCCTTCAAACTCACCCTGCGGATCGCTCCCCTCGGGCGCGTTCCCCCCTTCCTCGACGCCATACTGGTAATCGAAAAGCTCGGCATATTCTCCCAGCGCCTCGTCGATCTCCTTCTTCGTCCAGACATAGAAAGCGCCTTCCGCTTTTTCTTTCCCGCCTGCTTTCGTTAGGCTGTCCGCGTCCTCAGCCGAATAAAATCCGCCCTTGGCATCGGTCAGGTCGCGCCGGACGTAATCCAGCGTGTCGCGCGCGATCGCTTCGTAACGCAGGTCGCCTGTGATTTGATAAGCGTCGAGATAGGCACTCGCCAGTTGTGCCTGGTCGTAGAGCATTTTTTCAAAATGCGGCACCCGCCAGAGAGCATCGACCGAGTAACGATGGAAGCCCCCACCGAGCTGATCGTGCATGCCGCCGGCTGCCATCTTGCGCAGGGTAAACAGCGCCATCCCAAGCACCGCTTCGCCTGCTTCCGACTTGGGCGCGGAGCGATGGTAAACGTGAAAAAGGAAGTTGAGCGTGACCGGTCGCGGAAACTTCGGCGCGCCGCCGAACCCGCCTTCGCGCGAATCGTAACCGCGCGCGATTTGCTGGTAGGCGGCATCGATTAGTTTCGGATCGACCTTCCCGCCTTCGGCCGAGGCCCCGGTGGTGGAGCGGGCGAGCGCGGCCATGATCTGGCTCCCGCTTTCGCTGATCTTGGCGTGATCGTTTTGCCACGCGTCCGCGATCTTGCGCAGCACTTTGAGGAAACTCGGCTGCCCGTGACGATCTTCCGGCGGAAAATAAGTGCCGCCGACGAAGGGCTTGAGCGCCGGGGTAAGCCAGACGTTGAGCGGCCAGCCGCCGCCCCCGGTTGTGGCCTGGACGAAGGTCATGTAAACGCGATCGACATCGGGACGTTCCTCACGGTCGACCTTGATGTTGACGAAGCGGGAGTTCATGAACGCCGCGACGTCTTCGTTCTCAAACGATTCGCGTTCCATCACGTGGCACCAATGGCAGGTCGAGTAACCGATCGAGAGAAAGATCGGCTTCCGCTCCTTTTGCGCCTTGGCGAAAGCTTCCTCGCCCCAGGGATACCAATCGACCGGGTTGTGGGCGTGCTGCAGGAGGTAGGGCGATTTTTCTTGGGCGAGGCGGTTGGTGTGCTCGTAATGGGCGGGCGGAGTAGCAGTCACGGCAGGCGGAGTCGGTGTCACCCCGCAACCTACAGTCGACTTCCCCAGATGAAAGCCCTCCTAAATCCTGCTCCTGCTCCTAATCCTTCTCCTGGTACCCAACCCCGAAGGAAGATTAGGAGCAGGAGCAAGAGCAGGATTAGGAGGAAGAGGGGCGAGAGGCAGCGGATTCGTTGCGTTTGCAACTTGAGCCGAGAGCGTGCATGCGAAAGCCTCACCGGATATGGACGCAACGCACTTGGCATTCCTTTTCGTGGTCATCGGAGTTGTCGCTTTTCTATACTCCTCGGTCGGTCATGCCGGCGCCTCGGGCTACATCGCGGTCATGACCCTCTTCGGGCTCGCAGCGACGACGATTCGGCCGACCGCGCTGATCCTGAACATCCTCGTCGCGACGATCGGTTCCATCCAATTCGCGCGCGCCGGCTATTTCCGCTGGCGGTTGTTCTGGCCCTTTGCCGTCCTTTCCATTCCAGCCGCCTATCTCGGCGGTTACCTGCAACTGCCGGTCGTGATCCTGAGAATCCTCATCGGCCTCGTCCTCATCTTCTCCGCCGCGCGTTTGTTTTTTCGAAAGAACGATCCGCCAGAGGTCCAATCACCCGCGCCCCCGGCGGCGATCGGCCTCGGCAGCGTCATCGGCCTGCTCTCGGGTCTCACCGGCACTGGCGGCGGAATCTTTCTCACTCCGCTGCTGCTCTTTTTTCGCTGGGCCCGCATTCGAGAGGCCGCCGCGGTTTCGGCCCTTTTCATTCTCGTGAACTCGATCGCCGGTCTGGCCGGCTATTTCATCGCGCACCGCTCAGTTCCTTCGCTCGGCCTCATCCTTTCCGGGGCCGCGGTGGTGGGTGGCACGGCCGGTTCCTATCTCGGCAGCCGGCGCTTTCCGGTCCGCACGATTTCGTTAGTCCTGGCCGTCGTCCTGGTCATCGCCGGGGCGAAGCTGATCTTCACCCGGTAATTAGCCGCAACTCCGAGCCGAACTCCGGGGTCGATCCTTGCAAGCCTTGCAAAGAGTAACTCGACGACTCTGCGCGCTTCTGCTTTGGTCGGGAGCGTGGCTCGCAAGGCGCGCGTTCAATTCCCCGGCGCAGTTTATCACCTGCTTGATCGGGGCGATCGGCGCGAAGCGATCTTTCGCGACGAGCTCGATCGGCGACGTTTCCTCAGTACCCTCGGCGAGACCTGCGGGCGGACGGGCTGGCGAGTCCATGCTTTTGTCTTGTTGACCAATCATTACCATCTGCTGGTGCAAACTCCGCAGCCCAATCTGGTGGCGGGCATGCGCTGGCTGCAGTCGACGTGGGCGATCCGCTTTAATCGCCGGCATGGTCTTTGCGGTCACCTCTTTCAAGGCCGCTATAAGTCGATCGTGGTCGATCCCGAGGAGCGCAATTATCTCGTCACCCTCAGCGACTACATTCACCTCAATCCCGTCCGCGCCGGGCTGGTTCGGCTGGATGGGCGACTCTTCGATTATCCATGGAGCAGCTACCCGCTGTATGCCGCGCGCACGCAGCGGCCGGTGTGGTTTGAACCGCTCCGGGTCCTCGGCGAGCTGGACTTGGAAGATAGCGCGCAGGGCACGCGCCGCTACGCAGAGCGGATGCGGCGTCGGGCAGTCGAGGAGTTGGCACAGCCCGGCGGGTCAGGCCACGAGGAGCTGCGGCGCAGTTGGTGCCTCGGCTCGCCGAGTTTCCGGGAGCGAGTGCTGGGCCTCCTGGAAGGAGCTGGAGAAACCTTTGGCACCCACGGTGAAAGAGATCCCGACCCTCCCGGCCGCTACGACAGCACCGAGGCGGAGCGAATCGTACGCCTGGGGCTGGCCCATTACGGATTAGAGCAGAGCCAAATGCAGCCTCTGCTCAAGAACGATCCGCGCAAGCAAATCATCGCGCGCCTCGTCCGGCGCCGCACGGCGGTGGACAACCGCTGGATCGCGCAACGCCTGGCGATGGGGCACGCCAGCGCCGTGAGCCGCTCTTTACAGGCCGATCCCGTACTGGCCGCTCAAGAGAAAGAGCTCCTGGAAGCGATCACACGCTCGCTCCCTGAGGACCCGACCAATGAAGTCTGGACAGTGAAGATCGCATTTGTTCTTCTGTAAGGGTAAGCCCGCTTCCCGATGAATTGGACCCAAACGTTGTTTGCAAGCCATTCAAGGATCGACCCCAGGATCGACCCCTTTCTTATCGTCGCCCCTTTCTTATCGTGTTCCTTAACGCAGCGGTGGCCTACGCGGGCAGTGGCACCTGGCTTAGCAACCCGGTCGATAACAATCGGAATAACCCGGTAAATTGGTCGTCGGGAACGGTCCCTGGTGTTTTCGATACGGCGAGCTTCGGGACATCTAGTATAACCGACATTGGGATTCCCGGGAGTAACGCGGTTGGATACATATCCTTTGAGCCACAGGTAGAGGCTTTCACGGTGACAGCGCTATCGGGGGTAACCTTTGAGATCTTCGGAGACGTGGCGAATAATTCGATCGTGGAGCAGAATTTTGTCTCTGCCGCTGATGCAAACGGCTCAGGCAGTTTTGTTCTCGATGATGGAGGGATTATGGGGCCCGGGCCGGTGACTTTCACCCAGCAAGCAAGCAACGTCGCAGAGGGCGTTGCGCCCCAAGTGCTTTTTACCATGGCCAAGGCGGGTGGCGCGACGTTCCACAATCTCGGGGCAAGCGTTTCAGGCGGGCTGGGAGGACGGACTGATTTCTGGTATGCGGGTGCCTCCGCCGAGCAAAGCACGATTATCAACGACGGCGGGGCGGCGCCGGGCGCAGGTGGCGGCGCGACGCAGTTTGTCCTCAACACTCCCAGTGCGGACAGAGCGACTCTCATCGCCAATGGCGGAAGCAACGGCGGTGGAGGTGGTTCTTTTACCTTCTGGAACCAGTCCAAGGGTGGAACTGCGAGGGTGGAACTCTTCGGGAATGGCTTTCTCGACATTAGCCCACGCGATCAAGGCACCCTCACAATTGGCTCGCTTGAAGGCGACGGGATCGTCTACCTGGGGCGAAACACACTTAGTGTGGGTGGGAATACAATGAGCACAACCTTTGCAGGGCTGATCAAGCCCGGCGATCCGAGCGGCGGCCCTGGCACAGGAAGCTTGATCAAGACCAGTTCAACTACGCTCACCCTGAGCGGCGCCAATCTTTACACGGCGGGGACGACCGTGAGCGCCGGTAGCCTGGTCGTCGCTAACACGACCGGCTCAGCCACCGGGACCGGAGCAGTCAGTGTCATGGTCGGCACGCTCGGCGGGAGCGGGATCATCGCGGGTGCCGTCACTCTCGGTAGCGGGAGCGGGACGGGCGCTTTCCTTGCTCCGGCTCATGGCGGTAACAAGCAACTCACCCTCACGATCCAAAGCAGCCTTACCTTTAACTCCGACGCGACCTACACCTACACCTTTAAGGCGAAGGGGAACAAATCCAAGGTCGACAAGGTGATTGCCAACGGGGTGACCATTAATGGCGGGGCGAGCATTAACTTGAGCGGCACGACGCAGGGTAACCTGACCCAGGGCACCGCCCTGACCCTGATCAAGAACACCGCCGCGACACCGATCAGCGGCACCTTCAGCAACCTGCCCGACGGCGGGATCGGGAACGTGAACGGCAACAACCTGCAAGCCAGTTACACCGGCGGCGACGGGAACGATCTCACATTGACGGTGGTGCCGTAGTTATAGGGCGGGCGCTCCGCCTGCCCTGGGCCGCGGAGTTGGCTTGACTCCAAGACCACCATCCCGGTAAGAAGAGGTCAACCCGGTATTAACGAAAGGAATCCCTATGAAAATCCTACGCGCTCTACTTCTCACCCTGCTCTCCGCTCTATTCCTGCTCGCCAGCCCTGCCGTCCGGGCCGGAAGCGCGACTTGGAACTTCAACCAGACGACAGGCGAATGGGAATCGCCCGACAACTGGACGCCCGCTACGGTGCCAAACGGCCCCGATGACGTCGCCACCTTCTCCGCTTCCGATCGGAAGCAGGTCCGGCTCTCGAGCAGCGTGACGGTGAGCAGCATCCTCTTCACGCCCGATGCGACTCCCTACAATATCACTGTTTCCGGATTCAGGACTGAGCTGACCCTGGTCGGGCCCGGCATTCTCAATCAGTCCGGCCTTGTCCAAACCTTCGTCGGTAACAATAGCTACTCGCATCTGACCTTTCTGGGCGACGCGACGGCCGGCGAACAGACCACTTTCCTGAATAAGGGCGCGATCTCCGATTTTGGCCCCGACGAGTCCTATATTCTCTTCTACGATTTTACGAGCGCCAATCACGCGACGATCGCTAACCTGGGCGCAACCGGATCGGCGGCGCCCGGCGGATATACGAAGTTTTACGATTCGTCCACGGCTGATGCAGCCACCATTATCAATAACGCAGCGACAGGCTTCGGGGATGACGGCGGGCTCCTTTTCTTCTATAACGACTCGACTGCTGGGAGCGCGACCATTACGAACAATGGAGGGCAATCAGAGTTCCTCTTCGCGACGACGACCTAGTTTCACGATAACTCCACCGCGGCCAGTAGCACGATCACGTCGAACGGAGCTCTTTCAGGCAACCACCAAGGAGCGGGTACGCTCTTCTTCGGTAACTCTACGGCCGGGACCGCTACTCTAATCGTGAATGGTGGTGCCGCCGATTACCCGGGTGGCTATCTCTGGCTGGCTGATGGCTCGAGCGCCGAGACGGCGCGGGTGGAGGTGTTTGGCAACGGCCGGCTTGACGTCAGCGTGCATGATAGCCCGGGCGTCACGACCGGTTCGCTGGAAGGCGATGGGCTCGTGCTTCTGGGTGGAAACAATCTCACCATAAGAGGCAACGGACTCAGCACTCAGTTCGCCGGTATCCTGCAGGACGGCGGCCAGGATGGAGGTATCGGCGGATCGCTGACCTGGATTGGGACCGGTACGTTAACGCTCAGCGGCGCGAGTATCTACACTGGCGGCACAATCGTCACTGCGGGCACGCTGTCAGTGAATAATCTGCTCGGCTCGGCGACTGGGAGCGGCCCCGTTTCCATTCAGTCCGGAACCCTCGGCGGGAGTGGGATCATTGCCGGGACAGTTACGATCGGGACAGGGAACGGGATGGGAGCCTTTCTAGCTCCGGCTGTGGGGTCGAACAAGCGACAGACCCTCACCATCCAGGGCAGCGTCACGTTTAACGCCGACGCGACCTACACCTACACCTTTAAAGCGAAGGGGAACAAATCGAAGATCGACAAGGTGATTGCCAACGGAATGACGATCAATAGCGGAGCCAGCCTCAACCTGAGCGGCACGACGCAGGGTCACCTGACCCAGGGCACCGCCCTGACCCTGCTCAAGAACACCGCCGCGACCCCGATCAGCGGCACCTTCAGCAACCTGCCCGATGGCGGGCTCGTGGACGTGAACGGCAACAATCTCCAAGCCAGCTACGAAGGCGGCGACGGCAATGATCTTACGCTGACCGTGGTGCCGTAGGCGCAGACTTTCGGTAGGGCGAGACTCCGTCGAGCCGAGGGAAACCGTCTCTTCGGTAGCCGTCCGCTCTCCCCACGCGTATTATTTAATAATCCGCTAGATTGCCAAACAGCCCGCATCGGTTGGATGAAAACCCAAATGGATTGTTTCACAACACGGTAGTATCGGTCTAAAACCCACAGTGGTTTTGCTGTGATGCGACCGGGTTTCTCGGCGCTCCGCATCGGTCTTCATTCTTACCATGCAGGACTCGAAGGAACTCGAAGCCGGAGAGACAATGTTCCACTCCACATTTTCGTGTTCTTCATCTCATCCGCGGTAATCCAATCCTCGGGACAGGCGACCGACGTCGTGAATAGTCTTGACGACAGCCGTCCTTCTTTGTTCTCCTCGCGGTCGCGACCAAACCGCCCCATGCAATCGCTTCTCTCTCCGACCCGCTGCGGCATCGGCCGCTTTCCATCTCTCGGGCTGGGAGGCATTCCATTCGCGCCGCAGCTCTTTTGGAGGGCACCGCGCCGTCGGTGCCTGGGGCGAGGAAACGGTTCGATCCAACTTACTTTGCAAGCCATTCAAGGATCGACCCCTTTCTCCTTTCCCACGGCGGAGCAAAGCACCATTATCAACGAAGGAGGAACGGTGGCCGGCGCAGGTGGCGGCGCGACGCAGTTTGTTCTCAATACGCCGACGGCAGATCGAGCCACTCTCATCGCCAATGGCGGCACGAATGGAGGCGGAGGGGGCTCGTTTACCTTCCACAACAGTTCGAGCGGCGGAACGGCGCGGGTGGAACTCTTCGGCAATGGCTACCTCGACATGAGCGACCATCAGGGCCCGAGTCTCACGATCGGCTCGCTGGAGGGCGACGGGATTGCTTACCTGGGCAGCAAGACACTCATTGTGGGCAGCAGCTCGTTGAGCACGACCTTTAGCGGGCTGCTCCAGCCTGGAACGCCGAGCGGCGGGAGCGGAACGGGAGCGTTGTCCAAGATCGGCACCGGTACGCTCACGCTGAGCGGCGCCAATCTTTACACGGCAGGGACGACGGTTAGCGCGGGCACGTTGGTCGTGGCCAACACGACCGGCTCAGCCACGGGCACTGGAACAGTCAGTGTAACGACGGGCACGTTAGGCGGGAGCGGCATTATTTCCGGTGCGGTGACGGTCGGCACCGGAAGCGGCAGCGGGGCGTTCCTCGCCCCGGCTCATGGTGGGAACAAGCAACTAACTCTCACCATCCAGGGCAGCGTCACGTTTAACGCCGACGCGACCTACACCTACACCTTTAAAGCGAAGGGGAACAAATCGAAGATCGACAAGGTGATTGCCAACGGAGTGACGATCAATAGCGGGGCCAGCCTCAACCTGAGCGGCACGACGCAGGGTCACCTGACCCAGGGCACCGCCCTGACCCTGATCAAGAACACCGCCGCGACACCGATCAGCGGCGCCTTCAGCAACCTGCCCGACGGGGGGATCGTGAACGTGAACGGCAACAATCTCCAAGCCAGCTACAGCGGCGGCGACGGCAACGATCTCACGCTGACGGTTGTTCCTTAGTGTCTTCTGGAGGGCACCGCGCCGTCTGCGCCGTCGGTGCCGCGGGGGCGGGCGCGGATTGCAAGAGACGCCCACTCGACGTTCCCGGAAGCGACTCCGAAAGCTTTCGCGAGCAGGCGACGCGCTTCCCTCCCAGAGCTAACCCGCGCGGGGCAGCCGAGAACGCGCCGTCGCTTCCGCGCACGACGCGTGCTGTTCTACGGCAAGAGACGCCAGGCATCGACGGCGCGATGCCCTCCAGGGAAGCAAAGCTGCGCTTTTACCGATTGTCGGGCGGGGCCGAGGGCAAACTCAGGGCCGCATTTCAATCTGGGGCGCAGTGTCCGGCGTCCACGGATTTTTCCGATGATCGCTAGCCAGGATCGCGTCCACCTGCCGGCGCAAGAGTTGCAAAAACGCCGTCAGATCGAGTCGATGCCGCCGCGGCAGATACGGCGCGAGATTTTTCTCCGCCAGCCGGAAGAGCCGCACCGCCGGATACATCCGCCGCCCATCTTTTGGATGCGTCGGACGCGCGTGTTGTTTCTGCAGATGCACGAACCCGCCTGCGGCCTGGATCAGACCCTTGAAATAATTCGCGTCTTCCGATTTTGTCCGCAGCCAAAGATGCTCGAGCACGTCGTGCGCTTCGTAGTAGCGCTGCTCATTCCAGCAGCGGAAAAAACCGACGTAACAGGGGTGTTGCGCGATCTCGTCGGTCGCGCCTGCGGGCGAGCCGCCGCTCAGCTCCTCGACCAGCTGGGAAATTCTTTGGCCTTTATTCACGGAACGCTTAGTTTCGTTTCGGCAGTGATGACCGGCAACCGCACACCCATTCTTTTTCCAAGGGAGGGCTGTTGTGCATACGGCCGCGGGTAAAGAATGACGGCAGTCGGTCTCACGCTTCTCCTCTTCGCGATCGTCTTCCTCGTCTCCTGCTCCGCCCTTTTTTCCGGATTGGAGACGGCGCTCTTCACCTTGAAGAGCCACCAGATCGAGCGCCTTCGGGAAAAGCATCCTTCGCTGACGCAGTTCCTCCAGACCTTTCGCGATAATCCGCGCCGCGTCCTCAACGTCCTCTTGCTCGGCGACACGGTGGTCAATGTTCCGCTCGTCATTCTTTGTCTGGTTCTGATCTGGGAAGGCCCGCTCATCACGCATCTCCCGACCTGGCTGGCAGCGCTCGCCATCTTCGCCCTCGTCGTCATCTTCTGCGATCTCATCCCGAAACTGCTCGCGCTTTCCACCGCTTACCGGATTTCGGCGCTCGGCGTCTTGACCTTGAAAGTGATGATGCCGCTGCTCGATCGCTTTGGACACGTCCTGGAAAATGCCAGCACGCTCGTGATCGATCGCCTCACCCCGGAGCGATTGCGGGTGCGGCCACGGATCAGTGACGAAGAACTCGAAACCCTGGTCGAGATGGGCGAAGCCGAGGGCACCCTGCAGGAGGCCGAAGGCGAGATGATCCAGGAGATCATCAAGCTCGGGGACAAGACGGCGAAGGATTGCATGACCCCGCGGGTCGATACTTTTGTCCTGCCGGATGATTTGCCTAACGATGAGGCGATCCGGCTCTGCCAGGAACGGCGGCATCGGCGGGTCCCGGTCTATGCCGAGACGCCGGACCAGATCGCCGGGATCATCGACGTAAAACAATTCCTGCTCGACCCGTCGCAGCACTACACCGAGACGCTCATCCTGCCCTCCTTCGTCCCGGAAACGATGCCGGCGATGGAGCTGCTCCGCCGTTTCCTCGCCCATCCGCAGGGGCTCGCAATCGTGGTCGACGAATTTGGCGGGACGGAAGGAATCATCACCCTGGGCGACATCATCGAGGAAATCCTGAGCGACGCCGCGCCCCTCGGCGACGCCGACCTTTACATCGAGCCGCTCGAAGACGGCCGTTTTCTCGCCAGCGGCAATGCCCGGCTCGATGATCTGACCGAGCATATCGGTTTTGATCTCATGGCCGACGGGATCGACACCATCGGCGGCTACGTTTTCAATCGACTGGGTTATTTGCCTAACGTCGGAGCGCGGCTCGAGATTCCGCGCCTCGCGATTACGATCCGTCAGGTCAGCCGGAAACGGATCGAGCAATTGCTGCTCGAGAAAACCGCCGCCGGGGCGGACGAGGCGCCTGAATTCGAAGCATGATCGCCTGGATTGTCATCGCGATCTGCTGGGTGACGTCGTCCGTTTTCGGCGGGATCGAGGCCGGCCTCCTCTCGCTCGATCAAGTCCGGCTCCGGCACCAGGTCAAGCTGCGCAACCGCGCCGCCATTCGCCTCGATCAACTGCTAAAGAAACCGGAGCGCCTCCTCGCCACCATCCTGCTCGTGACCAACCTGGCCGACATCGCCGGGCTCCTTCTGCTGACGAAGCGGCTCGTGGCATTGTTAGGCACGACCGGTTACCCGGTCGCCCTTCTCGTCGCCGGACCGATTTATCTCTTCCTCCTGGGCGTTTTGCCGAAGTCGCTTTTCCGCCGTTTTCCCTACCGTGCCCTGGCCGCGTTTGCCGGACTTCTCGTGTTCACCTCGCGTCTCCTTTGGCCCATCCTGGAACTCGGCTCGCGTCTCGGCCAACTGCTCTTCCACCGCACCTCCGCGCCCCCTCGTCTTTTCGCCGCGCGCGAAGATTTGAAACAGCTCACGGTCGAGAGTGAACGCCAGGGCGCCCTGACTTCGACCGAGCGCGCGATGATTCACAACGTGGTTGATTTCCGCACCGTCAAGGTGGCCGACGTCATGGTGCGGCGGGAACAAGTCGTCGCCGTGCAGCCCGGGACGACGATCCCGGAACTCCTGGAAATAAGCGCGCGGACCGGGATCGAACGCGTGCCGGTGATCGCGGATGACGGCACCGCCCTCGGCCTGGTCAACGTCTTCGACGTTTTGCTCGATCAATCCACCCCGCGCGAGCTGGTGCAGCTCATGGAGCACATCGTTTCTTCCGTTGAAACCGAATCGGCTTACCGCACCATTCGCCGCTTACGCGCGGCGCAGTCAACCCTCGCGGCGGTCTTCAACGAGCAAAACCGCCTCACCGGCATCGTGACGGTGGAAGACCTCGTCCGGCGCCTGGTCCAGAGCGCCTAACGATCCGCGAGACCGGAAATCACCCGGTCCCTAGTGCTTCGTCACTCGTGAAGTGACGGAAAAGTGTGTGACCCGCTCTGTAGCGGCGGTCTGTGACCGCCGAGGCGTGGAGCGGCGAAGATTCGGCAATCACAGACCGCCGCTACAACGAAGCACATACCATTTAGTTATCCATCACTTCACCGCAGACGCAGCACTAGTGCAGTGAGTCATTGGAAAGTGAACACCTCGTTAGATACGACGAGAGATGTCGCGGTAGGTCCAGCGGAAGGGAGTCGCCCGCTTGTTGTAGGCGCGGAGATAGCACATGAGT
>JBBPZS010000110.1:0-30407 GCA_038198605.1 Chthoniobacterales bacterium | reverse complement strand
TTCGCAGAGCGAAGCGCCTTCAACATTGGCGGCGAGCGCTTACGACGGATTAAAGCGAAACTTGGCGCGGCCCCGCTTGGCGTTGGCTTTCGCCTTGCGACGGGTTTTCTGCGAGGGCGTTTCGAAAGCACGCAGGCGGCGCACTTCTTCCAAAATCCCTTCCGCGTCCAGCTTGTTTTTAAGCCGTTTCAGGGCCCGGTCAACCGGCTCACCTTTACGTACGATCACTTCTGGCATTGCGTTTATTGCTCCTAATCTATTGAAATTTATCAAATCCGAACCCCATGGGGCCAGCGATCCTAAGGCTCGGCCCCCCCAGCGTCAACTGCGCGTTTAGGAGGCGGCCGAAGGTGTGGTGACCGGGCTTTTCTGGGTCACTTCCCTCCGCAAACTGCTCGTGCTCCCGCCGCGCGCGCGCGTCCACCAAAGGACGATCGGCGCCGCGATAAAGACTGACGAGTAGGTTCCAACCACTACGCCGATGATGATGGCGAGCGAGAAATCGCGCAGGACCGCACCGCCGATGAAGAAGAGACAGAGGATCGGAATCAAGGTCACTGTGCTGGTCAGGATGGTGCGGCTCAACGTCTGGTTGATGCTCTCGTTCATGATCTGCTCGATCGAGCCGCGTTTCCCGCTGGCCAGGCCTTCGCGGATTCGATCGTAAACCACGATCGTGTCGTTAATGGAGTAACCGGCGATGGTCAAAACAGCTCCGACCATGGTGAGGGTGAGCTCCCGGCCTAACAACGAAAAGACGCCGACGGTCATGAGCACATCGTGGAGCAAGGCCACGATCGCGCCGACCGCGAAGGACAACTCGAAGCGGAAAGTGACGTAAATCAGGATTCCGAGAATACCGAGCCCCAACGCCCAGAGAGAATTGCGCGCCAGTTCGCCGCCGACAAGGGCGCCGACACGCTCCTCGCGTTCCACCTTGAATTCCCCGTTCGGAATTTT
Source organism: Chthoniobacterales bacterium (assembly GCA_038198605.1). Classification (GTDB taxonomy): domain Bacteria; phylum Verrucomicrobiota; class Verrucomicrobiia; order Chthoniobacterales; family UBA10450; genus Palsa-1392. The sequence continues at coordinate 29,447 of JBBPZS010000110.1, read as the reverse complement.
TTCCTGGATCGCGCGGTTGACCTTCTCGCTCGTGTTAATCGGGCTGCGGATGGTGATGAAATTGCGGGTCCCCTCAATCGATTGCTGGATCGGTTCGTTATCGAGTCCGATCGGCTTTAGGGCCTGGCGAACCTGAGCCACCTGCACGCTTTTCGCGGCGCTAAGGGTGAGGAGATCGCCGCCTTTGAAATCGACCCCGAAGTTCCGGTCGCCCCGAATCACGAACGCAGTCGCGCCCGCGATGAGGAGAACGAGAGAGAGCATCGCGGCAATGAAACCTTTACCGAGGAAGTTGATGTTCTTGGGCGAGATGAGGTGCAGCATCGAGACGCGCTTCACCCTGTCGGTATCGACGAACCAGCCAAAGAGATTCCGCCCCACGATGAGCGCGGTAAAGAGCGAGGCGAGAATGCCGAGAGTCAGGGAGATGGCGAAACCCTTGACCGGCCCGCTCGCTTTCCAGAAAAGAATCGCGGCCGTAATCAGCGTCGTGACGTTGGCGTCCAGAATCGAAGAAAAAGCTTTTTCGTAGGCGGTCTTGAGCGCGACCTTGAGCGACTTGCCGAGCGCGAGTTCCTCCCGCAATCGCTCGTAGATGAGCACGCTGGCGTCGACCGCGAGACCGATCGTGAGGATGATACCCGCGATGCCCGGGAGGGTGAGAACGAAGTTAAACATCGTCAGCGCCCCCATCAGGAGGAGGATGTTGACGATCAGGACGAGGTTCGCGATCAGGCCGGCGAATTTGTAGTAGACCATCACGAAGACGAGGGTGATGGCGAGGCCGAGGAGACCGGCAAAAATGCTGCTCCGGATGGAGTCGAGCCCGAGGGTGGGCGAGACGCTGCGTTCTTCTTCCACGCTCACCGGCGTCTGGAGCGGATTTTCGAGCACGCTGGCCAGGCCGCGCGCTTCCTGTTCATGGAAACTGCCGGTGATAATGGCGTCGCCGCCGTAGATCGCCGTCCGGATGCTGGGAGCGGATTGGATCGCGCCGTCGAGCACGATGGCGAAACGATGACCGACATTTGCTTCCGTGATCTGGCCAAATTTCTTCGCTCCTTCGGCGTCGAATTTCAGCTGCACCGTCCAACCGTCGTTCCCGTAATACGCATTCGATTCCGTGACGCGGTCGCCGCCGAGATCGGCTTTCTTTTTCACCAGGAGACGTTCCTGCACCGGCTTCTGTCCTTCGCCTTTCTCGATGTTGTAGGTCTCGATGTGGTATTCGGGCGGGATTACTTCCGTGCCGGCGTCGACCGCGCGGAGGCGCTCGCCGTTATCGGGATAAACCAGGCGAAATTCGAGCTTCGCGACGCGCGAGAGCTGCTGCCGCGCTTCGATGATCTTGGCCGGATCCAGGCCGGGGATTTGCACCAGGATCCGATCCGATCCGACCGGGCTGATGACCGGTTCGCCGCCGCCGAAGTAATCAACACGCTTGCGGATGACTTCCACCGCCTGCTCCAGGTTAGCCTTGGTCGGGGCGCGTTCTCCCTGCCCCGGGACGAGCCGGATGAGGAAGGAGGTGCCGCCCTGGATGTCGAGGCCGAGCTGCACCTTTTTGTTCGGCGGCCAGATGGTGACGACGCTGAAAACGACGAGTAACGCCACCAGCACCATGGCGAGAAGGCGTTTCCGCGGTCCGTGATCGGTCGCGAAATACCAGCCGAAAAGAACGAGCAGAATCAGCCCGATAAAAAATGTTAGTGCAGGCGTCATACTATTCCTTCAGCACGTTGCTCACGGCTGTTTTCTCCATTTCGATTTTCACGTTGTCCGCCACTTTCACCGTCACGGTGGTGTCCTTAACGTTAGTGATCATGCCGTGAATGCCGGAAGTGGTTACGACCCGGTCGCCTGTCTTGAGGGCGGAGACGAGGGCCCGCTGTTCCTTCTGCCGCCGCATCTGAGGGCGGAAGAGAACGAAATACATAATGATAAAAATCAGAATGATGGGGATGAACGAGGCGAGCGGATTGGGCCCGGCGCTGGCGGGGGCGGCGGTCTGGGCCTGTGCGAGAAGAGTCAGAAGCATGATGGAATAAGTGGTTGCGTGGCAGCGGAGCGCATTAGGCGCGGCTGACCTGCCAAAGCGGCATTCCACTGAGCACAGGAACGCCCGGAATGCAAGGAGGCAGCGCGCTTGCGCACCGTATCTAGACGCTTCGCTCTGCGAAGCGCGAGCGCGAGGTGGCCTGGAAATCGCGGGCCGATTCCCGCGTTTCGCAGAGCGAAACGTCTACATCCGGACCGCCAAATTTTACATGCCGGACTGGGATGTTAGGTTTTGGTCCATTGAATCAAAACCCGCCATTTCCCACACCTGAAGAACTGCAGAGCAAGCTCTCCGAATTCATGAAATCGAACTTTGGGAACAAGGTCTCTTTTGCCAGCTTCGCCCAGCCCGAGCGCGCCGAAGAAGGCGACGACGAAAAGCCGGTCGAGCAGAGCGGCGACCATTTCGTCTTCGATTTCCTCCCTCGCGACATCAAGGCCCATCTCGACCGCTTCGTGATCAAGCAGGACGAAGCGAAAAAGGTCCTCTCGATCGCGGTCTGCGATCATTACAACCACGTCAATTACATCCGCCGGCTCGAGGGCGAAGATGCCGTGCGCGCGGAGGAAACCGAGTACGCCAAGCAGAACGTCATCCTCGTCGGGCCGACCGGGGTCGGAAAAACCTACCTGATCAAACACATCGCGGAGCTGATCAAAGTCCCGTTCGTCAAAGCGGACGCGACCAAGTTCAGCGAGACCGGCTATGTCGGCGGCGATGTCGAGGATCTCGTTAGGGAACTGGTCCAGAAAGCTGATGGCGACGTCGCCCTCGCCCAGTTCGGCATCATTTACATCGATGAAGTCGACAAGCTGGCGGCGGCCTCCAATATGCACGGCCGCGACGTCAGCGGACGCGGCGTGCAGACCACGCTGCTCAAGTTGATGGAAGAAACCGAGGTGCCGTTGCGGAGCGCGAACGATTTGCAGGGCCAGCTTCAGGCCGCCTTTGAATTCCAGAAACGGGGCAAGGCGAAACGTGAAACCATCAGCACTCGCCACATTCTGTTTGTCGTCAGCGGCGCCTTCGAGCGCTTGAAGGTTCAGGTCTCGAAGCGTCTTGCCCAGGGCCAGATTGGGTTCAAAGCCGAGCCGGTCAAAGTCCTCGACAACGAAATTTTCCAGCACGTTGGGACGCAGGATTTCGTCGAGTACGGGTTCGAGCCGGAGTTCATTGGACGTCTCCCGGTGCGCGTGGTCTGCGAGGAACTGACCGCGGACGATCTTTACAAGATCATGAAGTTTTCCGAAGGCAGCATCCTCCGGCAATACGAGCGCGCCTTCCGCGCTTACGGGATTGAGGTCAGCTTCGAAGACGAAGCGTTGCTCCTCATTGCCACCGCCGCCGCTCTGGAAAAGACCGGCGCGCGCGGGCTCCTCACCGTCTGGGAAAAATTGTTCCGCGATTACAAATACTACCTCGCCGGCTCCGGCCTGACCCAGTTGCGCGTGACCGAGGAACTGGTGCGCGAGCCGCGCCTCGTTCTCGAGCGCCTGATGGCGCAAGGGCAGGAGCAGGAAAAGGAAACGCTCCGGCTCGAGGCGCAAAAATTTGCCGATGAATTCTCGCGCGAGCACGGAGTCGACTTTGAGTTTGACGATTCCGCCCTCCAGCGCTTGGTCGAGCGCGCCGTCGCGGAACGGATGAAGATGCAGGACCTCTCCGCGCATCTTTTCAAGGATTTCCAGTTCGGTCTCAGCCTCATCAGGAAGAACACCGGCAAGAAAAAGTTCCTCCTCAATCAGGCCGCGATCGATGCGCCGGATAAATTTCTGAGCGAGTTGGTCCTCCAATCCTACGGCCCGGGCGGCGATCGTCCGGCGGAATGAAGCGCGCACTTCTCGGGACCATCTGGATCGGGGCGGTCGCGGCTACTTTCGGCTTCGGTTTGCAAATCAGCGGCCTCCTCGCGCGTCCCGCCGCCGCCCTTGCCCGGGCTCATCTTCTTCCGCCTAACGACACCCCCAGCTTCGTTAGTTTCCTTGTTCTCATCCTGCTCAGCTTCGCCGTGGCCTGGACGATCCTGCAGATCGCGAGCCTTCTGCGCCAGGCCGGCCTCTTCTTTTTGCTCCTCGTCGAATTGATCGCCGCAGCCTGGCTCCTCCGGGCGATGGAAATTTCGTTTGCGCCGCTCCCGGCGATCTGCGCCGCGCTCGCTGCCGCGCTGCTTGCGCTCGGGCTGAACGCGACCGTCGCCAGCCGCCGGCGCCGGTCGGCCGCGCGCGCTTTCACCGGCCGCCTTGCCCAGCCCGAAGTCGATCGCCTGACCAAAGCCGATCCGCTCACCCTGGCCGAGCCGAGTGCGCGCGAAGCCAGCGCGGTCTTCTGCGAAATCGCCAATGAAGCGGAGCTGATCGACGACCTCCCGGCTGCCGCTTGTGCGCAGGTGACCGCCGAATTCATCGAGTGCGCGCGGCAAAGCTTTCTCCGCGCCGGCGGCTACCTCCAGGCGGCCGACGGCGAAGGCATCCGCGTCCTCTTCGGTTTTCCGAACCAGAGCCCGAATCACGCCGCCGCGGCCGCCCGGGCCGCGCTGGCTTTCCGCGATGAACTGCGCGCGGCGGCGGCGGCGAAACCGGAGTCGTTAGGCAAGATCGATCTCCGGATCGGGCTCAGCTCGGGGATGATCATCGCCTCCCTCCCGGAAGAGGCGACGGCGGGGGAGTTCCTCCTCGCGGGCGAGCCCTTGGAAGTGGCGCGGCGCCTGGCCCGGGCCAATCAAACCTACGGCTCGGAAATTCTCCTCGGCCCGCGCACTTACAGCGTGGCCGGGAAAGAGATCGTGGCCCGGCCGATCGACTTTCTGCGCAGCGCCGAGCTGCACGACCGGCTCGAAGTTTACGAACTCCTTTCCCTCGCCGAAAAAGCGACCGCGGACGAGGTCGCGCGGCGGGATTGTTTTTGGACCGGGATCGTTTACTTCCGCGAACGCCGCTGGAACGAAGCCTGGACCGAGTTCAACCGCGCCCGGACCGGGGACGGCGCGCCGGATCGCCCGCTGCAATGGTATTTGCGCCGGCTCGAGCCGCTCTGCCTGCAAATGGCGACCGAGCCCGCGCCGGTCCCGGAACCGCTCGTCCCGCTTTGAAACGGACCGAATATCCGGCCGCCCTGCGCGACCTGATCACGCAACTGCGCCAGATGCCCGGCGTCGGTCCGCGCTCGGCCGAGCGGATCGCGCTCTGGATGGTGCAAGCGCGCGAGCAACAGCCGGAAGAAATCGCGCGCGCCATCGCCGAGACTCGGGCCGCGGTTCATCCGTGTGTGCAGTGCGGCTTTTTTGCCACCGCCGAGCTCTGCGAAATCTGCGCCGACGACTCGCGCGCGACCGAGCTGCTCTGCGTCGTCGAACAGCCGACCGACATTCTGCCCCTGGAAAAAACGAGCGCCTTCCGGGGCCGTTACCATTCGTTAGGCGGGCGCATCTCCCCGCTCGACCGGGTCGCGCCGGAAGACCTCCGCATCGCCGCCCTCCTCGAACGGGTGGAAAAGGAATCGCCTAACGAAATCATTTTCGCCCTCGCGGCGGACGTAGAAGGGGAGGCGACGACCAATTACCTCGTCGACCTTTTGAAGAAATATCCGGTGACGTTGACCCGCATCGCGCACGGCCTGCCCGCCGGCGGCGGCCTCGAATCGGCTGACGAGTTGACGCTGTATCGGGCCCTTGCCGGACGGACAAAGCTGTAATAGCGGCTGCGAAGAGCCAGCTTCTTCAGGGCGCTCCGCTGCCGCCTGAGAAAATGTAGGCGCGACCGGCACTGTCAGTCCCATCGAAGTAAGCTCCGACCAGCAGGTCGCCGTTGCCGTCGCCGTTGATGTCCTCCATTCCCGACACTGCGAATCCAAAAAATCCGCCGTAGGTTGGATGGGGCGAGACCAGGGTGAAGAGAAGCGCGCCGCTTGCCCCGCTAAAGACGTAGGCCCGTCCGGCATCAGTGGGGCTCGACTCAGGGTCCTCTCGATCGGCTCCGACGAGGAGATCGTCGGCTCCATCATTATCAACGTCGGGCACCCGCGCGACGCTGATGCCAAATTCTCCGTTGAGCTCGCCATTGGGCGATTCGAGCACATGAAGAAGCGTGCCCGACGCGCCGGAAAAAATGTACGCTCGGCCGGCGTCCACGCCCGCCGGAGGATCTTCAAATGGCGCTCCGATCGCGACGTCGCCGAAGCCGTCGCCATCAACGTCGCCCAGTCCGGCCACGGCCAGGCCAAAGCGACCGAATTTCTTTGGAATCGGTGGATCAAACTCGCGCAGGAGTGCGCCATTGCGGCCGCTGAAGAGATAGGCCCGTCCGGAGCCGTGGCGGAGCGTGCTCTCCATTGCAGCGCCCACTAGGAGTTCATCGGTTCCGTCGCCGTTCACATCGGGAACGCGTGCCACGGCGCTGCCGAAATGGCCGCCCTTGGTCTTGTTCGGAGAGACGAGGGCGTAAAGCAGGGTGCCGCTGGCGCCGCTGTAGACATAAGCCTGTCCCGCGTCCTCGCCCCGTCCGACGTTATCCCGCTCGGCGCCGATGAGGATTTCGCTCGCGCCATCGCCATCGAGATCTCCCAGTCCTGCCAGCGCCTCGCCGAAGTTGCCCGACGTCTCGACCGGCGAGGTGAGGGTGTAGAGAAAGGCGCCGTCCGCTCCGCTATGGACGCGCACCTGCTCGAGCAGCCCGACCTGCTCGCTCACGAGAAAGTCGCCGCGGCCGTCGCCGTCGAGGTCGGCCGTGCCGACGGAGGGTAACCCCAGCAGGCTGCTGCCCGAAATGGTACCGCTCACAAAATAAAGCGGCGTGCCAGTGGCCCCGCTAAACACGTGCGCTCGGCCGCCGAAGCCAGATTCCCCGGTCGCGCCGATAACCGCGTCGTTGACGCCGTCGCCATCCACATCGGGCACGCTGGAGACGGCGATACCGAAGCGGCCATTTTGAGCTCCCGTCGGCGAAACAATCTCACGAATGAGCTCTTGGGCGCAGAGCGAGGGAACGATCAGACCGAGGACGACAATGGTGCAGGCGGCGTGAAGAGAGAGGCGAGTGTTCATAGCATTGAATGGGTTCTGCTCAGCAAAGGAAACTTTGCCCAGGCGGCGCCGGTTTTTGCAAGACAATTCTTGTGGCGGTGGAAGGTGGTGGTCTCGAGTCGGCCGTTGAATAGGCGCTCTATCGTGCCAAGTCCGGTCGGACCAGGTTATAGTCTCGACCCATTGACGACGTCGGCGAAGGTCGTGCCGACGCGCAGTTCGTCGAACTGAAAAGTCGCGGGTGTGTAACCGATCTTGAGGACGATTTCAGAGAAGCCGGACGCCAAAAAATCCGCCGTCATCGGCAAACGGGCATCGGCCTCCGAAATCTCGGGCTCGGTCCCGGGCGAAGGATTGAGCCAGAGATATTCCACGGCGTTAACGAAATCCAACTTGGTCACCAGCCAGTCGGTCTCATTAGTCGGGCGCACCCCGGTGCGAGCACGCGCGCCTCGTTCGCCGGTGTTATTATCAAGGCCGTATGAGTCTTTAAAAAATAACATCCCAATGCCGAGGCTGGGAGCCGTGACGTCGTTCCCGAGTGAGACAACGGCATAGCCGCCGCGTGCCTGTGGGTTCTTCGCCTTGCGGATGAGGAACGCGACCCACACCGTCCCATCTTCCGCGGTGACCGGGCCGAGCGCCGCGACCGCTTTGTCGCCGTTGGTAGAATCAAGCCCGAGGAGGCTGGCACTCCGGCCGGCCCAGAAGATCCCGTCATGCTCCAAGCCTAACGAAACCACCTTTGGGCTGCCGTTGAAAATCATCCACCCGCCTTGCCCGGGCGGGCTGCCGGGCGGCGGGCCATCTCCTTCCAGGTAATCCTTGGGATAGGCGAAGCTATCGGCGAAAATTAAGTCAGCTCGCGCGAGGGTGGCTGTGAGGCAAACGACGATCGCGATCCCCCACGATGTGAGGGTTGATGACTTCGCAACCGCGATGAAGGGCGCCAGTTTCATGAGCCGAGGCTGTGCGGTTGCGGAGCCGATGTCAAGCCTTCTCGCGGTTCCGTCGCAGACGTTGGCTTGAATCAGCCAGCGCACTTCCGCTCACTGCGCTTTGTCCGGGCCGACCCGATTGCGAGGCAACGGTTCGCGCTTGATCCGGCCGCCGATCGCGGCGTGGCATTGGTAGGCGAGCCGGGGGGAATAATTCGGGATGTAGCCGACGAAGACGGCCCCTTTTTTCGCCTCCGCTTCGGTCCGTCGGCCGAGTCCGATGACCGTTCCATCCGGTTGACTGACGACGACGTAGTCCGGAGCGGGCGTTCCCTCACGCGTGATAATCCGCGCGGAAAAGCGCGCCGCTGGCTGGTCTTTTTCCAGCGTCGGGAAGACTTTTTCCATCTGCCATTGACCTTGCAAAGCGTCGCCGGTCTCGTCCAACGACGGCAAGGGACGTCCAACGAGTGCCGCCCCGGGCCAGGCGAACATGTCGATTCCGCGCTGGCGGTAGATTTCGGCCAGGGGCAGCACCCGGGCCGCGGCCGATTCCGGCGTGCGGAAAAGCTGTTGCAAGCTCGGCTCATCTTTCACCCCGCAGACCAGTCGCAGCGCCGCATCTTCCGTTGCCTTGCGCCAGGCGGCGTAGTCCGCGCCCGCGTGCAGTTGCGACGGGATCGTGCCCGCGGCGAGGGCGAGTGCAATAAGACCAAGCGTCGTCCCATGCGCGCGTAGGCGCGGCCAGCAGTAAAGCGCCAGTGCCGGCAGCGCCGCCCAGAGGAACGGGCTCCAAAAGCTGTAGCGCGTCGCCAGCACGGTGCGCGGATTGATCGCCATCAGGCCGGAACGGCCGATCACGATCAGCACCATCGAGCCGAGAATAAAGATCGTTAGGCCAAGCGCGATCGTCTCCGCCGGTTCCTTCGTGCGAGCCGAAAAATAAGAGGTGATTAGACCATAAACCGCCAGCCCCACTCCGACCGCGCCGATGATTCCGGCCACGAGATAAATGTGCGTCTGGGTCCGGAAGAGCCAGCCAAATCCATAGTCGATCCAGGGCGCGCCCAGGACCTGGAAGTAACGGCCGATGATTTGCGGCAGGTCCGGCAGGAGGTGAGAAAGGCCGTCGCCCACGGCCGATTCGCCATTGTTAGGCAATAGGAGAAAGACGATGAAATTGACGAGGCCGGCAATCGCAAGGGCAACGGCCGTTTTCCAGCCGAGCCGATAATACAGCGCCACCAATACAAAGGTCGGCCATGCCGCCATGCCGGTGCCGAAGCTGAAGGTGGCGACGATCCCAGCCGCGATCGCCCCGGCCAGAAGCCAGCGCCGCGCCGCGTCCGACCCTGCGGTTCGCATTCGCCCGAGCGCGAGCAGGCCGAGCAACACGGCGCTGAGGAGAAGCGACGTCATGCAGCTGAAGCCGCCCGAAGCCGTGACATTGATCTTGCCCAGCCAGAGGGTGGCTACGGTGTAAATGAGGCCGAGCGCAAGCCGCGGCAGCAGCCCGAGCCCGGGCGAACGCCAGAGCGTTCCGAGGAGCAGCGCGACCGTCGATAGCGTCACCGCCTGGCCGACCCAGAAGAGGAGCGTCTGGTTATTTTGAAAGAAATAGAGAATCGGCAGCCAAAAGAGCGAGGGGAAGAAAGTCGGGTGATCGTTATGCCGGTAGAGCGCGTTGAGCGGGAAGGGGAACTTGAAATCGAGCGCGTAAATCCGCCAATAATCCTGCCGCGTCACCGAGTAACGCCCGTCGTAAAGGAGCGCGAGCGCGTGCACCGCAAACGCGACTGTCGCGAGCACGAGCGCGACCGCGAGAAGCGAGTGGAGGAGGCTCCAGGGCTTCGCGGCTGGGCGAATTTCGCGGCGGATTGGGTCGGCTGACACCTTTGGTTACTCGCGGGGCTCCGGTTGCTGCGCGAGGTTTATCCCTTGGCGCCGGGGCAAAGTCAACGCGGCGGCTTGGCCGGCCCGCGGCGCAGAGTGCAGTTGCCAAGGCCCCCTTCCAAACTTAAATCTAGCCTCAGCCTTTCCGAAATAATGTCCTGCGCCAAAATAGATCCCGCTTTGCATCAGGCGCAGAAACCGCCCTGGATCAAGGTGCGCCTGCCCTCCAATCCGGTTTTCTTTTCGACCAAGGCGCTCATCTCCGATCTGCGCCTGCACACCGTTTGCGAAAGCGCGCAATGCCCTAACCGTTGGGAATGCTGGAGCCAGGGTACCGCGACGATGATGATCGCGGGCGAGCGCTGCACCCGGGCTTGCGGCTTTTGCGCTGTGAGCACGGCCAAGCCTTTCGCGCTCGAGGAAGACGAACCGCAGCGCGTGGCCGAAGCTGTCCGCCGGTTGAAACTGAAGCACGTCGTCATCACCGCCGTGGCCCGCGATGATTTGAAAGACGGCGGCGCGGAACATTTTGCGCGTACCATCCGCGCTGTTCGCGAGATGGACCCGACGATCATCATCGAGGTGCTCGTGCCTGATTTTCATGCGCAGGATTGGTGCATCCAGCTTGTGCTCGATGCCGCGCCGGAAATTTTCAATCACAACATGGAGACGGTCGAACGGCTGAGCCCGTCGGTCCGTTCCCGCGCCAAATATCGGACTTCGCTCCAGGTCTTGCGTCGCGCCAAGGAACTGTCGCCCAAAGTGGTGACGAAAAGCGGCGTCATGCTTGGCTTGGGCGAAGCCGAGACCGAGCTTTTCCAGACGATGGACGACCTGCGCGAAGTCGGCTGCCAGGTCCTGACGTTAGGCCAGTATCTCCGCCCGACGCCGAAACATCTGCCGGTCGTCAGCTACATCACCCCGGAGCAATTCGATCTCTACGGCGACCTCGCGCGCCGGAAAGGTTTTGCGCACGTCGCCTCGGGTCCGCTTGTCCGCAGTTCCTATCACGCGGCCGATTTTCACCCGGTCGTCCGCGAGTCCGCTGTAGCCGGGGACGCTGTCCCCGGTTGCGACGCAGTCATTTAGCGATGGAGAGCGCGGCCCCGCAACCAGGCCGGCCGCTCGATCGCCACAATGTGGCCGCTGTTATCCCGGCTTACCACGAGGAAGTCCACATCCGCGGGGTGGCGGAACGAACTTGCGCCCAGCTCGATCACGTCCTCGTGATCGACGACGGCTCGACCGACGCGACCGCGGACCGGGCGCGAGAGGGCGGGGCGGAAGTCATTGTCCATCCGGCTAATCGTGGAAAAGGCGAGTCGATCAAAACCGGCCTGCGCCACTGGCTGGCGCGGGAGGCGATCGAATTCATCCTCGTGCTCGATGCCGATGGTCAGCATCTGCCCGATGAGATCGGCCGTTTCCTGGCAGCGGCTAATACGACCGAAGCCGGTCTCTTCGTCGGCACCCGGATGAACGACGTGCGCGAAATGCCGTTCGTTAGGCGGACGGTCAATCGCTACATGAGCCGGCGGATCAGCCGCCTTTGCGGGCAGGAAGTGCCCGACACGCAGTGCGGTTATCGCATGGTGCAGCGAACGCTCGCGCCCCACCTGCTCGATGGCACCAGCCGCTTCGATTACGAAACCGAGATGCTCATCATCGCGAGCCGGGCCGGGTTCCGCATCGCCTCGGTCCCGATCAGCACGATCTACTCCGATGAAGTGAGCAGCATCCATCCGGTGCGCGACACCGTGCGGTTTTTAAAATTGATGCGGCGCTACGAGAAAGAATTGGGCTGAGGAGAGACAGCGTTCGCCGCAATACTGGAAGAAAGGCGTGCGCTGCAAGAGCGCCTCAGCACAGTGAGGCGGCTACAACCCTAGTCCTGTAGCCACGTGAGGCGGATACAACCCTAGTCCTGTAGCCACGGCTCTGTGTAGCCGTGCCACCCGAATCCCGGCTACGTTGCGAAGCGTTGAATGCGCAGGTCTTCCACGGCGTTGTATTGCGCATCGAACTCCTCCCATTCCGCGATGGTGCGCAAATTATCTGCGCTATCTGCCTTTGGCCGGGTCCTCCGCGAGACCATCTCTTGATGGGATTTGATAAGGTAATGATTGAGGCAGAGCACATCCGCGGACGGACTTTCGCGGAATGGCCCATTGATCGGCTTTTTCTGCTCATCCACCACCGTCTCCCCGGGCGCACAGTGAAACGCGTGGGCGCACGCGGCTGGAGATATCACCCGTGAGGGATCGACCACGCATTTGACATGTGGGTCGATCCAATCGGCCCGCTTCAAATAGCTTTGTATGACCTGGCCGGGGGGTTCTGATGGCCATTGGACCCGAAAAGCAGCCAGGAAACTGCGACCCCCGCATACGGCTCATACTGGGGCAGGACCTCGCGCAAATCGGCGCCGGCGGCGGGGAAAAGAAATTCGTCATCGTCGAGAAAAGCGATCCAGCGCGACTTTGCCCGGTGCTGATCCAAACAATGTTGGATGACTGGGTGGTGCTGGCCGACACCTGGCCATTTGTATAAAGTGATCTCTCCGCGCTCAATGAATCGGCGAATGACGGACTCATAGTTATCCTCGGAGTCGTTGTCATAAAGATAAAAGTGCTCGACGCCTACCCGCTTGTGAAATCGAATCCACTCATCCAAATAGGACGCTGCGTCTTTGAAGATCAGGCACGCCGTTAAATACCGCATGGGAGACCGGGGTTACGATAGCAGTATCATTCGGGGTCTCTACAGATAGATCCAAATCCCGGTTTCCTTTGGTCCCACCACTTTAATAGCTACTTTTTCACCCACCACTGCTGACCGCCAACTCTATTGATAATCGGAAACGCTTCGTCGACAGCCTGCACGACGCCGGGCCAGCCCGCCACATAATCATCGCCACAAAAAATGCCGCCTACCTTGACCTTCCGCAGCCAGGCGGCGATGTCAGCCCGGACAAACTCGTACTCATGGGCCGCATCGAGGTAGACAATGTCAAAGTAATCGTCTGGATACTTACCGGCTTCGGACCAGGAATCATTTGCGATCACCGCGAGGCAATCGCTCTCTTTCAGCAACGGGGCAAGATTCTGCATGGTCAGGCCAAGGTAATCCACTTCCTTTTCGTGCTCCGCCGAGCCCAAGAAGTGGTCGATTGCTCTGTATTCATAGGATATGCCTCGGTTTCTGAGTATCACATTCCACATGGCCGTCATGCGACCCTTGTAAACACCGATTTCAGCTATCCTTAGGTTGGCTGTCGAATCCAAACCACCGAGCACGGTCTCCAGCAATGCTCCCTGGTCGGTCATTTGCGACCAACCATCGATATCTTGAAAAAAGTGCTCCACCGGACAAAATGAAGTTGAAGATTCGCCGGAATCAAGGTTGAACAAAATTGTTGGCGTCCGGTGCGCGACGCGGTGCGGTTTTTTAAATTGATGCGGCGCTACGAGGAAGGTTTGTAGGAGTCTCGCGCGTGAGTTTTGCAATCAAAGCCGAGATAAACGATCTTGGAGCGGAGAAGTTCGACTTCCGCGCGCAGAAGACGATGTACCGCGGCAAACAGATCGCCGAGGGCGATACAGTTTTTGTTTTCGCGAGTGAAAACGAGGGCGGGTTGGGTTTGATTGCGAGCGGCGTGGTTACGTCTGCCGCGCCTGTCGCGAAAAGCCGGGCCTCCCTCGGCAAACGCCGCGGGTGAGTGTCACCGTTCGGCGCACGGCGCGGGCGAAGCGGCGCCTCGGCCGGAGCGAGCTGAAACCGTTTGCCAATTGGAAAGACGGTCAGCCGGAGACGGAGCTCAATTTCAAGTTCTATCGCCAGGCGACGAATAAGATCGTCGGAATCTCGGAAGAAACGGCGGCGTTTCTTCGCCGTTTCTTTTAGCGCTGGTTGGGCGCACGCTTTTTTCGCGAGCCGGGATTGGAAAGGGGAGCATCGGCTTTAAAAAAACGGCTTGGAAATGATCCGCGAGGTCCGCGCGCGTTCCGACGAGATGGCGCGGACCCCCGGCGATCGCACTGACCGCTTTTGCCCGCTCCGAGGATCGGACCCGCGCCATGCTGGCTGGTTACCAGGTCCACCTCGCGAAGCCGGTCGAGTCGCAGGAACTCCTTGCCGCGGTCGCGAACCTCGCCGGGCGGACCTGAGGCGAGATCGATCAGCCGCGGCGGCGCCTTTCTCGCAATCAACCGAAATAGGCGAAACTCTGTTTCGTATAATCTCGTCAGGCCCTCTATGCTTGCTCGGAAACAGAATGGCACTAAAGTGGCACCTCATGCGGACTGAACTCGTCACCACGCTCAAGCGCAAGGCCACCAAAATCATCGCTGACCTTGAATCCGATCAAGACCCTGTGCTCATCACCCAGCACGGCAAGCCAGCCGCGTATCTCATGGCCGTCGCTGCTTTCGACACGCTGAAGAGACGCCTCGGCATTCTTGAGGGGATTGCCCGCGGCGAGCGCGCCGTCGAGGACGGGCGCGTCGTCACTCACGCCGAAGCTAAGAAACGCATGGCGCGATGGCTCACGTAATCTGGACCGAACCGGCTCTCCATGACCTCGAGGCGATTGCCGATTACATCGCTCTGGATGACCCGCAGGCAGCGCGCGGTCTTGTGCAGCGAGTCTTTCAGCACGTCGAGCAGCTTGTGAAGCATCCCGAGAGTGGATCTCGTCTGCCGGAGATGCGGCAATCGCGTTACCGTCAGATTGTCGAGGCACCCTGCCGTGTCTTCTACCGCTGCGATGGCTCGCGAGTATTTGTGCTCTACGTCATGCGCGGTGAGATGCGTCTCCGCAAGACGCGACTTAGCAAGTGCGACCGAGGCAACCGAAGCGCCTGACTATGCGTGGATCTGACCGCGAGCCGCTGTTCTTTGATCGCACTCCGGGTCCGTGATTGTCGCGTCAGCTTTCGGAGTGCGGTGCGTCCTCGCACCGCTTTCGCTTTCTGAGCGAGGCCCGCACCTGAAAAGCGACGCGAGGACGCGTCGCACTCCTAAAGCTATCGCAGCTCCTCGACCGAGGTGAGCGGCGCCCACTTCTTACTCACCCGGGCTAGTGTCCGAGGTCCAAGGCCTTCTTCCTGATCTTCGGTTTGTTCAAAGGTGAAACGGGCATCGTTAAAGGAACGGAGCGGCATCACGTTGTCCTGGTCGATGGTGTCGAAGCGCGGCCCCTGTCTCATAAAGCCATTCGTGAGGTTGTCGTAACCGGTCGGCGCTTCCTGCCCGTTGCCGCGGGTCGCTCCATGAAAACCGGCCGGCCCTTCCGCCGCGACCTTGCCGCTGTGGCGGAAGCGTTCCGCCCGGGTCTTGCCGGGAGTCCGTCGGTCCTGGGAGAAGGCGGCGGTGGCGGCCAGGATAACTGCCAGTCCAAGGCCAATGGATATCGTTCGTTTTGCTTTTTTCATCGTCGAGATAGTTTCGGCGGGGGATGCGTGCCGACCGGTGTGGCGCTTCTTCGCTTTTGTTTTGGGAAGTGACCGGTGGCAGGAGGGCCTCTGTCACTGCATGGAGTCGACCGAAGAGGCTGTCTCGTTCGTCACCGATGTGACGAAATTTAGCGCGCGAAGTCAAGAACTTCGGCCGCTGGCGACCTCTTCTTCTGCGATCGCACACAGCAGCTTCTCGAACTCCGACGAATCGTTGGCGTAGGCGGGGTAGAGCTGGCCTGCCTCCCGCGGGCGGTAACGAAAATGTTTGTACGGCCAGAGCCAGCTTTCGGGACGGGCCCGCAGAATCGGCTCGAAAGCATCCCAGCAGCGCTGGGCGATTTCATGCGGACTGGACCCGGCGGGAAGTTCGACTGCCGGATGGGCGATGACGCGGCAGGTGCCGTCGGGCAAAGGCGCCGCCTCGAGCGGAACGAGCAATGTGCCGGCGCGATGGGCGAGGGCGGCGTGGAGCAGGGTCACGCACATTTTCAGGCCGAATCCCTCGATGATCGTCGCCGCCTGGTTCGGATGCAGGCTGAGGTCGATCAGCAAGCCAGCGGCGTTCCCGCGCCGAACCGTTTTGAGCAGGCGAAGGATCGATCGTTCCTGGCCGATGATGGTGTTGCCGCTCACTTCGCGCAGGGTTTTGAAGATCTCGGTGAGCAACGGGTTCTTGAAGTCTTCCGCCACAATGACGGTGGGAATGCCGGCGAATCCGAGAGCCAGCCCGGCCCATTCCCAGTTCCCCAGGTGCACGGTGAGCGCGATCGATCCGCCCGGGCTGCGCGCATGATGGGCGCGGAATTCTTCGAAACCTTCCAGGCGCAGATATTCGTGGTAATTCTCGGCCGTCAGATTTTTGGCCCAGAACAGGTCGAGCATGGTGCGGGCGAAATTGCGATAGGAGGCGCGTGCAATTTTTCGTCGCTGTGCCACGGTGTAGCGGTCGCCGAGAGCGCATTCGAGATTTGCCTCGGCCACGGCGCGTCCCCGCCGGTCAAAGGCATATGCAATCTCGCCGCAGCACGCGCTCAGCCACAGGCAGACCCGCCGGGGCAGCCGCGGGATAAGCCCCGCCAGTACTTCCAGGCCGCCGCGCTCAAGGCGATAGCGGATGTTTTTCCACCAAGACATCAGCCGCGCAAAACCCCTCGGCGTTACATCAACCCGCGCCGGCGAAAATCTCCCACGTTGCCGCCGGCGGAGCGTTCGATCAGGTCGATTGTGAATTTGAGCAGGCAAACCTCCCAGGCGTCGTCAACTCCCTGGATGACAGCGCTGAGCGGCTCTTCCGCCCGATCGACTCGCGCCTTCGTCTGCTCGATGACCGAGGCGAGCGAGGCCCGCACCGTTTTTTCAACGACATCGGTTTTGCGAAACTGGAAGCCGTAGCGCAGGACGGCAAATTGCTGGGTGCGCTCGCGCAATTGCTCGGCGTAGCGCGCCGCTTTTTCGCCGAAGCCCTCGAGCATGAGGCGGGCGTAATGCTCGGGCGTCAAAATCTGCGGCCGCTCCGCATGGATGCGACCGTCGCGCACCCGCACTTCATTCACCTGGTCCATCAGCTCGCTGATGAGATAGAAGCGAAAACTGGTATGCCCGAAGGTGGCGATCTTGCCCTCGGGCGCGAGGATCACCTCGGTGTTCTCGATCGCGTATTGGAAATTGTCTTCGCTCCACATGGAAGCGCGACCATACCACAAGATTGCGCTGTAGACGTTGCCCTCTGGGCAACGCGGGTGTGGGCTTCGCTGAGGCCGGGCGTTTTCCCGTCATGGCAGCTCGCCGCCGCGCTTCGCAGAGCGAAGCGTCTACATCCTGTCCGCCCGTTCGCTCCAGATGGTTGGGCGGACCATTTGCGCTGTAGACGTTGCCCTCTGGGCAACGCGGGTGTGGACTTCGCTGAGGCCGGGCGTTTCCCGCCATGGCAGCTCGCCGCCGCGCTTCGCAGAGCGAAGCGTCTACATTCCCACTGGCCGCCCGCCTTTGCTCGCTCGCCAGCGCGTAACGGCATCGGCCGTGAAAATGGCGAGCGCGATCCAGATCAGCCCGAAGGTCACCATCTGCGCGCGCCGGAACGGCTCGTGATAGGCAAACACGCCGAGGAAAAAAGTGCAGCTGGGCGAGAGATACTGCAGGAACCCAACCGTCGTTAGGCGGAGATGGCGCGCGGCGTGGGCAAACCAGACCAGCGGCAAACCGGTTACGATGCCGGTGCTGACCAGAAGCACATCCAAACCGGGTGCGGCAACGGTGAAATGCAGTTCGTTTTTCCCGGCGAGATAAAAGAGAAAGGCCAGCGCGAGCGGCACGATGAACGTGGTCTCCAGAAAAAGCCCCGGGATTGATGACGCGCCGGAAATTTTTCGCAAGAGTCCATACAGGCCAAAAGAAGAGCAAAGCGTCAGGGCCACCCAGGGCAGGCGTCCGAACCCGAAGGTTAAATACAGGACCGCGCCGCTCGCGAGCAGGACGGAGATGAGCTGGGCTCGGGTCAGGCGCTCGCGCAGGACGAGAGCGCCGAGGAGCACGTTGACCAGCGGCGACATGAAATAGCCGAGGCTCGTCTCGAGGACGTGCCCGGCGTTGACCGCCCAGATGAAAACGAACCAGTTGATCGCAATCGCTACCCCGCTGCCCGCACAGAGGAGCGCCGTGCGTGGTGAACGGAGGTTGCCGAGTACCTCGGGCCAGCGTTTTTGCCAGCTCAGGAGCGCGATCATGAAGACGCAGGTCCAGACGAAACGGTGCGCGAGAATTTCCGAGGCCGGGATGAAGCGAAGAAGCTTCCAGTAAACTGGCACCAACCCCCAGGTCACGAATGCGGCCACTCCCGCAACGAGCGCGGAGGTTTGATGCGGATCGCGCGGGTGACTCATGGAGCGGCTCCTATTTCACGGAAAGCAGCTCCCGGCAACGGCGTTCCATTGCGCGAGATGCCGCGTGCGTGGACTCTGCGCGGTGATTGCGATCACCGAAAAACTTCTCTCCAGCGCGGGTGGCTGGCAGGCGATGAAGACCGCGCGTGAGCTGCTGAAAGCCGGGCGCGTCTCCGCTGCGGGCTACGAGCCGCCGCTCTTGAAAGGAGAGGTGCGCGAGGGTCAGAAAAATTACCGGGCGGGATTGCGCGTGCGCAGCGCGCTCGACATCGAAAATATCTGTAGCTGCCGGGAATCGCGCGAATGGGGAAAAGTCTGCGCCCATTCGCTGGCCGTCGGGCTGGCTTACCTGACGCCCGCTCCGGCAGTTGCCCCGGCCGTTGCCAAGGAAGAAGCGGCGCCGCCTAACGCGCGCTTCCTGTCGTTAGGCGAAGCCGGGACTCGACCGCTCGCACTTCACTTCATCCTTCCGCCCGCTTTCCGCTCCGCCTGGACGAAAGGGCAAATCATGGTTTACCTCGAAGCCGAGTTCGACGGCCGCCGGGTGATGCTCGATGCCCTCCCGCGCGGCGAACGTTTCGGCTGCGACGAGTTTGACCTGGCCGCGCTCGGTTCGTTAGGCATGGAAGCGACTGCGGTGAATATGCTTTCGGCCGCGGCCTTTCTCCGCTGGCTGCCGGCGTTGCGCGGTCATCCCCGGCTCGGGTTTGGGAAATCGAGTCCGGCGCGGGTGGGGGGGGAGCCTTATCGTCCGGCGCTCACGTTGCGCAAAGTCGGAGAGGGGTTCGAAGTCTCAGCCCAGTTGGCGGAGAACGAAATTCCGCTCCTCGCTGGCGCGGAGGCGTGGCTTCTGCGCGGCTCCGATTTTCTCGAAATCAGAAGCGGCTTGCCGGCTCGCCTAACGAATGTTTTGCGCGAGCCGCGGCGGCTGCGGAGCGAGGAGGTGGACGAATTCCTCGCCCTCGAGCTTCCCCTCTGGCGCGAAGTGGCGGATTTCGAGCTGCCTCCGGACATCTCGCTCCCCGCGATTGAGGAAGCGCAACCGTCGTTTCGCCTCCAACTGGAAGGTTCCTTGCAGCATCTGCGCGCCATCCTTCGCTGTCACTACGGCGATCGTCCGGCCTTTCCGCCGGTCTCCGAGCCGGAAAAGCGTTTCGCATTTCGCGACCGGAAGTCGAATGAGCGTCTTCTGGTCCGCAACCTCGCCGCCGAAAAGGAAGCGCTCGCGCGCCTGGAGCGCGCCGGATTCACCTCCGCGCGCGATGCTTTCGAAATGCGCGATCCGGGCCGGATCGTGCGTTTCTTTGCTTTCGATTTCCGCGCCCTCCCGCCGGCGTGGGATGTCTCGGTGTCACCTCGCCTCGAGAAAGCGAGCAGCGAACTCGAGCCGGTCTCGCCCACGATCGAGATTGTGCGCTCGGGCGTAGATTGGTTCGAACTCAAATATTCCGTTGCGTCCGAAGCCGGGGAGAGCATTCCGCTGGCCGAGGTGCAGCGCCTTCTGCGCTCCGGCCAGAGCCAGGCTCGCCTAACGAATGGCAAAATCGCGGTGCTTAATCCGGATGCGCTCGATGATTTCGAACAAGTCCTGCGCGATGCCGATCCGCGGCAAAGTCAGCCCGGGGTTTACCGGCTGAAAAGCATCCAGGGCGCTTACCTAACGAACACGGCTGAGGAAATAGGCGCCCGTTTGCTTGGCGCCTCCCAGCTTTTTCACGCCGCGCCCGCCATGGCCGCGCTCGGTCCGCTGGCCGACCAGCTCCGAGATTACCAGCGCACCGGCGTGCAGTGGCTGGCCGCGCTCGCTGCGCAAAATCTCGGCGGCATCCTGGCCGACGAGATGGGCCTTGGTAAAACCGTTCAAACCCTCGCCTTCCTTCGCCTTGAGCGCGGTCACGGTCCGGCCCTGATCGTGTGCCCGACCTCGCTTCTTTCCAATTGGCAGCGCGAGGCGGCCCGCTTTACTCCGGAGCTGAAAGTACTGCGGATCGACGGTCCGGATCGCGCGGAAAAGATTGCGCGCCTCGCCGAGCACAATCTTGGCCTAACGAGTTACGGCTTACTCCGGCGCGACGCCGAATTCTACTCCGGCCTGTCCTTGAGCACGGTGGTGCTGGACGAGGCCCAGCACATCAAGAATCCCGACACGCAAAACGCGCAGGCCGCCTTTAGCCTCAATGCGCGGCGGCGTTTCGTTCTCACTGGCACGCCGATGGAAAACTCGGTTCGCGATCTCTGGTCGCTGATGAATTTCGTCGCCCCTGGTTACCTCGGGACGCGGAACGATTTCCGCGAACGTTACGAGCGGCCGCTGGCGAGCGGACCCGAGCCGGTCCTGCAACGCCGCCTCGCGCGCCGCTTGCGTCCCTTTCTTCTGCGACGTCGCAAGGCCGAAGTCGCGCGCGAGCTGCCGGAAAAGATCGAGCAAGTGGTGCCTTGTGAACTCGGTCCGACCCAGCGCGCGACCTATCAGGCGCTCCTGCGCGAGATTCAGCAGGGCATCGGCGCAGGCGGAGCAAACGACGGCGCGACCCGGATGAAAATGCTGACCGGACTGCTGCGCCTGCGGCAGACCTGCTGCGATTTGCGGCTCCTGGGCCTGGGGAGCGCAGGCGACCCGCCTGCCGTGTCACGCGACTCGCGGGACACTTCCGGAATTTTTGGCGAGTCGCCAAAAATAGCGGGCGAGGTCGCCCGCGCTCCCCAGGCCCAGAACAGCGACTCGTCGGCCAAGCTCGATCTCTTGGACGAGCTGCTGGAAGAAATCATCGATGGCGGGCATCGGGTGCTGATCTTTAGTCAGTTTGTGAAAATGCTCGACCTCATCCGGAGCCGTTTGGAGGCGAGCGGGACGGCGCATTGTTACCTCGCTGGTCTAACGAGGGACCGGCAACGCGAGGTCGACCGCTTCCAGAACGACGAGGCCATCCCGGTCTTCCTCATCAGTCTGAAGGCTGGCGGCGTCGGCCTGAATCTCTCCGCCGCCGACACCGTGATCCATTTCGATCCCTGGTGGAACGCCGCGGTCGAAGCGCAGGCGACCGATCGCGCGCATCGCATCGGGCAGAAGCGGGTGGTCACTTCCTACAAGCTGATCGCGCGCGACACGGTCGAGGAAAAGATCCTGCACCTGCAGAAGCGGAAGCGAGAGCTGGCCAGCGCCATGCTCGAAACCGAGGAACCGCTCATGACCGGCCTAACGAACGACGATCTCGCGGAGTTGCTTGCGCCCTGAGGGCCGCTGCGCCCAGCCGGTTGTAGCCGGGGACGCTGTCCCCGGTCGCCCAGCAGGAAGAAAGCTGCCTAAGTGAGCGTATCCCCACATCCAGGCTTTTCGTTCACCTCGCCCATGGAAACGCTCGTCCGGGGTCAGCGACCCCGGCTACAGTTGCTGCTTGTCCGATCTCGCGCCATAAGCATCGTATGAGCCCGCAGCGGAGCTACCAGCAGGCGCCTTCACGGGGCGCGGCGCTGAAACAATTCTTCGTTGAACTAAAGCGGCGCAAAGTCTATCGCGTCGCCGTCGCCTACATCGTCGTCGCCTGGGTCCTGGTGCAGGTCGCGACCCAGGTTTTCCCTTTTTTTGAAATCCCGAACTGGACGATTCGTCTCGTCATCGTCGCGCTTTGCCTCGGGTTTCCGATCGCGATCATTCTCGCTTGGGCTTACGATCTCACTCCGTCGGGGATCAAGCGCACCGCGGAGCTGCTGCCCGCGACGGCGCCGGCCACGGCTGCGACCGATGTGCCCGACAAAAGCATCGCCGTGCTGCCCTTTGAAAACCTGAGCGACGACCGCGAGAACGCCTTTTTTGCCGACGGCGTGCACGATGACATTCTCTCCAGCTTGGCGCGCATCGCCGACCTAAAGGTGATCAGTCGCACTTCGGTGCAGCAGTACCGCACTGCGGGGCGCAACCTGCGCGAGATCGGCGAAGCGCTCGGCGTGGCGCACATTCTGGAAGGCACGGTGCGACGGGCGGGCAACCGCGTCCGGGTCAACGCCCAGTTGATTAACGCCCGGACCGACGCGCACGTCTGGGCTGAGACCTTCGATCGCGAGTTGACGGACTTGTTTGCCATCCAGAGCGAGCTGGCGGAACGAATCGTTAGGGCGCTGCGGGCGAAAATTTCACCGTCGGAAAAGGCCCGCCTGCAAGTTCCCCCGACGACCAACCTGGAAGCGCACGATCTCTACGTGCGGGCGCGCGATTTCTTCCGCTGGAGCGGCATCGGCGATCCGCACGAGAACGGGGAAAAGGCGCTTCCCTTGCTCGACCGGGCGCTCGCGCTCGATCCGCAATTTGCCCTCGCGCATTGTCTCGCCTCGCGCATTCACAGCGAACTTTTCTGGTTCGGCTACGACAAGAATCCCGAGCGCCTGGCAAAGGCGTGGAGGTCCGCGGAGACGGCGCTCAAGATTCACCCCGACATGGGCGAGGCGCGGGTGGCGTTGGCCTTCTATTACTACTACGCCTCGCGCGATTACGACTCGGCGGTGCGCGAACTGGCCCGGGCCCAACGCGCTTTGCCTAACGAATCGGAAGTGCCGGGCGCGCTCGGGATCATCGATCGCCGGCGCGGTCATTGGGAGGAAGCGATCGTGCACCTGGAACGGGC
Source organism: Chthoniobacterales bacterium (assembly GCA_038198605.1). Taxonomy (GTDB): domain Bacteria; phylum Verrucomicrobiota; class Verrucomicrobiia; order Chthoniobacterales; family UBA10450; genus Palsa-1392. The sequence goes on along the minus strand of JBBPZS010000110.1, from coordinate 6,586 downwards.
GCGGCAGCTCGATCCGCGCAACATTTCGGCGCTCTGGAATCTGTCCGAGACGCTGACCTACCTGCGACGTTATGCGGAAGCGGACCAGGTCCTGGAAGAAGCGGCGGCCATGTCTCCCACGGCCCATCTTATTCCGCTCGCGCGCGCGGATCTCGCGCTGCGCAAGGCGGGCGACCCGGGGCCATTGCGCAAAGCCTTGGACCGCGTCCCGGCTGACTTCGATCCCGGCGGCGCTGTCACCACGATCGCGGTTCGACTGGCGTTAATGGAGCGCGATTATGATGAAGCGGCTCGGCAACTGCAGGGATGTGCGCAAGGCAAGTTCACTGATTTTGGTTTGGGCGGATTCGCCGGCGCGCTCGATGACTACACGGTTTCCCGGGAATGGTATGTGGGCTTAATCGCACGCGCCCGCGGGCATGACGCCACCGGCGCTTTCGAGGCAGCCCGCGAGGCCGTCCTCTCCGATCTCTCGCGGTCCCCGGACGCTCCGAAGGCGCTCGTTATGCTCGGCCTTCTCGAAGCGATGCTGGGGCGAACGCAGGAAGCGATCGCCGCGGGCCGGCGCGGGGTGGAACTTCTCCCCATTGCGGCCGACGCCCTCGACGGCCCGCTCCTCGCCACGAACCTCGCAGTGATCTATGCGCAATCCGGTGAACCGGAGCTCGCGCTCGAGGAACTGGAACAGGTCGTCAGGCTGCCGGGGGGGCCGACGCCGGGCACCTTACGGATCGAGCCGCAATGGGACTCGCTGCGGGAAGATCCGAGATTCCAAAAGCTGCTGGCCTAACCAAAGAAGGTTCGCTGCACCAGCCAGCAGGCGCCCGCCAGGGCGACGACCGCGGAACAGGCTGGCACTCCCACTCGCAGAAAGCGCGGGTGTTTCCGAAAGTGTAGGATGAGAGGGAGAATGATCGCCGCTACGCAAAGCTGGCCGAGTTCGACTCCGGAATTGAAGGCGACCAAGGGCACGATGGCGGCCCGCCCGCTATTGGCCACGCCCATCTCACGAAGGACGCTGGCGAACCCCAGCCCATGGACGAGGCCGAAACTGAAAGTCAGGAGCCAGCGCCCGCGAAAATGCGTGCCGCGCCGGAGAAGGTTTTCCGCGCCCACGTAAAGGATGGAGGCGGCGATGGCTGACTCCACCCAGCGGCTTTGTAACTGCACCAGCCCGAAAGTGGAAAGCGCGAGAGTCAGGGAATGAGCAATCGTGAAACAGGTAATGAGAAGGGTCGCCTCCCGAAGATTGCGGCAAACGATGAGTAACCCGAAGAGGAAGAGAAGGTGATCGTAACCGGTCAGGATATGACGGATCCCGAGGAGGAGAAAATCGAGGAAGGAATGATTCGCGGAGGGCGCGACAACGCCCGGGATGACTTTCGCGGTCGTTTCCCGGTTGCTTAGCAGGCTGCGGGCAATCTCTTTGCCTGACGGGTCGACGGCGGCAAAGGCCTGGCGGTGTCCGAATGGCATTTCCGGGAGGAGGGCGGAATGAACCGTAACTTCTCCGAGGTCAGAAGGCCGATGGTAGGTGTAGGTGAACTCGACGTTCTTATTCTGGTCGACGCCCGTGACAACCGTGGCGGCCGGGAGCTCGCGACCGCCTGCTTCCAGGGTGAAAGCGCGACGCGCCAGCGCTTCCAGCTTTGATCGAATGCTAGGCCGGCCTGCAGTTACAGCTTCCGGAGTTTCGCCGAGTACGGCCGAGATGTCGCGTTCGTTGAAAGTAACAACGGCGCTGATCTCCTCGGAACCGAGTCGCAGGTTGGCTGAGCTTAGGCCGGGGTCATGCGCGAAGACCGGCGCCGCCAGCCAAAGAAAGAGCAGGGCGATCAGAGAGCGCATCAGTGTTAGGAAGAAAGCGGTCTTAGACTCAACCGCAAATGCAGACCCGGCGTGGGAAAGCGAGCGGGCCGACCGGAAAATTCCGATCGGCCCGCATAACTTACCTGGAGATTAGAATCCGTTATTGATCCAGGTCGTAACCTTCAACCAAGGCCACACCGGTCGTGCCGTTCTTGCCACGGACCACCATGGTGTAGGCACCGGGCGCGAGATCGAGGACGATGGCTGCTTCGAGCGGATCGCTTGGAGCGAGGCCGGTCGCGGTGATCTCGTCCGCCTGCGTGTCCTGCCAGTTATCATTCGAGGCGACGAGGGTGCTGCCTTGATAGATATCGATGGTCGGGTCAGCCAGAGGACCCATCACGCTGTTGCCGTCGAGCGAAGGCCCGAGGGCGCGGAAGATGACATGCTTGACGGCATTACCGCCAATGATGACACCGCCGATGAGGACGCTGTCGCCCGTTTCAACCGGACCGCGCGTGGAGATGTTCTGGAAACGATCTTCCGTGACCACGGCCAGGGCGCTGTGATGCATATGGTTGCGGCCGTTGTGCGGCGTGCCGGCATATGGGAAGACTTTGTTGTAGACGCTGTCGTTCTTGCTCACGTTATCGATTCCGTCCGCGGGAATGACCACGGGATTGACGGGGTCACGCAGGTCGCTCAGGATCGCGGAGACCGCGATGTCGAGGACGTCGTCACCGAAACGGCGCCCGTTAGGCCAGCCACCGGGAACGGTCCCGTTGCCGAAAAAGCCGGGCTGCACCGTGCTGGTGAGCGTGTCACCACCAAAGATGCCGAGACGGTTGAAGCCGTCGTCATCCGGGTTAGCGAGAAAGCCAGCGCCGCCGCCGGCGAGCCGGGCGGGAGCGGTCGATAGATCGACCTTGATGATGTCAGGAATGAAGATCCCGACGAGATCAGTGCGATTCTCTTCGATCGCGGTCATTTCACCGTTGAAGAGGATGGCGTTAATGAGTTTCGCGAGTTCGGGTGAGAGAGCGTAGTTACGGAACAGGGTCGCGTCTTCAGTCGGCTTGGTGCGGCTGTAGAGATCCTTGTCCTTGAGCGCGACGAGGCCTTCGTTGAAGAGCGGGTTACCCTGGCGTCCGACCTGGACAAAGGGGCCGGTGTTGACCGGAGGCTGGGAAGCAGGGCCTTCCGAGAGGACGCGGGTGGTCTGCCGGCTAGTCGTGGCATAAACGCCCACCACCTGCTGGTCGCCACCGAGATCAGTCAACGGGATTTGCAGCACGATGGTGTGCAGGTTAAAGCCCGCTTGGCTGTCGAAAACGCTCGTTCCCGAGCGGAAGCTCAGAAGGTCGAAAACCGCCTGGATATCGGCATAGAAACCGTCTTCGCGCTGACCTGCGAACGACTTATAGCCACCGCCAAGGTCCTGAATGGACATGGTCGTGTATTGGTCGAGTTCCGCGTCCGTAGCAACGCCCGGTTTGGCGGCATTCTCGCCGTTATCGCCGATGTTGTAGAGCGGGGTAACAATGCCCTGGTTGTTAGGCGGCACCACTCCGGATCCGAGTTCGGTCGTAGAGTTGTCGCGACTATCAACCTTGGTCACCGTGTAGTTCTGGGTCAGATTCTGATTGGCCCCGTCGACGGTATTAATCACACCAAGGAAAGCCTGCAGGATCGTGTCCTCATTCTTATAGGTGGTGGTGAAGCGGAACTGATAGGAGATGGTGGCTGCGCCCGTGGCAACGTCGTCCCCCAGGGAAACGTGGACCTCGTAAAGAACGTTGTCGTCGAAACGAAAGTTATTCGGCCCCTCGCCCGGCTCCTCAAAGGGATATACGGTGAGCGCGGTTTCCAAGACCTTTGCTCCGCCTTCTTCATGGAGGAAGGCATAGACATCCGCGGTATTGGCGGATGGATCGAGGGTGATGAGCGGAGCATCCATGTGACTGGATGCGCGAATGCTTTGCGTGGGGAGCGCAAGAGCGACGGCAGCGGCGGCAAGCGCAAGGATGGCTGGCCGAAGGAGTGGTTTGTATTTCATTTAGCGGATTTCTATTTTTGTTTTGTGTCGTTTACTGGCTTGTTTGTTCTGTCCTATCTTGAGGAAACCTGAGTGGTGGGGTGGGAAAGAAGCGCGAGCTTATGTTTAAGGGCGGAACGTTCCGAAGGCATGAGCATTTGCTCAAGGGCTTTGGCCTCATTGAGGTAAGTCTGGCTCTCCGTGGTTTGCCCGGAAGCCGCGGCGATGATGCCGGCGTGGTAAAAGAGACGGGCGTCTTTTGTTCCTTCTGAGAGTGCCGTCCGACTATTCTCCTGCGCAGTTTTGAGATCGCCCTTCCGGTATGCAGCCCAGGCGACCGCGTCGCGGGTGAAAATATCCTGGCGCGTATCCAGTTCCGCTTTGGCGATCCGGAGAGCCAGGTCGGTTTGAGTGCCGCGCGTGGCGAGATAGAGAGCAAAGGTCCGGGGATCATTCGCTATTCCTGTCGCGAAGAGCTTTTTCTCGACGACGGACGCCTCTTCGGGCTGACCGTGGGCGCGCAAGGCATCGGCCAAAGTCCAAAGGTATTCGGGAAAAGGACTCTTTTCCGCGGCAGGGCGAAGAACGGCCACAGCCTCGGCCGGTTTGTTGCCTGCCAGAAGAATGCGACCCCGCATCAGGAGCGCGGCGGCATACTCAGGCACATAGTTAGTCGCCAGCTCGGTCGAGCGCTCGGCCGCTTCCAGGTTGCCAGCCTGCAATTCGTAGAAAGCGAGACGGGTATAAGCCCAGGCTACCGGTTCAGGCTCGAGAATGCTTCCCCCGGTGACGGCATAACGAATCGCTTGAATGGCGCCGGGGAGATCGCCCTTGAGCCAGCGCATATATGCGACTCGGCTGTAAGTCTGGAGGCAAGGCTTGAGGTCGACCATCTTTTGGTAGGCATCGACGGCTTCGTTTAGCCGGCCTTGCTCCATCAGGGCATCACCGAGGAGCGCGTAGTCGAAAACGAAGGTCCGCTGCGCCACGAGTTTGCGCGCGACCGCTTCTGCATCCTTAAAACGGTGAAGGGTGTGATAGATATGGCCGCGCAGCAGTTCTCCGTCAGCGGAATCGGGAATCTTCTGGGTAATCGCGTCGGCGCATTGCTCTGCCAGCTTGTAGTAACCGGGATCGCTGCTGATCCGGGCCTTGTCGACAAACGTCCAGCCGAGCCGCTCCAGAAGCTGGGGAGCGAGATTAGGCGTGGTCTTGATCCGGTCCTGAAGTTTGACGATGTCCTGGTCGATCTTCTCCGTGCCACCTAACGGAGTCAGAACGACTTGCAGTGGGGTCGATGGGACTGCAACAGGCGCCGCGGGAGGTGAGACGGCCTTCTGTGGTGACCGGCGCTGCGAGATTCCATACCCGATGCCCGCGACCAGCGCCAGAACGATTACGATTGCGAAGAACTTTCGCCCAGATGCACCTGTCATGGTGTAGAACTACGACGGGTAGCTCGGAGCGGATGCAAAACGCCCGCAATTATTTTGCGCTGCGAGAATGTGGCCTGGGGGAGACGACTACCCGAAAAGCCAGCCCTTCCGGGTCGTTAGGCGAGGGCCTCGGGATGATACTTCTGCCAGTAGCGAATCGAGGCCGTAACCGCCATGAAACTTGGGTCGGCCATTTCGTAATCTTCCCAGCGCTCCTCCGCCGCGCCGGAGGCGAGAATATCACTCGCTTCGTAGGCGGCAAAGGCCGGGACCAATTCCGACTCGGTACGGCCTTGGCGAAGTTTATCGCGGAACCAATTCGCCCAGCGGCGCACCCGCTCCTCGAGCGCGTCGAAGTGTTTCGGCAGATCCCCGCTAACCTGCCCGAAATGTGGAAGATAAAGCTGCGTCACCGGCAACGCGCGCATCCGATCGATCGATTCCAGCCACGACTCCACGTGCAGCTCCGGCGGGACGAATGGCGGAACGGGCGGGCCATCATCGAGTTGCACCCCGGCGACGTCGCCGCCGAAGAGGTGATCGTCCCATTGATAAACATTGTGATGCGAGGCGTGTCCCGGTGTGGCGAGCGCGCGCACTTCAAACTCGCCTGCGCGGATGACCTCGCCGTCCTCCGTCACCTTCACCTTGTCCTCCGCGATCGGCCGCATTTCGCCCCAGAGCCGCTGCATCTCGACGCCGAAAATGCGTGTGGCCGATTCCATCAGGCGCGACGGATCCACGAGATGGCGCGCGCCGCGCGGATGGACGTGGATCGTCGCGCCCTGTTCGGCGAAATGCCACGCGGCACCGGCGTGATCGAGATGAATGTGGCTGAGAAAAACATGGCGGACGTCGTTAGGCTCGAAGCCCGCCGCGCGCATTGCGCTGGCGATATTTGCAAAAGTGGCATCGGCTCCGGTGTCGAAAAGGGCGATGCCGTCGTTGGTTTCCAGCGCAGTGGCGGCGATGATTCCGGGCCGGCCGACGTGCCGGGTGTCGAGGACGTGGATTTTCACTCCCACTCGATCGTGCTCGGCGGCTTGGTCGAGATGTCGTAGCAGACGCGGTTGACGCCTTTGACTTCGTTCACGATCCGGCTCGAGATGCGGGCGAGGATCTCATACGGCAGCCGCACCCAGTCCGCGGTCATGCCGTCCTGGCTCTCGACGATGCGGAGCGCGATGGTGTTTTCATAAGTGCGCTGGTCGCCCATGACCCCGACCGAGCGGACGGGAAGAAGGACGGCGAAGGATTGCCAGACCCGGTAATACCACTCCGAAGACTTCATCTCACTGACCACGAT
>JBBPZS010000109.1:0-16218 GCA_038198605.1 Chthoniobacterales bacterium | reverse complement strand
TGTCTCGGCCCCTGCACCGATGATAAATCCACCGATCATCGCGTTGTCCCCTGGTTGCACAAAACCGCGGGTGCTAATGTTCGCTAGATAGGTGGCCGCATTGGGATCATCCAAGTCGTAGACTTCCACCAGACCGATGCCGGTGCCGTTATTGTTCCCATATACGATAGCCGTATATATCCCGCTTCCAGGCACCGCAGGATCGATCGGCGCCAAGGTCGCAATGATGGCCGACTCAAGATCGTTAGTCGGAGCCAGGCCGCTCGCCTCGATCGCCGCCGACTGAGTGGTTCTCCAGTTATCGTTCACAGTGATGCTGCCATCCGGCTTGTGTAACTCCAACACCGGATCGACCAAGGCGCCCGCGACCGGAGGATTGTTAGAGGCCAGTGAAGGTCCGATCGCCCGGATGATAACGCTCTTTGACTCTGTGCCACCAGTCAGAATGAAGCCACCGATAAGAACTTTGTCGCCCGTCTGAACGTCGCCACGGGTTGAGATATTTAGCGGCTTACTCTGGGCTGGGGTGGCACTGGGGCTGGGCGAGGGTGAAGGAGAGATCGTCGGGGTTGGACTTGGCGTCGGTGTCGGAGGCGGCGTTGGGCTGGGCGTTGGCCCGTCCAGGAGTTCGCCGGTCGCACTCACAAAAGGCCGGCCGACGCCGCCCGCGATGAGAATGCGGCCATCGTTCAATTCTGTGGCCGAATGATTCTGCCGCGCCACCGTCATAGTCCCGAAGGAGCTGAACTGACCGGTCCCAGGGTCGTAGATTTCGACGGAATCAAACGCCTGCTGACCGCCCCCAAAGACGGATCCCCCGGTGACATCTCCGCCGATAGCCAGAACATGACCTACGAGCGATCCCCAAGCCGCATTCTTTAAACGCAAGGCAATGTGACGTCCGCGCGTCTGAATCATTTCCCCGACATCGGAGAAGGCCAGCGCCGACGGATTATAGACTTCAGAAGGGGTCTGGATAAGGATACCGCCCGATATCAGGACGGTGCCGTCCGTCAGCAGCGTTGATTCGTGTTCCGAGCGCACGCTGCTCATGTTTTCGACACTGGTCCACAACCCGGTGGCCGGGTCATAGAGTTCAGCCGTGTCGGTTTCACGCTCACCACCCCCTTCACCGTTCTCGAGGAAGTTGCCTCCCGAGACCAGGACTTTGCCGCTCAAAAGCAGACTCTCGCGATGCCGCTTGCGGCCGAGCGCAAGCGAACCGCTAAGACTGAATGTTTCCGTGACCGGATCAAAAAATTCCGTGGTGGCGGTGACTCCGCCCCCGGTCTGCACGCCGCCTACAACCAGGACTTTTCCACTGTTCAGCAGCGTGGCAGAATGAAGAGCTCGTTCTTCCGCCATCGGGGTGGCTAAATGCCATAACTGAGTCGTGGGATCGTAAACCTCCGCACTGGTGAGATCACCACCGCGCCCCCCCTTGCCTCCGGTGATCACGACACGTCCGTCCGGAAGCTTCGTGGCGGTATGACTCTTCCGCGCATCCTTGATCGAACCGACCAGGGTGAAAGAGTTATTCGAAGGATCGAAAAGCTCCGCGGAAATCAGGTTGACCGCGTCGGTGCTACCCGCTTCCAATAGGACCTTACCGTCGTTCAACAACGTCGCGCGATGCTCATTCCGTGGCGCCTTCATGTTCCCGATATTGGTGAAGGCATGCGTGACCGGATCGAGAATTTCCGCCGACTGCAGAGTCTGGTTACCGGTGACCCCGCCCACGACAAGAACCTTCCCGCTTAGCAAGGCCGTTGCCGTATGACCTGCTCGATTTTCCACCAGCGAATCGTAGAGAGTCCAGGTCTTGGTCGCGGGATCATAAACCTCGTCGGCGGCCAGAAATCCGCTCTCCAAAGTCACACCCCCGACAATCAGAACGCGGCCGTCCCCCTGCAGGATCGCCCGTTGATTGGAGCGGTTATAAAGCATGTTGGTATCCGGCGTGAAGGTCTTGCTGGCGTAATCATAAGTTTCCGTCTCCTTGTGCGGACTGGTGCCGGAGAATCCACCGGCAATCAAAACCACACCCGAGGGGAGAAGAGTAGAAGTATGGTTCGCTCGCGCGATACCCATGGTATCCACGAGAGTGAAGATCTGCGTATTCGGATCGTAGATCTCGGCCGTGTTGCTCGAGATGTTATCGACATAACCACCAGTAATAAGAACGGTGCCATCCGGCAGCAGCGAGGCCATATGACTCTTGCGGTTAACAGGCAGACCCGTCGTTGCAGTAAAGGTGTCGTCCGCCGGGTTATAAACATCGGCGCTCTTGCCGCCATCCAGCAGAACTTTCCCGTCCCAGAGCACGGTCGCCGTATGCTGGGTCCGGACAGCTTTCATTCCTATCTTGGTCTGGGTCCAGGTCCCGGTCGCCGGATCGTAGAGTTCGGCCGACTGCAATGCGCCCACACTGTTGTCGCCGCCCGTCACCAGGACCTTGCCGGTATAGAGAAAGGTTGAGGTGTGGTTGGCTCGCGCCGTGATCATCGACCCGGTCGCGGTAAAAACGTTTGTCGTGGGATTGTAAAGAAGCGCCGAAGAGAGAGTCCCATTCTCATTCACACCGCCGCTGATGAGGACGTTGCCGGAAGGAAGAAGCGTCGCACCCTGACCGGTGCGTTCCGGGACAAGCGGGATGGTCTGCGCGTGGAGCGCAAGGGTGCCGAAAAAGAGAAAAAAAATGGCCGCGAGGGCCGAAGGAAGTTTGGTCATAAGCGACAGAGAAGCCGGGTGAAAAAGCTTCCCTCTATCCTAGGCGGACGAGGGCAAATTGTCCAGAATTATCGTAAAATACGAAACTTGTCGGCTGACACCATTGCCGCGTGGCGAGCGACCTGCCGGACCCCGAATTTCCTCGATTTACGGAAGGTAGTAAACTTCGACCAAGCCGACACCCGACCCGCCGGATTTACCCTGAACGATTGCGGTATAGGCCCCAGGCGCGAGGTCAGCCAGGATGGCGGACTCCTGCGAATCGGTCGGCGCAAGACCGGTCGCCTCGATGGCGGCGCCGTTGGTGTCCGCCCAGTTGTCGTTTTGCCCGATTAACGCTCCCTGTTCATTGAAAAGATTCAGCGTCGGGTCGCTCAAAGCATCGGGAACGCTGGTGAGCGAGGGCCCGATCGCTCGCACCACCACCTGCCCGGTTTGTCCACCTTCGCCGATAATGAAGCCGCCGATCATCGCGTTATCCCCCGGCTGCGCGAAACCGCGGGTGCTGATGTTGGCCAAATAGGTCGGCGTGTTCGGATCGTCCAAATCGTAAATTTCGACCAAGCCCAATCCGGTGCCGTTATCTTTTCCACGCACGATTGCGGTATACAGACCGGGCTGGAGGGTGGCGATGATGGCGGACTCCAAGTCATTGTTAGGCGCCAGCCCGCTGGCTGCGATTGCCGTCTCCTGGGAATCCTTCCAGTTGTCGTTCTCCACCACGCTGCCGTCGGGGTTGTGTAATTCCAGGACGGGATCAGCCAGCACCCCACCGAGCGGGAGAGACGGACCAATCGCCCGCAGAATGACTGTCTTTGATTCGCTTCCGCCCGTCAGAATGAAGCCGCCGATGAGAACCTTGTCGCCGGTCTGCACGTCTCCCCGGGTTGAGATATTGAGCGGCTTGCTTTCGACCGGCGTCGGGACGGGAGTGGGTGACGGGGAAGCACTCGGGCTCGGCGACGGGGTAGGCGTCGGCGAGGGGGTCGGAGTGGGCGAAGGAGTCGGGGTCGGGGTTGGGGTTGGTGTGGGAATCGGAGTGGGGCTCGGCGTCGGGCCGTCGAGCAATTCGCCGGTGGCGCTGATGAAGGGCCGGCCGACTCCGCCCGCGATCATTATCCGGCCGTCGTTGAGTTCTGTCGCGGTGTGATTCTGCCGCGCCTCAGTCATCGTCCCAAACGAAGCCCATTGATTCGTCGCCGGATCGAAGATTTCGACCGAGTCAAAGGCCTGCTGACCGCCGCCGAAAACACTCCCTCCCTGCACGTCGCCCCCGATCGCGACGACGTGCCCGACTAACGAACCCCAGGCGGGATTCGCCAGGCGGATGGCAACGTGTCGTCCACGCGTCTGAATCATCTGCCCGACGTCGGAAAATGACTGCAGGGACGGTTGATAAATTTCGGTCGCAACCGGGATCAGAATCCCGCCGGAAATGAGGACCGTGCCATCGGCGAGCAGAGTGGATTCATGTTCCGAGCGTTGGCTGCTCATGTCTCCAACCATCGACCAGAGGCCGGTCGCGGGAGTGTAAAGCTCGGCCGTCTCCGTTTCGCGATCGCCGCCGCCCGTCCCATTGGCCAAATAGTTGCCGCCCTCGACCAGGAGCGTCCCGTCGTTGAGCAGAGCTGCGCGATGACGTTTGCGGCCGAGATTGAGCGAGCCGGTGAGGGAAAAAGATTCCGTGTTCGCATCGAAAAGCTCGGTGGTCTCAGTGGTCGTGCCGCCTGTCTGCACTCCGCCGACAACCAGGGCCTTGCCGTCGTTGAGCAAAGTCGCACTGTGCAAGGCCCGCTCTTCATTCATCGGAGAAGCGAGATGGAACAGCTGCGTCGAGGGGTCGTAAATCTCGGCGCTGGTCAAGTCGCCTGCGCCGCCGCCTTTGCCACCGGTGACCAGCACACGACCGTCCTGCAATTTTGTCGCGGTATGACTCTTGCGCGCATCCTTCAACGAACCGACCGCCGCGAACGTGTTGCTCGTGGGATCAAAGAGCTCCGCCGATTTCAGGTTCAAGGCATTGTTGCTTCCGGCCGCGAGCAACACTGTGCCGTCGTTCAGCAGCGTTGCCCGGTGCTGGTTCCGGCCGATGGTCATGTTCCCGATCGCGGTGAAATTGTGCGTCACCGGGTCGAGGATTTCCGCCGATTGCAGCGTCTCGTTCCCCGTCACTCCGCCGGTGACGAGAATTTTCCCGCTTTCCAACATCGTCGCGGTATGGCCGCCGCGATTTTCCAGCATCGTCTGATAAGCCGTCCACATGCCGGTGGACGGAGTGTAGACCTCATCCGCCGCGAGGAACCCGCTTTCGAGCGTGACCCCGCCGATCACGACCACGCGCCCGTCGCCTTGCAGGATCGCGCGGTGATTCGAGCGATTGTCAGCCATCTTGAAGCCGAGGGTGAATGTCTGCAGGAGAGGATCGTAAAGTTCCGTCTCGGCGTGCGGACTGGTCCCGGAAAAACCGCCAGTGATCAAAACCTGTCCCGAGGGCAAAAGCGTGGCGGTGTGATTTGCCCGCGAAATGTTCATTGGGCTTCCCAAGACCGTGAAGACCTTGGTCACGACGTTATAGATCTCCGCCGTGTTACTGGAGATGCCATTGATATAGCCGCCCGTGATCAGAACGGTGCCGTCCTGCAGAGGTGTCACCATGTGACTCTTGCGGTTGACCGGGAGGCTGACGGTCGGCGTGAAAGTGTTATCCGCGGGATTAAAAATGTCGGCCGTGGCTCCGCCGCTCACCAGAACGGTCCCATCCCATAACAACACGGCTGAGTGATTGTTGCGGGCCGTGCTCATGGACTGCGGCGTGAGGGAAAATTTTCCCGTCACCGGGTCGTAGATCTCGGCGGTTTGCAGGTCAATCGAACCGTTATCACCACCGGTAATCAGGACTCGACCGTCGGGCAGCAAAGTCGAGGTATGATCCCCGCGTGCCGCGGCCATCGCCCCAGTCGCGGTGAAGCTATTGGCGACTGGATCATAGAGCAGGGCGGACTTGAGCGTGGCGTTCTCATTTGCGCCGCCGGTGATTAAGACCTTGCCTGAATTCAGCAACGTCGCAGCATGGCCCCCGCGCTCCGGCAGGAGCGGTATCGTCTGCGCGGAAAGTGTGAGGGTGCCAGTGAATGCGCAGAGCGCAGCCAGAAATGATATGGATATTTTTCTCATGGGAAGAAGGAAAACTCTGCTGCCAGAGGGGACGCTGCTTTCATAAGGATCACGCGGCGATGTCGAATCCGCTAGGGAATGTAATAAACCTCCACCAACCCAATTCCAAAACTGCCCGCTTTGCCTTCCACCACCGCGGTGTAGGCGCCGGGCGCCAGGTCGCCGAGGATGGCGGACTCGCGTGAATCGTTAGGCGCCAGTCCCGTCGCTTCGATCGCCGCTCCATTCGTCTCGGCCCAATCGTCGTTTTGCGCCACGAGCGTGCCGTCGATGTCGTAGAGACTGAGGATGGGATCCGCTAACGCTTCAGGAAGGCCGGTCAGCGAGGGGCCGATCGCCCGCACCACCACCTGTCCCGTCTGGCCTCCCTCCCCGATGATGAAACCCCCAATCATCACGTTCTCGCCGGTCTGGACAAAGCTCCGCGTGCTGATGTTCGCCATATAGGTCGGGCCGTTCGGATCGTCCAAATCGTAAACCTCCACCAGGCCAACTCCAGTGCCGTTATTCTTTCCATAGACTATTGCCGTATAAAGCCCGCTCCCCGGAACCGACGGATCACTCGGCGAAAGGACCGCGACAATGGCCGACTCCAAATCATTCGTCGGGGCCAGTCCGGTCGCTTCGATCTCCGCCTGCTGGCTCGATTTCCAATCGTCGTTCGTGATCACCGTGCCATCCGGTTCGTGCAATTCCAGAACCGGATCGGCCAGCGCGCCATTCACCAACGGATCGAGCGACGGCCCGATCGCACGAATGATCAAACGCTTCGGTTCCGTGCCTCCCGCGAGAATGAATCCGCCGATGATTACCTTGTCGCCAGTCTCCACGTCGCTGCGGGTCGAGATGTTTAAGGGCTTGCTCTCCGCCGGCGTCGGCGTCGGCGTCGGGCTTACCGAAGGCGAAGGCGTCGGCGTCGCGCTCGGGCTCGGAGACGCACTCGGCGATGGCGAGGGCGAAGGTGAGGGCGAAGGCGTCGGCGTGGCCGACGGAGTGGGGGTCGGAGTAGGGATAGGCGTCGGACTCGGGCTGGGGCCGGCCAAGACCTCCGCCGTCGCACTGACGTATGGTCGCCCGACTCCACCGGCGATCAGGATCCTGCCGTCGTTTAATTGCGTCGCGGTATGATTCTGTCGCGGTTCGGTCATCGTCCCGAAAAGGGTGAAAATCCCGGTCGCGGGATCGTACATTTCGACCGAGTCCTGCGCCTGTTGGCCGCCGCCGAAGATTTGGCCGCCGGGAGAGGAACCGCCGAAGATCAGGACCTTGCCGACGAGCCCGTTCCACGCCGGATTCGTTAGGCGAATCGCCACGTGCCGCCCGCGTGATTGCACCATCTGACCCACCTGCGAGAAGGTGGCCGAATCGGGATGATAGATCTCGCCCGCCGCGGAAGTGGCCGAGCCGCCCGAGATGAGGACGGTCCCGTCCTCCAGGAGAGTTGCTTCATGCTCCGTGCGGGCCGCAGCCATGTCGCCCACCTGCGACCACATGCCCGCGACGGGATCATACAACTCCGCCGTCTCCGTCTCGCGATCGCCGCCGCCCTCGCCGTTAGGCAACGTGTTGCCCCCCATGACCAGGACGGTGCCGTCATCGAGCAGCGCCGCGCGATGGCGCTTCCGCTGCAGGTTGAGCAGTCCGGTATTGGCGAATGTTTCCGTGACAGGATCAAAAAGCTCCGACGTCTTGACCGAGACGCCGCCGGTTGCCACCCCGCCTACTTCCAAGACCTGCCCATCGTTCAGCAAGCTGGCGGTGTGGAGGGCGCGCACGCCAATCATCGAACTGGCGGAGTGGAATAATTCCGTCGCCGGATCATACACTTCCGCACTGCGCAGGTAGCCGACACTGCCGCCCTTGCCGCCCGCGACCAACACTCGTCCATCGCTCAGGGTCGTGGCGGTGTGACTCTTTCTCGCGTCCACCATCGAGCCGACGTAGGAGAATGAATTGTTCGCCGGATTGAAAACCTCGGCCGTAGCCAGGTTGAAGGCGTCGGTGCTCCCTCCTGTAAGCAGCACAGTCCCGTCGTTCAGCAGGTTGGCCCGATGCTGATTTCGCGGGTCTTGCATATTACCGAGAGAAGTGAAAGCAAGCGTCGCGGGATCGAGCACCTCCGCGGTTCCCAAGGTCACATTCCCAGTCACACCACCGGCTACGAGAATGTTGCCGCTTGGCAGAGCGGTGGCGGTATGACCGCCCCGGTTCTCAATCAACGGCGCATAACTCGACCAGACTTTCGTCGCCGGATCGTAAACTTCATCCGCCGCCAGAAATCCGCTCTCGAGCGTGACGCCGCCGATGACGACGACCCGCCCGTCGCCCTGCAGAACGGCATGATGATTGGAGCGATGATAAAACATCGAGGTGTCGATGGTGAAGGTCTGGGTCGCGGGATCATAGATCTCCGTTTCATTGTGCGGGCTGGTGCCGGAGAACCCGCCTGCCATCAGGACCAGCCCATTTGGCAGGAGCGTGCCGGTGAAATTGGCTCGGGCGATCAACATCATGTGCGCCGTCGGGGTGAAGGTCTTGCTCTCGGGGTGATAAATCTCGGCCGACCTGCTCGAGATCGTGTCGACGTAGCCGCCAGCAATGAGCACTGTCCCATCCGCGAGCACGACCGCTTCGTGGCTCTTGCGATTGGCCGGGCTAGTGACGGTGGTGGTGAATGTCTGGGTGGCGGGATTAAAAATGTTCCCGCTTCCCGATCCCACGATGAGCACGGTTCCGTCCGGCAGGAGGGTCGCGCTGTGATTAACCTGCCCAACCGACATGGACCCGATCGTGGTCGTGAAAACCCCCGTCGCAGGATCGTAAAGCTCCGCGCTCGCCAAAGGCAAACCACCTCCGCCCCCGCCGGTAATGAGTACCCGCCCATCCGGGAGCAATGTGGAAGTGTGATTCGACCGCGCCTCCTTCAGCGAGCCCGTCGGCGTCAGCTGCCCCATCACCGGATCGTAGAGCAATGACGAAGCCAGCGTCGCCGTCTCGTTCACGCCTCCGCTGATCAGCACCTTGCCGGAATTCAGCAGGGTCGCGCCATGACTCGTCCGCTCGGGCAGAAGCGGGATCGTTTGCGCCTGCGTCGCAGCAACTGAAAAAAAGCAGACTGCGGCAAGGGTGACAAAAAAACCGTGTTTATCCATGAGCGCGCCTTTGGGTTGGGAGAGAGTAAGCAGAACGTTTTACGTCCTTTTTGTCCAGCAAATTAAGTATTAAGTTCCACCTTCACCAGATTGCCCGGGTCGTCAGCGATCCATCCGCATGACCCGCGCGGCCTTCTGCCCAAGCTGCCATTGGACAGGAGGGGATTCCCACCTACAATGCTCGCTCCGCGCTTCCGACTGGGACCGGCAAGAGACGCAGCTGCGTCCGCGGCATTCACGCAGTCAGCAACCAATTAATCAGTACTATCTATTTTGAATACATCGCCTAAAACCAGCCACCTCGTCGCGCCCCACGGCGGACAACTCATCAACCTCATTCTCGGACGCGAAGAAGCCGCCGACACCAAGGCCGCCTCGCGCGATTTCCCCTCCTGGGATCTCACCCCGCGCCAGATCTGCGATATCGAGATGCTCCTCAACGGCGGCTTCTCGCCTCTTAGCGGCTTCATGAACAAGGCCGACTACGAAGGCGTTTGCAGCAACATGCGCCTCGCCAGCGGCGTTCTTTGGCCGATGCCGATCACGCTCGACGTGACCGAAGCTTTCGCCAAAACTCTCCAGCCCGGCAGCACCAAAGTCGCCTTGCGCGATGGCGAAGGCGTCATGATCGCCATCCTCCATGTCGAGGACGTCTGGCAACCCGACCGCGCCGCGGAAGGCAAAGCGGTTTTCAACAGCAGCAGCGAGGCACACCCCGGCGTCGCTTACCTGATGAACCGGAGCAACCCATGGTATGTCGGCGGCCGGCTCGAAGGTCTCCAGTTCCCGAGCCACTACGATTTCAAGACACTCCGCCAAACCCCGGCCGAACTCCGCGCCGTTTTCGCCGACGCCGGTTGGCGCCGCATCGTTGCCTTCCAGACTCGCAACCCGATGCATCGCGCGCATGTCGAGCTGACCTTCCGTGCCGCCAAGCAGGTCGAGGCCAGCCTCCTCATCCATCCTGTCGTCGGCATGACCAAGCCCGGCGATGTCGATTACTTCACCCGCGTCCGTTGCTACCAGCTTCTGGTCGGCAAATACCCGGCCGGCACCGCCAAGCTGGCACTCGTCCCCTTTGCCATGCGCATGGGTGGCCCGCGCGAAGCCGTCTGGCACGCCCTCATCCGCAAAAACTACGGCTGCACCCACCTCATCGTCGGCCGCGACCACGCCGGTCCGGGCAAGGACACCGATGGCAAACCATTCTACGGCCCATACGAAGCCCAGGAACTCTTCACCAAGAACGAAGAGGAAATCGGCGTCAAACAGGTGCCCTTCCAGATGATGGTTTACCTCGAGGACAAGGATAAATATTTCCCAGCCGACGAAGTGCCCAAGGACGCCCGCGTCCTCGACCTCTCCGGCACCGAACTGCGCAACCGCCTCAACGAAGGCCGTGACATCCCGGCCTGGTTCACCTACCCCGAAGTCGCGATCGAGCTGCGTCGCAGCTTCCCGCCGCGCCACAAGCAGGGCGTCACCATCTTTTTCAGCGGCCTTTCCGGCAGTGGAAAATCCACCATCGCAAACGTGCTCATGACCAAGTTCCTCGAAGTGGGCGGCCGTCCCGTCACCATGCTCGATGGCGACCTCGTCCGGAAGCACCTTTCAAGCGAGCTCGGGTTCTCCAAGGAACACCGCGACATCAACATCCGGCGCATCGGTTACGTCGCCTCTGAGATCACGAAGAACGGCGGCATCGCCATCTGCGCTCCGATCGCGCCCTACGAAGCGACCCGCAAAGACGTCCGCGCCCTCATCGAGCCGCTTGGCGGCTTCATCCTCGTCCACCTCTCCACTTCCGTGGACGTCTGCGAACAGCGCGACCGCAAGGGGCTCTACGCCAAGGCGCGGGCCGGCATCCTGAAAGAATTCACCGGCATCAGCGATCCTTACGAAGAGCCCGTCGACGCCGAGTTGCATATTAATACCGCCGAGCTCAGCGCCGAAGAAGCGGCCCAGGAAATCATCCTTCATCTGGAGCGCGAAGGCTTCATCGGCATGAACCGCGGCACCGCCTAAACCTTACACCCAGCCCCTTTGATCAACGCCGCCCGCGCCTGTCGCTGGCGGCGTTTTTCATTTTCCGGCGTCATCGCTGCAAACGGCAAGTCCGATGGGTTCGGCTTTTTCTTTCTCGCCTCCGGTCATCTACCTCATCGTCCTCTTCTGGAGCGCGGCCTTGGCGATATGGTTCCTCTGGAATTACCGCGCCCGGCCAAGATCACCTAGCCACCGCCAGCCGTTTTCTTCGTGCACGGGGGAAGCCAGTTGTAGGGCGGGCGCTCCGCCTGCCTCCCCGCAACCCTGCGGCAAGCGGGGCGCTTGCCCTACAAATGCCGCGATTGACATTTCGATCGCCGCCCAAGATGAATCGACCAATCACTACTCACCCCCTTCGATTCCTCGCCGCCCTACTCGGCTGTCTGGCCTGCCTGTCTCTCCGGCTGCCATAAACCGCCAAGCGAGACTAACGAACAACAAGCCGGCAAAAGTTACACCGCGGACGAGCAGGCAAGGGCGTCGAAGCTCACCGAAGTGCGCGACCCGATCGAAGACGAGATCTACAAGTTCCGCATCGATACCCGCCAGGCTTATAACAACCGGCGGTTCGATGAGCTGGAGAAAATCGCCGCTCCGCTCCGCGCCTCTCAGGCCCTCTTCCGAGATGGTTCCTGGAAGATTGCCCAGTTCTACCAGTCGTTGGAATGCCGGGCCGATGAGCCGGAAGACATGTGGCAGTTACACGAGCAGATTCATCGCGACTGGACCGCCGCCAAACCTGAGTCACTCACGGCTCGCCTGGCGGCAACGAATATGCCGACAAAGTGACAAAGAAAGCTTGGCAACTTTTCCAGGACCGGCTGACAGAAGCGCGCCAGATCTTTGAGCAGGGACAGTCGTCGCCGGAAAAGGATCCCTATCTCTGGGTGATAGGGCTAGAGATCGCTCTCGGCCAGGATTGGCCCGAGTCGGGCTACAACGCACTCCTCGGCGAAGCGCACACCTTCGCTCCGCGCTACTGGGCCTATGACGTGACCCGGGCCCATTCCCTCCTCCCGCGCTGGTATGGTCAGCCCGGGGAATGGGAAGCCTACGCCGAAGAAACCGCCGCTCGTCCCGATGGACCCGGACCAGAGCTATACACGAGGATCGTAGCCAGCCAATCGGGTTATTATAAGAACGTCTTCCGCGAAACCAAAGCCTCCTGGCCGAAAATGCGCGAAGGCTTACTCCAGATGCGCCAGAAATATCCCGACTCCATCATGATCCTGAACGAAACTGCGCAGCTCGCCACCTTGGCCGAGGATTGGCCGCTGGCGAGAGAGAGTTATGATCGCATCGGCGACAGCTACCTCGCGATGGTTTGGTGGAAGCCTGAACGCTTCATCCATTACCGCGACCAGGCCCTCGCCGGAAAGTTGCAAACACCTTAAGCAGCCGAGAACTCGGGCTGATCGGCGATATCAATTAACAAATGGCCAAAACCGCTTCCCGTAAGATCCGTCTCCAAGCGAAACTCGTCCGACCAGCAGAGACCGGGACGGACGGCTCCTGGACTTTTCTGACGCTGCCCAAGGACGCCAGCGCGAAGCTGCCCACGCGCAGCATGACGACGGTCGAAGGCACCATCAATGGCTTCCACTTTCAAGCCACCCTCGAGCCCGACGGCCAAAAGAGTCACTGGCTCAAAGTGAACCGGAAGCTGAGCAAGAGCGCTGGTGCAGAAGACGGCGATGTCGTTACCCTCGAGATCGCGCCGGTGGCTGAGGAACCGGAACCAAAAGTGCCGGCCGACCTGCGCAAAGCTCTCGCGGCCGCAGATCCGAAGACGCGGGAAGTGTGGTCCGACATCACGCCCGTCGCGCGCCGGGATTGGATCCACTGGATCACTTCCGCCAAGCAGCCGGAGACGCGCGTGCGCCGGGTCAACAATGCCTGCTCGATGCTCGCGGCCGGGAAACGACGCGCGTGCTGCTTCGATCGGTCAGGGTTCTACGATAAAAGCCTGAGCGCTCCGACACCGGCGGCCAATTAGGTCAAGACCCGTTTGTCACGCAGCGAGTGGCCAGGGTGACTGCGCTCTTTCGCGAGGTCGCTGATCTAGTCTCGTAGATCGTGCTCGCACGAATTAGCAAAGCGTCGCCACGGAGCGGATGCGCAGACCGAGCGCTCTCCTCTGGGGATTGGTCGCGCGTAGAAAATCTCGAGAAACCAGCACGCCGCGCCGAAGTGGCATTCCACTTGTCGGCCGAAAGGCCTCCGTGCTAACTCTGGCGGCAAGAATGAGAAAAACCACTGCCCCGCCGCCAAACGCCGGCCCCGGTGCGAGCGCAGTCGCGGCACCGATCGCGCCGGAAGTGGAATCCGTCCTCGCCGGGCTGAAAAAGCACAGCAGCAAGGCCACCCGCGAGGGCATGGCGCGCTATGCCATCCCATCGGACCACGCCTTTGGCGTAACCGTGAGCGACTTGCGCAAGCTGGCCAAAATGCTCGGGCGAAACCACGAGCTGGCCGCCGCCCTTTGGCAAACCGGGGTCTACGAAGCGCGCATGCTGACTTCCTACCTCGACGAACCGGAGCGGGTCACCGCCGCGCAGATGGATCGCTGGTGCCGCGACTTCGATAACTGGGGCATCTGCGACACCCTTTGTTTCCATCTTTTCGATCGGACGCCGCATGCCTGGGCAAAGGTCGCGCAATGGCAAAACCGGCGCGGCGAGTTTGAGAAGCGGGCGGTGTTTGCGCTCCTCTGGGCCCTCGCCGCGCACGACAAAGGCGAGGACGAGAAACCGTTTCGCGAAGGCCTGTGCTACATCGAGCGCGCCGCTGCCGACGAACGCCACTTCGTGAAAAAGGCGGTCAACATGGCCCTGCGCACGATCGGCAAACGCAGCGCTTCGCTCAATGCCGCTGCGATCAAGGTGGCGCAGCGACTGGCGAAATCAGCCGAACCCGCTGGCCGCTGGGTGGGAAAGGATGCTCTGCGCGAGCTGACCAGCCCGGCGGTGACGCGCCGACTCGCGAAAAAAAGCTAGACGCGCGAACGCCGCTGCCCGGAACCGCGAGTGTATTTCGCCGGTCTTCGCTTTGGTTCTATCTTCGTTAGGCCGGTGCCGCTTTTCACTTCCATGATTTGATCGCGCAAGAGGGCGGCACGCTCGAACTCGAGGTTGGCCGAGGCGGTTTGCATCTCTTCTTCCAGTTCGCGCAACAACTCGGTGAGGTTGAAGTCGCCGCCGGCCTCCTGGATGACCGCGGCCGCGATCTCGCGGCCTTTCAAAATGGTGTGCAGGCTTTCCTGCACCGCGCGCCGCACGGTGGTGGGAGTGATGCCGTGCTTTTCGTTGTACTCCATCTGTTTGGTGCGGCGGTAATCGGAGATCGAGATCAGGGCCTGCATGCTCTGGGTGACGGTATCGGCGAAAAGGACGACCTCGCCGTTGACGTGGCGCGCGGCCCGGCCGGCCGTCTGGATGAGCGAGGTCTGGCTGCGGAGGAAGCCTTCCTTGTCGGCATCGAGGATGCAGACCAGCGACACCTCGGGCAGGTCGAGACCTTCGCGGAGGAGATTGATGCCGACGAGAATGTCGAACTCGGCCGCGCGCAGGCCGCGCAGGATTTCAACCCGCTCGATCGTATCGATGTCGCTGTGCAGGTAACGCACCTTTAACCCGACATCGCGCAGGTAATCGGAGAGATCTTCGGCGGTCCTTTTCGTTAGGGTAGTAACGAGGACGCGTTCCTGCACTTCGACCCGCTGGCGGCAAAGCTCGATCGTGTCGTCGATCTGGTTCTTCAATCCTTTGAGCGTGATCCGCGGATCGAGCAATCCGGTCGGGCGGATGATTTGCTCGACCACAAGCGGCTTGCCCGGAGTGCTGACATCAAACTCGCTGGGCGGCTGATCGGTGCGGCTGAGCTGTAGCTGGGGTCGCTGGCCCCGGCCGGGGGCGGCGCGGCTGGCGGAACCGGGGTCCGCGACCCCGGCTACAGGTTCGCCGGGGAGGACGAAGGGAATTTCCTCTTCCAAGCCGATGCGATCGCGCTTGTGCGGGAAGTAGCCGGTGTTGCCGACGACGCTATTCTTGATTTCGAACTCCGCCGGGGTGGCGCTGACGTAGACGAGCTGGTTGGCGTTGCCCATGAACTCGGGGAAATTGAGCGGCCGGTTGTCGAGCGCGCTCGGGAGGCGGAAGCCGTATTCGACAAGGACGGTCTTGCGCGATTTGTCGCCTTCATACATGCCGCCGATTTGCGGGATGGTGGCGTGCGACTCGTCGATCACGAGCAGGAAATCTTTTGGGAAAAAGTCGATAAGGGTGAACGGCTTTGAGCCCGGCGGGCGTCCGGAGAGATGGCGCGAATAATTCTCGATCCCGTTGCAGAAGCCCATCTCCTGCAGCATCTCGAGGTCGTACTCGGTCCGCATTTTCAGGCGTTGCGCCTCGAGCAAACGTCCCTGCGATTCGAGCAAAATGATCCGCTCATCCAGTTCGGTCCGGATGGAACTCAAAGCGCGGTTTAACTTATCCGCCGGCGTAACGAACTGCTTGGCCGGGAAAAAAGTCATCACGTTCAACGACTCGTGCGCGTGACCGGTGAGCGGATCGAAGCGCGTGATCGCATCCAGTTCATCGCCGAAAAATTCAAGGCGGACCGCTTCCTCGTCCGCGGTCGCGGGATAAACCTCGACCACGTCGCCGCGCACCCGGAATTTTCCCCTAACGAAATTCATGTCGTTGCGCTCGTAGAGCATGTCGACCAGCCGTCCGAGCACCGTTTCGCGGGAAACCTGCTGACCGCGTTTCACCGTCAGCAGCATGCGCAGATAATCCTCCGGTGACGTCACGCCGTAGATGCATGAGACGCTCGCGACCACGATCGTGTCGCGCCGGGTGAGCAACGAGCTCGTGGCGGAAAGCCGAAGGCGCTCGATCTCTTCGTTAATCGACGAGTCCTTCTCGATGTAGGTATCGGAGCGCGGGATGTAAGCCTCGGGCTGGTAGTAATCGAAGTAGCTGACGAAATATTCGACAGCGTTGCGCGGGAAGAACTGCTTGAACTCCGAGTAGAGCTGCGCGGCGAGCGTCTTGTTATGCGAAATAATCAGCGCTGGGCGGTCCAGCTCTTTGATCACATTGGCGATCGTGAATGT
>JBBPZS010000108.1:0-27330 GCA_038198605.1 Chthoniobacterales bacterium | reverse complement strand
TGTTTCAATCCGCGCTCCCTCGCGAGGGAGCGATGGCTGTTGCATAAGACCCTGACCCCGTTTGTCAAGAATAGGCCGTTTCGCGAAGCTCCACCGGACAGGCACCAGGTGGCATCTGGCGCAAGAGCTAGATGTATCAAAGAACCTGCGCTCTTGGCGTTTACAGCCGGCGCGAATCGTCGGCGACGAGTCTGTCCGCTTCAGGTCCGCGGAGCAATCAACTTCCGCTAAATGACGAGCGGACCTTGCGGGTCGAAGGATGGCTTCGCGCCGTGATGCTCGACGCGCCGGTTCCAGTCGTGTCCCAGGAAATAGAGACGCAAACTGTCCGTCTCGGGGTCGATGATTTTTAGCAGCCGGCTCCGCACGGCCACGGGTTGGCCGGGATCGATCAGACATTCAAAGACCGAGTTTTGCACCCGCTGACCATAATCGAGACACGCCTTGGCCACTCGCCTCAGCCGCCGGCGGCCTTCCACCGTCGTGGTGGAAACGTCGTAAGTGATCAGAACCTGCATGTCAGTTGCGCGCTGAGTTCATTTCCAAATAAAGGCCGGATATGCGTCCAAATCGCCCCGTAGATGGCGCGCGAGTAGTCGCGCTTGCAGGTGCGGCAGCAGGCCCCAGGTCACTTTCTCCTGAAGAAACGGATGGAGGATTTCCTCGCGTTTGCGCTCTTGCCAGGCGACGAGAACCTTCTTGCGCGAATCCTCCCGCAAAGCGACGGCGCCATTTTCGCGCCGATCAAAATCGTCGGCCTCGAGTTGGCGACGGTTGAGGAGGGCGAGGGCGAGCCGATCCGCCAGCACCGGCCGAAATTCCTCCATCAAATCGAGCGCGAGCGAAGGGCGTCCGGGACGATCCTTGTGCAGGAAGCCGACGGCCGCATCGAGTCCGGTGGCGGCGAGGGCGGAGCGACAATCGTGGGCGAGAAGGGCGTAGAGGAAAGAGAGCAGCGCGTTGACGGGATCGGTCGGCGGGCGGCGATTGCGACCCTGCATCGCGATGGCCGGATCCTTGGTCGTAAGGAGAAGCGGAAACGCTTCAAAATACGCCGCGGCAGAATCGCCCTCGATGCCGCGCAGGACGTCGAGGGATTCTTCGCGCAAGGCAGTTTCCACACGATGACCTAGCCATTGCGCTTTGCTTTGCAGCGTCGCGCTCCCGTCGGACTCCGGTCGATCCCGGGCCGTGCGCAGCAGGGAGGCGCGGCAATTGGCGATCTTGGCGGCCACGATGTGGCGCGCAATCGCGGCGCAAGCTGCCGGGTCGTCGGCGCGGCGAAATTGTTCGCGGCGCAGGAGGACATTGCCAGAGGCGAAGCCGGTCGCGGCGGCAAGAAACTTCCCGTTAGGCGAGCAGAAGGAAAGAGTGATGCCAGCTTCGGCGCAGGCGGCCATCAACTGTGCCGAGGCGCTGATATCCCAGCCGAAAGTGACGATGCTTTCGAGGTTGTGTAACGGAACGCGCAGCTTGGTTTCGCGTTCGTGGCGCACTTCGACGGCCTGGCCATCCTTGGAAAGCCAGGCGCCTTCGAGGGTGACAAAGAGAGTGTTCAGATGCTGCATCATGTCGACTCGCTCCTACTCGTGCTCGTGCTCCTACTCGTGCTCGCCTCCTTCACTCGCGCTGCGAACCAACTGGCTACACTCGTGCGCAGCCGGAGGGCATCGGGCAGGCAGAGGTCGAGGAGAGAACAGCTCTCGCACTTTTTCTCGCGCACTGCGGGCGGAGTGATGCGCGCGGCGAAAAGCTGGTGCAGTCGTCGGGCTGAGTCGCGGGTGAGAGCGCGCAGTGTTTCATCAAAGATCACGGGAGTCTGACGACGGCGCTTGCCGTAAAAGAGCGCGCCGCCGGCGATCGGGCACCCGAGCATTTCCTCGAGACAGAGCGCCTGCGCGCAGAGTTGCACTTCGTCGGCCGCGTGCGCTTTTGGTTTTCCGCGCTTGTATTCGACCAGTGCGATCCTGGAGCTGGAAAGCGAGGCGCTTTCCAGAGCGGGCGGGGCGCCCGCGCTCCCCAGATGGAATTCGACGACATCGCATTGCCCGCTCAATCCCAGCTCGAGCGAGCGCACGGGCAACGCGCGCGTGATGCGCACGCCGGGCCGGGATTCATCCGGGCCCTCGTGCGTGCGTTCGTGGAGGAGATTTCCTTCGGCGGTAAACTGGTTGTCCGCCCAAACTTGCTCGATGTGGATGAGCGCGCACTGCCGCTCGCAGAAGAGCAAATGCTGGAGGGCGGAGATGGGAAGGAGCTGATCTTCGGTGAACATGGAGGGAGTCTCCGACCTTGTCAGGGAATCTGAAACCGCTCGGGATTCTTGTCGCGCAAGCGTTTCTCCGGTGAATCAAAGTGCCGCATGTAATAATCGCGGGTCGGAGCGAAGTGGCGCATCGCTTCCGACCACGACATGCGCAGACGGCTGTGCTCTTGCAACGGCTCCTCGCAGACCGGGAAAATCGGAAGCGAGAAGCTCTCTTCTCCCGGGCTTCTCACGCTTTGGGTGAAGGTCGTTCGACATCGTCTACGAAAGCGCAAATCGCTCCCACGCGCCGTCTTCTCGATCGAGACGATGCTGAGCCAGCAGCGCCGGAAGCATGGAGAGAGCATGACGCTGACTGAGCTGAAAAGCTTCGAGGTTAGTCAGCCCCGCCGTCGCCGGGAGAGAGTCGAACTCGGGCAGGTCGAAGAGAGCGGCACCCTCACGCACCCGGCCGGCTTCCGAATTCGTCTCGGATGGCTCGTCGTATGGGATCGCTGGCATAATGTTCCAGGATGGCGATGAACTCAGAGCTGGAGACATCGAGCTTCGCCGTCCTAATCAAGTGTCGCACATCCAGCAGGTCAATCCCCTTCTCCGCCCGCATTGGGTTGCGGAGGGCGTGCAACTTCATGGCAATGAGATGTAACGGGCTGGGAATGGCCAAAGCGATATCCTGACCGATTTCACATCGCTGGCTTTCCGCCCGGATTTTTCCGAATGTTTGTTCGTTAGCCAACATCAAGTCCAGCGGGAGCGCGGCGGCCGGGTCGGCCTCGAAGCGGAGGCGAATGAAATTATCCGTCCGCCGCGAGATGGCGTAGCCACGCGCTCGGAAAAATGTCAGCCACCGTTCCGCATCCTCCTCCCGCACGAGCAGATCGACGTCAAAGGTAGTGCGGAAGTAGGCGTGGAGATTGACCGCATTCCCACCAACCAAGATCGCTTCGAGCCCTTCAGTCTCGGCCTGCGCGGCCAGCGCGATGGTGTTTGGATGCGGCATGCCAAGATCAGATGCGGCGGATGAGGGTAACGCCGTTGCTAACAATTCTGGACCTAATCATTCAGGATTATCGATCAGAAGAATTCCGGGCGCCACCGTGCCCAACGTTAGCGGCAGTATCCCCTTCATAATGCCGATCAGTTCGGGATCATAAGGGGATTTCCAGACGTACAAATCCGAACCTGAACGAATCGGTTCCATTCCAAGCTGAGCGATCCTCTTTGACCATATCTGCACCGAATTCTTCAAGAGCGTTGCGGAGGACATGCGTTTTCCTGCCATGGCCAACTCAGCGATACAGCGTTGGACGATGACAGTGCGCGTATCGGATTGAATGACGCGCCCTTGAAGGGCCACTTCGGGATAGTTCCGCTGCTGTTCCAGTTTGCGAAGCGTTTCAGATAATCCACCGGCGCGATCGAATTCGAGTTGAAGACTCAACGTCACGAGGTCGGCGGGGCGCTTCGCATGAGACGAGATCGAGGACCACAATTGTTCGAACACGTTCCGGGAGATTTTGAATTGCGGATGTGTTGCGAGCGATTTATCCGCGAGAAACTGGAAGTCCCACAGCACCGCCCCTGTTCGCGAGCCATGCCGGTTGACGCGGCCGCTCGTTTGGATGAACGCGCTCACGCTACACCGCTCTCGATAGGCGGATCGAAAGTCGAGATCGACACCGGCTTCAACGCAACTCGTCGCGACGAGAATCCATGAGGCTGCCTTTGCCTCGGTGCGCCTTTCAATCTCTTGAAGAATCCGTTCGCGATGCCTCGGTGTCAAAGCTGTCGAAAGCTGAAGGACGCGACGGTCGGACAACCGGCGTCGACTTCCATCCCCGCGCGGGTCGAGATCGTCGATATTTTTCGCGAGTTCGCAAGCGATGACAGCGGCTGTCTGAACAGTGTTGACGATGCAGAGGCATGGACCATTTCCTGTCTCCAGGTCTTGTTTCAAACGCCGGCAAAGATCGCGATAATCAATCGTTCCCAAAGTATCGAATCGCACCCGCTCTGGCTCGGCATCGGCAGTGGCGTTCGCAATGGCTGCGGGAGTCAATTCCGGCAGCGCTCGTGGGGGTGAAGCAAATTCCGGTTGTTGCCAGAAGCGAAACATGGAGCCGGAGGCAAGCACAGAGGGACATGACCATTGCTCCGAAAGCTCTGTCAGCCACTCCCAACCTTGAGGCCAGTGAGACGGTGGCAACGCCGCGTGCGCTTCGTCGATGAAGATCGCGGAGCCTGGCAGGCGATGAAGCTTTCGCAAGGAGGCGGGGCGGTTTGACGCCAAAGTTTCGAAAAACTGCACTGCCGTCGTCAAGACGATCGGCGCTTCCCAGAGAGCTGCGTATTGGCGGGAGGATTGATCCGCGAAGTCAGCGCGATGATGATTCTCGGCGATCCAGAGATTTCGTTCGTCGTCGCTGCGGCAAAGTGCATTTCGCAATGTGCGGGCGGTTTGCCGGAGAATATTCGTAAATGGGGCGACGATGATCACTCGTCGAAGGCAATCTTCCTGCGCCTTGCGAAGCAACCAGCGGAGGACGGTGGTCGTTTTGCCCATGCCGACACCCGCTTCGCATACGAGTAAGGACGGCGAGAGGTCAGCGATGCCGGCGTGGTCGAAAAGTGCCTCCCGCAATGCATCTCGTGCTGGTTCACGTTTCTCAAGGCCCTTTACATACACATCCAATCGCCAGAGCAATTCGCCCCAATCCCATGCGCTCGATTTAGGCATCTGACGGCCATCGTCCCAAGCAGCCGTATCGTGGTGATCGGCGTCAACTAGGCAAGAAAGCGCAAATCGGAGCGACAGACCGTGGAACTCGGAGCCAGGAGAAATCTGGGGACTGTCAGGCCATGCCTCAAAATGACGCTCTAGAAATTTCAACAAGCCCCGATCCGTTCTTTCGACAAACGGCTTGTGAACGTCGGCATCACTCTTTTCACGATTGCGTGCGCCTCGAAGTGGCCCAAACGGCATGAATTTTTCGCTCGGGCGATCCGGCAAGCCCGGCGAGTGATGCGCGCGAATTAGCCACGCGGCGGCCAGGTTCCGATGAACCTCGCGCAATGCGTAGGCGGTTCCCGCCTCGATGTGATCACATTCAGGCGGCAGACAATGGCCGCGCCCGGCGTTGAGCACGGCCTGGTTTTGCAGATCGAGCTTCCCAAGGTCATGAAAAGCCGATGATCCCGAGATGGCGGCCCGCATAACGGGAATCGAGTCGGCAGCGGGGCCTCGGGCGAAGCGGAACATTTCTTCCGCCGCACCAGTCGCGCCGCTCCACACGTTCCGCGCATGAGACCCGTAGGGCTGCGGACCTCGCGCCGGATCGTGTGGTGGTGCCGAATGCGCCACCCACGTCATTGCAATCTCACTACACGCAAAGATCTGTAATCGAGTCGAACCGGTTGCGAACTGCCTCCAAAACGTCTTCCTCACCGGAAGGAATGACATACCCGGAAAGGTCACTCGGGACGGATCCCGCCTCCTTCAAGCGAGGTGTGAGAGCATCGATCAAAAGCGAGTCTGGACAGGACCCCAACCGGTTCTTGTGCTCGCCATACCAAGCGTGAAGGACCGTAATAAAGGGACGAATCGCCGATGCCGTATGGTTATACAGATGCGGCAGCAGGAACTTCAGCAAGGCAATATCCTCATCGGTAGCGCCCGTTGAAACGGCCAGAGATGGATTCACAAAGAACGGGATGTAATAGACCCCGTGTCTCACGACGCGGAACCCGAGGGGCGCCATCCCGCGATCCTTACCTTCTTCGACTCCAGACTTATTGGTGTTCGTCATGCGATCGATCTCTACTGGCGCAATGGAAAGACCGACTCCGACTTGCACAACGCCAGTGCTAATAAAATGAGAAGTGTCACGTTTCGCGGATTCCTCAGCCGTTTTGGATTTCTTTTTCGGTTTGGTCCCGCCGTTCTCATCTGAAGTTTCGGCATCAGGTTTGCTCTTCAGTGATTCAAGGAACGTGTTGCCGAAAACGCGGGCGTCCCAAAACTTCTTCTGAAACGTTGCGGCATCCATGGCCCAAATTTCGTCACGGTTGCGATCGCGAGCTTCCAGAATGCCGAAGTCATTCCCATACTTTTTCAGATCGTTTAGTTTTTCGCGCGCCTCCGCCATTACTTCCCCATTAGCGAGAACGAGGTCGCGCGCCTTTCGCTTAACGGAGGGTGGGGAGATCACCCCACGGCCATCAGCGTCAAGCGTTCGTGGATCGCTCTCCTGATCAGGATCGCCGTTGGGATTTGAATTGCGGACTTCGAGGACGAGGAGGCCCGTCCCGCGATTAAAAGATGCTTTCATTGTTTTTGATTGGCTGATGTTTGGGTTTTATGCGGGTCAAATTGGATCGAGTTCTGCCCCTGTTTTCCGAGGCTTTTCTTCTCCGACGACCGCTTTGGGCTCGGCTTTCGGCAGTCCAGCCAGGTAGCCGAGGAGGAGCTTGGCTTTGTACACATCGTCGGGACGCTTCACGTCATCGAGTCCGGCCGAGATGGTGGGGGTGATCTCTTTCAATCGCACTGAAGCCCACGCACCAAGACTGATTTGGAGGAGTTTCCTGCCTTCCGAACTCTCTGTCCCGACCTTCGCAATCTCGGCCTTAAGGTTGCGCTTCGCGCGCGTGCGATCGGCCCATCCGTGATACGGCTTCCATCGCTTCAGGAGCTGGGCCAAGGCCGAGGCAGGATTTTTCCCCGCCGCCGAGAGCAATGAATTTCCCAACAAACTGGGTGGAATCGAGCCGCCCCGCTGATCGAAGCAATAGCCCCGATGGAGTGTGTCGGCACCGGCCAGAAGCTGGCCGAGGAGGTAGGGCAATTCGTTCATATATTTGTCTTTGGAATGATTGAGTTTGAGAAGGAGAATTCCGAGGAGGCTGACGGCATCGAGCGCAGAGAGGCGATCGAATTCATGAAATTCCGCCCGGGATCGGGAACGGGCGTGTCCCACCCCTGCGAGCAACTGACCGGATCGCGCGAGAGTGATGCCCAGGATTCGAAGAATGCTCCGTTGATTGGCTCCATTGGGGCTAGCAAGGAGGCGAAATGCGTCTGCAAACGAAAGACCAGGAGCTTCCGCAGAATCTTTTCCGCCGTGTGTAAACACGCGTCGGAGGATTGCCACAACAGCGCCTGGAGCGATAAAACCCGGACCCTGCATGGAGGGTTTTTCGCCCCGCCTGCGCGAAGGACTAAACAAGCGAATCTCAGGGACATTCTTGCATCCATCTCGCCAATCGCGGGCGAACGCGGCCAATGCATCAACGTTTCGAGATGCTTGGTAAACGACCTTCTTATTCGCCGGATCGAGTTTGCGGAGGATGAGAATCTCCAGATGAGCGCCCGCGGGGATTGTCTCCACCCGGCCATCAAGCAGTTTGCATGAGCGTTTCGCCAAACATTCGAAATCGGCTTCATCTTCGACCAAGGCATTTGCCACAGCCGCGTCCGGCTGTTTATCGATGAAGGCAATTAGGAGATCCCACGTTTTTGGTTTCTCCGCGGCCACTGAGCGCCATGTCTTGTTTTTGCGGGCCGCGTTGGTCAGTTCCTCGGCCGACGCCTGCAAGCGAGACGCTCGTTCGCGGTTAACCGGCATCGATCGAGGGCCGGTCACTCCGTAACGAAAATTACACGGAGTCTGTTCATTTTTTGCGTGGAGAAAAGTCGGCCCAAGCAACGGGAAGTTAGCCTCCGGGAACTTGTCATCGACGAGAGGCCCTACATCTCCGGAAAGACCGCATTTCCCCCCTCCGGCCGAGTTTCCATCGTTCTCGCCGATTTGAGAGTCTTTAGATGCAAGAGCCAAGGAAACCGCCGGCAGAGACTCTGGCGATGCAGCCGGCACCAAAGAACCCTCTGCCTTACAATCGAACAAGAAGTCGCAGCCCCCCTCGAAAGAAAGCGCTGTCGCTAAATCTAAACCATCTTTATCGGGGTTCGCCGCCAGAACCATGTAAAGACGCCGTTCGCATTCAATGAGGAGAGCGGATGAGTCCGCGTTTAAGAATCGCCGACTCAGTTCGACGAATTGCGGCGCCTTTCCACTGTTTTCAACGACATCGCCCCGTTCTCCAATTCTCTTCCGGTGTGAAGATGGGGGCCATGGGCGCGTGTCGGTGACGATGCGGGACAGATTGATCACGATTGTTTCGCGCAATGCCTCTAGAGCGGCGAGTCGCGCCGTCTGCTGGCGCGCTTTCCGTAGCCTTTCCCGGTCCTGACTTGTGATGCCGGGACGCAGAGGCTGGTCCTTATGCGGCTTGCTCGCGTCTTTCTTGAGGGAGATTTGGGGAAAGCTGTTGTGCTTCCCATCACGAATCGACCAATATTTCGGAGCGACCTCCGCGCTGATGATTTCCACGGAGGTCACCTCTGAGTCCGATCCTAAGAATACGCGCAGGATTGGACGTTTCCCCAAAGGCTTAATGTCTGGATGTCGAACGGCGACAGCGACTCCAACGCTTTCCAGCGTCTCTTGAAGCAACATCAGTTCATTCAGCATAGACGAGCGTACCCTTTCGGATGGTCACTTTCTGATCGAAGCGCGGTTGGAATGTGCCGCTGACCGGACGATCAAAAACCGTCCGGAGCATGGATGGAATCTCTATATTAAGAGCGTCGTCTATCTCGGTCGCCGCTGATCCGCCCGCTATCCCGTCGCGAAACGGCCCCCAATAATTCGCCGTAAATTCGCTCCAACCAAGGCAAGGTGTTCGATGTGCGCGACCTTGTTCAATGCGGCGTTCGAAGAGATCCTGCAAATGGTGCCGAGGATTCGCTTTTGAAATATTCTTTCCCTTCGAGCCAACTACTTCGCCATGCAGCCGATAACAGACATCTGCTAGGACGGTTGCGAAGAGCTGGTATGACGATCCCAGCCGGAGTTGGTTGCTCTTGCGAAGGGGGCCGCCGTAGTTGGTTGTGTAGCGCTGATAACGCACTTCGCCTCCAGCTTCTCCCACCCGTCGACAGACCTCGACCTTTACAGGCGTGATCCAAGCGTCACCACTGGCCAGACGCGCTATGGATTCGAAGATGCCTTTCGCAGCCGACCACGTCGGCGCTGGGTACGAAGTCGGAGGTCCTCCAGTATCGGGGCGGGCGAACATGGCGAGGGGACCGGAGATTTCGAGGAAAACCAAACGCGAGCTCATTTTGTGTTGCGTTCAATCTCTAGCAACCTGGGTGTGACAAAAGCAGCTCTAATCCCAAAAATTTTTCCTTGCGGGTATCCGAAGCGGAGATTGGACCCGCAGACTGAAGGGGCGCTGGCTGCGCGCAATCGAATGCGCGAA
The DNA here is from genome assembly GCA_038198605.1 of Chthoniobacterales bacterium. Taxonomy (GTDB): domain Bacteria; phylum Verrucomicrobiota; class Verrucomicrobiia; order Chthoniobacterales; family UBA10450; genus Palsa-1392. The sequence continues at coordinate 17,741 of JBBPZS010000108.1, read as the reverse complement.
GCGATCGACGCCACGACCGAAGTCATCCCGGAGATGAAGAGCTTCCTGAGCGCTGAGGAAATCAAGGCCGCACTCGCCGAGGGCCGAAGGTGATCGTAGTCGATCCGGTGGTGCTGGCGGACTTCCTCGCGTTCGAGACGCTCGCATTTCTCGCAATCGCCGTCAGCAAGCGCGGCGCACTCTGGATTAAAAAGCGGCTCCCACTTCGACGCGTCGTCGGGGAAGCGGGGATCGGTGTGCGCGTAGAACTCGCTCATTTCGTCGAACACTAGCAGGAGTGGTAGGACATCCGCTGGGGGAGGGTCGAGATTTGTTTTTTCAGCCAAACTCCGAGCTGCCTCCAATCCGTGGCCATCCGAGTAATCCGTGGTCGAGGTCTGATTTCTTTGTCCAAATGCGAAGTGCAAGTGGGGGAAAAAGAGTTGTCGTTTGGCGCCAGGGCCTGACGCCTCTACCGGCGCAAGGCCGGCACGCCATTCCTGGTATACTCCGCGCCGGAATAGCCGAGCTTCTCCAGCACCGGCGCGAAGATCCGATCGAGTTCCCGAATGGTTTCCGACTGCAGTTTTTCCCGGTGATCGCCCGGCGTGACTTTGCGCTTGTGCGACCAGACGTCTTCCTCCCCGGCCGCGACGCTGTTGGCGTGGCGCTCGGTCACGACGGCCCGCGTCTCCTCCGGATCTTTCAGCTCAAAAGCGCCAGTGATTTTTTCCAGCCAGGAAGGAAACGAAAGCACCATCTCTTCGTAGGAGACGGCGGTGGTGTTGGGGCGCGCGAGCAATTCATCGAGGTAGCGCTGGTAACGATCGAGCACGGTCCCGACATGTTTTTTGTAACGGGAACCGATCCCGTAATCGCCGCGATAATCGAAAAAGGGCGCGCTCACCATATCGAGGACGAAGCGATCGATCCCGGCCTCCGCCACTTCTTTGCGGTAACCAGTCTGGGCCTCGATCTCGCCCGCGTGCATGTAGCAGTAGGAGAAAAACATCGAGACCAGGACGTCGCGCGGATCGCGCAGATGCAGAATGACACTCGCCTCGTCCAGCGCCTTGCTCGGAACAAAAAAACGAATCGGTCCGAAACAGCCGCGCTTTTTCGCGAGAAAATCCTCCCCGACAAACATTCGTTCAAAAGGAAGCTCGGATTTGTTCGGCGAATAAAAACGAATTCGGTTCAGCTCGCAGATGTCTTTCAGGACGCGGTGCAGCACCATCGAACCGGCCTTGTGGGTGGTATAGGCGATGATGTTGCGGCTCGGATCGCGCCATTTGTTTCGGAAAAGCATCGGGTTGGAGCCACGCGGGCCAGAGCCCAAGTTTGTTTTTCCGGGGCGCTTTGTCCATTGTTTCGAATGAGATGGACCTGGCTTGCGATCGTTTGCGCTCTTTGTGCCGTCACCGGCGCGCTCGCCCTGCCTAACGACCCGGTGATCAGCGCCCTCTACGCCCGCGCCCTGGCGGGGGACAAGGCGGCCGTGACGGAGTGCATCGCCGCCCTCGATAAAATCCTGGCCGCCCGGCCGAGCGACCAACTGGCCCGGGTCTATCTCGGCAGCACCTACACCCTGCTCAGCCGCGATCTCCCGCTCGGTCCGGCCAAGCTGAGCGCGCTGCGCAAAGGACTCGCGCTAATGGACGAAGCCGCCGCCGCCGCGCCCGGGGATGCCGCCGTCCAGCTCAATCGCGCCATCACCAACCATGCCCTGCCCGCTTTCCTTGGCCGCCGCAAAGTCGCGCGCGCGCAGCTCGATCGGCTGATCGAGCAGGTCGAAAAAAATCCCAGCGCGCTCATCCCCAACGACCGGCAACTGCTTTACCTGAACGCCGGGGAAGCGGCGCGGACGGCGGGAGACCGGAAGCACGCGACCGAGCTCTGGCAACGGGGTCTATTGATCGCAGGCGATGCAAAACTGACCGCGGAAATCAAAGCCGCCCTGGCGCGACGCTGAGACCGCGAATTTCCTAATGTGGGAGGGGCCTTTGTGCCCCGATTCCATAGTAGCTCATCGCCGCACAAAGGCGGCTCCCACATTGTCATCGCCGCGGCTCCCACATTTCCCACATTGAAAACGTTCCTGCATTCCGGCTTTCCTGGTTAAGTTGGCCAATGCTGGAAGATCTGGAACGCGTCCTCTTTGAGGAGGCTGCCATTCTGCGCCGGATCGACGAACTCGCTGCCGCCATCACGGCGGAATATCAGGGGCGCGAGCTGACCGTCATCGCGGTCCTCAACGGCAGCCTGATTTTTGCGGCTGATCTCCTCCGCCGGATCCCGCTCCCGCTGAAGCTCGATTGCCTGAGCGTCGCCAGCTACCACGGCGGCACCACCACCACCGGCTCGGTCGTTTTTAAGCAAATTGTCCTGCCCGATATCGCCGGACGGCACATCCTCATTCTCGACGACATTCTCGACAGCGGCGTCACCCTCGCCGCCATCCGCGAGAAGCTGGGCAATGAGCGACCCTTGAGCGTGAAAATTTGTGTGCTCCTGCGCAAACTGAAACCGCGCCTGCGGCCGGTCGAAGCCGATCACGTCGGGTTTAACATCGGGGACGAGTTCGTCGTCGGCTACGGGCTCGATTACATGGAACGTTATCGCAACCTGCCCTGCATCGGCGTTCTCCGGAAAGACAGGATCGCGCCCGCGCATCAGGCCTGATTTCTCGCCTAACGAAAAGGCGCGACGCGAAAATGAAGGTGCAATTTTTTTCCCAGCTGAAGGAAATCGTCGGCGCGAGCGAGCTGACCCTTGAGCTGCCGGCGGGCACGCCGGTGGCGGAATTGCTCGCCCGGCTCTACCGCGATTTCCCCGCGCTCGAGCAGTGGGATCGCAATCTTCTCATCGGCGTCGGAGTCGATTTCGTTAGGCGCGACCACCCGCTACGGACCGACGATCAGATCGCGATCATGCCGCCCGTCCAGGGCGGCTAGTCGCGGAAGTTTTTGAAATAGGTCGCGACCCCGAAATCCTTGCTCTTCACAAAGGCGATCACTTCCTGCAATTCGTCGCGTTTTTTTCCCGTGACCCGGATCTGCCGATCCTGGAGCTGGTTCTGGGTTTTGAATCCCTGCCGTTTGATCGCGAGGATGATTTCCTTCGCCTTGTCGCCCTCCAGGCCCTGCTGAATTTTTAGTTCCTGCCGGGCGTGGCCGATCGAGGAAACGGCTGGCTCTTTCTGGTCGAGATTGCGCAGGTCGATTCCGCGCTTGGAGAGCTTGTTGATCACGATCTCGCGCAAACCGCGCAGCCGGTTGGCGTCTTCCGCGGTCAGCGTGATCGCCTCTTTTTCGTACTCGATCTCGGCCACGGTCCCCTTGAAATCGAAGCGGGTGGCGAGTTCCTTGCGCGCCTGGTTGAGCGCGTTGTCGATCTCCTGTTTGTCGATCTCGGAAACAATGTCGAAGGAAGGCATAATGGTTTGCGGGTTGCAGCGGAGGCGCTCTCGTATCTTCCGTCATTCCTCGCCCGCGCCAATGAAATTTTCCCGCGCTCCATTACTCGTCCTCTTCCTCGTCCTCGTCCTCGTCCTCGGTCCAACCGGCTGCCGGCGGACCATCTCTCCGGAGGAAAAGACCGTGCGCCAGGAAGTGCGCGCCGCGCTGCAAGAGCGCGCCTTCGACCGGGCGATTCCTCTCGCCCGCCAGGTCTTGCGCTTTGCGCCTAACGACAACGGAGCCTGGGCGCGACTGGCCCAGGCGCAGTTTGGCCTGCGCGACCTGAGCGGCCTCCGGCAAACGCTCGCCGCCTGGCGCGGCGCGGTGAGAAAGCCTTCGGCCAAGTATGACGAGTATCGCGGCGACCTTGCCCTGGCCGAGCAGCAGCCAGCGGAAGCGCTCGCGGCCTGGCAGAAATCGATCGCAAAGAAGGATCGCCGGCCGCGGGTTTTTCGAAAGATCGCGCGCCTGGAGCAGGCCAACAGCCGCTGGGCGGAAGCAGCCGCGGCCTGGACCCGCGGGATGAAAGACCACGAAACCGCCCAGGCCTTGCTCAATCGCGCCGTCTGTTATCGGCACCTGCACAGCTGGGAGGCCTCGCTGGCCGACGTCCAGCGCGCCGCCGCGCTCGCGCCTGACGACCCGCTCGTTAGGCAAGCACGCACGCGCCACGAGCGCCTGGGCAAATTCCTGGCCGAAGTGCGCGATCTCGACCGCGACCTCGCCGCCCAGCCTGACGACAACCTGCTCCTCGGCGATCGCGCGCTTCTTTTTCTGCGCGCGGGCGATCCCGCGCTCGCGCTCGATGATGCCACCCGCGCGGCACAACTCCAGCCCGGCGCGGTCCGCCCGCAATTGCTCCGCGCCCTCGCCGAAGAAATGCTCGGACGCGCGCCCAACCCGGCCATCGTGCCCGGCTCCCTACAGCTCGACGCGCTTTCGCCAGATTTTCTGCAAATCATCCGGCGGCTCGACGCCGAGGTCGGGCTGGAACCGGAAAATGGCGATCTCCTGACCAATCGCGCCTGGCAGACGAACGAGATCGGCCAGCCCAAACTGGCCCTGGCCGATGCCGAAGCAGCGCTCGCGGCCGATCCCAAATCCGCCGGGGCGGCGGCGGAAGCGAGTTACGCCCTGGCCAAACTAAAGCGGGCGGCGGAAGCCTATGCCCGGATCAAAGAGGCGACGGAGCTGGACCCGAACTTTTCCACCGCCTGGCAGTACCGCGGCGAGCTGGAAATGGAAAAAGGCGATTACATGGCCGCGGTCGATTCCCTCTCGCACGCTCTCGCGATCAATCAAACCGCCGCCGCCCTGACCAAGCGCGAGGAGTGCTATCGCAAACTCGGGCTGTTGGCGAAGGCGGAAGACGATCGCAAGTCGCTCGAGGAATTGACTCCCCTGCCCTGAGTCCGGGCCTAACGAATCGCTTCAAGGCTGATGTTGCCGCTCCTGGTGCGCAGGCCTAACGAGAGGAGCGGATCCTTCGCGGTCGCCGCCTCCAGGATTTCCCCCGAACCTGCCGCCGGCGCGGGCGGGAAGGGAAATTGGTGATGAATCCCGCCCTGGCCGGTCCGGGCCTCGACCCGGAAAGGAGTGGCGAGCGGGAGGCGCACCCTGATTCTTCCGCGCTCGAGGGCGTAATCGAAAGTGGCCGGCAGATTCTCCCACCACTCAAAAAGCGCCTCGAGCACCCCGTCTCGCGCCCGCGCCCGCACCTGGGCGAAGCAATTGCGGACGAACACCCGGCCGTTCCTCAGCTCGAGGTCGACCTTCGCTCCGCGCAATCCCTCGAGGGAGATTTCGCCGTTGCTCAACTTCAGCTTGAGCCGCGCCGGCTCAGGGACGCTGAGAGTGTAATCGATTGTCCCTGAACGGTCGGCAAAAAGCCCGCTCGCGGGGGGAATCACCGTCCGCAGCGCGAGCGAGTCGGGCGCGCTTTTCGTTTCGACGCGAATCTGGCTCAGCCGGTCCGCAGTGTAGGCTTTGCGCACCGCCAGCAGCCGCACCCGCGGCTCGTACCAGCCGTAAATGTGGATCGCTCCATCGCTGTGATCCAGGGTGATCGTGCCGTCCAAGGCGAGCGGAAAAAATTCTTCGCTCGCTTTTTGCAAAGGAACTTCCGCCTGCGCGACGAGGGCCCACCCGAGGAAGGCGCCAAAGGTGATGAAGAGAATCCGGAACAACGGACCAACAAAGTCGGATGCGGGCTTTCGGCAACGTCCGCAAATGGGAATACAGGCTACGGCCGGGGTTTTAACCCGGATCATTTCGCCGAGATGGACAAAGTCGTGCTGAACCAAAGGCTCCCGGAGCGTCGCTTGGATGGGTTCAGCGGCTGACGCTTGACGATTGCGCGCCACCGTGTTGCATAGCTGAGGTCACCGGCGCGCCGCCGGCGGCTCCCGCTTTTCCTTCATGACCAGTTCGACTGCCATTCCAAAAACTTCGGCTCACAAACCGCCCGCCATCCTCTCCCTCATCGGCCATACGCCGCTGGTCGAGATCACCCGGATGGAGACGGGCCCATGCCAGCTTTTCGTGAAGCTGGAAAACCAGAACCCAACCGGCTCGATCAAGGATCGGGTTGCGCTCGCCATGGTCGAGGCGGCCGAGCGCGAGGGAAAATTGCAGCCCGGCGGCACGATCATCGAGGCCACGGCCGGCAACACCGGCCTTGGGCTCGCCCTCATCGCCGGGGCGAAGGGTTATCGCATTATCCTCGTCATCCCGGACAAGATGTCGCAGGAGAAAATCGCCCATGTCCGCGCCCTCGGGGCGGAAGTTCGCCTAACGAGAAGCGACGTGACCCGCGGTCATCCGGAATATTATCAGGACGTGGCCGCGAAACTGACGGAGGAAATCCCGGGCGCGTTTTACGTTAACCAATTCAGCAATCCGGCCAACCCCTTCGCGCACGAGACCACCACCGGCCCCGAGATCTGGGAGCAGATGAACCACGACGTCGATGCCGTCGTCATCGGCGTTGGCTCCGGCGGCACGCTCACCGGGCTCGGACGTTACTTCAAAAAAGTCGCGCCAAAACTGGAGCTAATTTTGGCCGACCCGACCGGTTCGATTTTGTATGAATGGGTCAAGACCGGCAAACTGGAGAAAGCCGGAAGCTGGGCGGTAGAAGGGATTGGCGAAGATTTCATTCCCGACATCGCCGACATGTCGTATGTCAGCGACGCCTTCGAGATCGACGACAGCGAGAGCTTTGCCGTCGCGCGCGAGTTGCTTGGGCGTGAAGGAATCCTCGGCGGCTCTTCCACTGGCACGCTGCTCGCGGGCGCGCTCCGTTATTGCCGGCAGCAGACGGAGAAAAAACGCGTCGTCACCTTCATCTGCGACACCGGAAACAAATATCTCTCGAAGATGTTCAACGATTTCTGGATGGCGGAGCAGGGGTTCGTCGAGCGGCCGGCCAAGGGCGATCTCTGCGATCTCATTTCCCATCGCGCCGAGCAGGGCGAAGTCATCTCAGTCGGGCCAGACGACACCTTGCTTACCGCCTTCAAGCGCATGCGCTCGGCCGATGTCTCGCAGTTGCCCGTCCTGAACGGTGACGAACGGGCCGTCGGCATCATCGATGAATCCGATCTACTGGTAAAAGTGCACCGCGATCCGGCGCAGTTTAACGAACTCGTCAGCGCGGGCATGACCGATCGGCTCGAAACCCTTTCCCCCGCGGCCAACATCTCCGACTTGTTAGGCGTGTTCGATCGCGGCCGGGTCGCGATCGTGATGGATGGCGCGAAGTTCCTCGGCCTGATCACGCGCACCGATCTTCTCTCCTACCTTCGGCTGCAAATGTCGAAGTGAAGAAATAGGAACCGCGGTTTACACGGATTACGCGGATGGCAGACGACATTAAGCAATGGGCCTTCCGCTTCCTCCCATCCGTGATATCCGTGTAATCCGCGGTAAAAATTTTTCCGAAATGAAGAAGAAGCACCATCTCGCCACGCGCGTCATTCACGCCGGTCAATCGCCCGATCCTTCGACGGGCGCGGTCATGACTCCGATCTATCAGACCTCCACCTACGTGCAGGAAAGCCCCGGCCGGCATAAAGGCTACGATTACGCGCGCTCGATTAACCCGACTCGCTCCGCCTACGAACGTTGCGTGGCCGATCTCGAGAGCGGCACGCGCGGTTGGGCCTTTGCTTCCGGGCTGGCTGCGATGTCGACCGCGCTCGAGACGATCGACAGCGGCTCCCACGTCGTGGTGAGCGACGATCTTTACGGTGGCACTTATCGGCTTTTCGAAAAAGTCCGGCGCCGCTCCTCCAATCTCGATTTCACTTTCATCGACATGAGCGATCCGGCGAAAGTCGAGGCCGCTTTCAAGCCCAATACCCGCATGGTCTGGGTGGAAACGCCGAGCAATCCGCTGCTCAAGCTGATCGATCTGGAAGCGATTGCGAAACTGGCGCGGAAACACAAGGCCACCTCTGTTTCGGACAACACCTTCGCCAGCCCGTGGATTCAGCGGCCGATCGAGCTCGGTTTCGACATGGTCATTCATTCCGCGACCAAGTATCTCAACGGCCACTCCGACATGGTCGGCGGCGTCGCGGTCGTCGGGGAGAACAAGGAGCTTGGAGACCAGATGCAATTCCTGCAAAACTCCGTCGGTGCGGTGGCCGGGCCGTTCGACAGCTTTCTCGCCATGCGCGGCCTGAAAACGCTGGCCCTGCGCATGGAACGGCATTGCGAAAACGCCGCCGAGCTTGCGGCCTGGCTGGAAAAAGAATCGAAAGTGCGGGAGACAAAATATCCTGGCCTCACGAGTCATCCGCAGCACGAACTCGCGCAGCGACAAATGGGCGATCGCTTCGGCGGCATGGTCACCTTGATCCTCGACACCGACCTCGCCGGCACTCGTCGTTTCCTCGAGAACACCCATCTTTTCTCGCTTGCCGAAAGCCTCGGTGGAGTCGAAAGCCTGGTGAATTATCCGCCGATCATGACCCACGGCGCGATCCCCGAAGAAAAACGGATCGCGCTCGGCATTACCGAATCGCTCGTTAGGCTTTCAGTCGGGGTGGAAGATGTGGAAGATCTGCGCGACGACCTGAAAACCGCGCTCGCCGCGATCTAGAGCGCTGCCTCGCCCTCCTGTAGCGGCGGTCTGTGACCGCCGAAAACCTGGTTTGCAATCGACGCGCGTTCGGCGGTCATAGACCGCCGCTACAGGCTTGCCGCCTTTTCAATTCGCCGGCAGCCGCTAAGCTCCGCGCGATGGGCAGCAGTTTCGGACAACTTTTTCGCATCACGACCTTCGGCGAATCGCACGGCGGCGGGGTCGGCGTGGTAATCGACGGCTGCCCGCCCCACATCTCGTTAGGCGAAGCCGATGTTCAACGCGAGCTCGATCGACGTCGCCCCGGCCAGAGCTCGATCGTAACGCAACGCCAGGAAGCTGACCGCTGCGAGATTCTTTCCGGCGTTTTCGAAGGGCAGACGTTAGGCACGCCGATCGCAATTTTGGTTCGGAACCAGGATGCCCGCCCGGAAGCCTACCGCGAGATGAAGGAAACGTTCCGCCCCTCGCACGCCGATTTTACCTACGAGGCCAAGTACGGGATTCGCAACTGGCAGGGCGGCGGTCGCGCTTCGGCCCGCGAAACCATCGGCCGGGTCGCCGCCGGCGCCGTCGCCCGCCAGGTCCTGGCCGCTCTCCATCCCGCGCTCGAGTTCGTGGCCTACGTGACTCACGTATATGACATCGCCGCCGCGGTGGACTCTGACGCCGTCACGCGAGAGACGGTGGAGGCAAATCCGGTGCGCTGCCCCGATCCAGTCGCGGCTAAAAAAATGGTGCAGGCAATCGAACAAGCACGGAGCGATGGCGATTCGTTAGGGGGAATCATTGCCTGCGTCATCCGCGGGGTGCCGCCTGGTCTGGGCGAACCGGTCTTCGACAAGCTCGAAGCCGACCTCGCCAAAGCGATGCTGAGTCTCCCGGCCACGAAGGGATTTGAGATCGGCTCCGGCTTTGCCGCCACCCGCATGCGCGGCTCGGAGCATAACGATCCTTTCGAGATGCGAGACGGCAAAGTCCGGACTGCCACCAATCGCTCCGGCGGGGTGCAGGGCGGGATCAGCAATGGCGAAAACATTATCTTCCGCGTCGCGTTCAAGCCCACGGCAACGATTGCGCGCGAACAAAACACCGTCACCACGACGGGCCAGGACACCACTCTCGCCGCGCGCGGGCGTCACGATCCCTGCGTTTTGCCGCGAGCCGTCCCGATGGTCGAAGCGATGGCCGCCCTCGTGCTTTGCGATTACGCCCTGCGCCAGCGCAGCATTTCATGACCGCCGGTTCGCCGCTCTGGCAGATCATCTTCATTTCCTTCGCGCTCCTCCTGGTCGCGCTGGAGATCGCGCGCGGCTGGCGGCTCGGACTCGTTAGGCAACTGGTCCGGCTGCTCGCCCTCGCCGCTGCTTATGGCGCCGGGCTTTTCGGCGGGCGGCTGTTGCTGCCGGTCCTGCGTCCGTTTTTGCGGGTGCCGGATCTTTTCATCTCGCTCGTGGCCGGGGCTATTCTCGCCCTGGCCGTCTATGCCGTGATCAGCACGCTGGGCGCGATCCTTTTCAAACGCACCGGAGAACAGAGCGCGGGGCTGGTGCGCCTCGTCTATGGAATTTGCGGCGCCCTCCTTGGAATCTTCTTCGGGCTCTTCAGCGTCTGGCTGGTGGTGGTCGCGATCCGATCGACGGGCGCGATTGCCAACGCCGAATTGCGCGCGCCGGAAGCGGCCGCGCCTCGCTCTTCGAGTCCCGCTCCTTTGCGCTCGGCGCGGCCAACTCCGCCTCACGAATCCGCGCCCATGATTCAGTCGCTCGCCAAACTGAAGAATTCGATCGAGCTGGGCCGGTTCGGGGAAACGGTCAAGGCGGTCGACGTGGTCCCGGCCCAGACTTATCAGACCCTGGGCAAAGTTGGGACGGTGGCCTCAAATCCGCGCAACGGGGAACGATTCCTCACCTTTCCCGGCGCGAAAGAGCTGACCGAGAACCCGAAAATCATCGCTCTGCGCGACGACCCCGAGATCATTGAACTGATCCAGCGACAGCGTTACCTCGAGCTGCTGCAGCATCCGAAATTGATCGAGGCCATGAACGATCCGACGCTGACCCGGCAGGTAAAGAGCTTCAAGTTCCAAGAGGCGCTCGATTACGCGCTGAAGAAATAGCCTCACACGAAGGCCACAAAGGACACCAAGGATGAGTGAGAATGAGATTGCGAAGTTCGTGCTTGATTCGGCGTTCACCGTACATACGAAGTTGGGGCCGGGATTGCTGGAATCGGTTTATGAGGTCGTTCTTGCGCACGAGCTGCGGAAGTCCGGAGCGTCGGTGGAACGCCAGAAAGCGATGCCGATCGTTTACGATGGCATCAGATTCGATGAAGCCTTTCGTTCGGATTTGGTGGTGGGCGAAAAAGTCATAGTCGAAATCAAGTCTGTCGCTGCCTTGACGCCTGTCCACGCGAAGCAACTCCTCACACAACTACGCTTGAGCGGTCTAAAGCTGGGCCTTCTCATCAACTTCGGCGAATCACATCTCCGGAACGGAATCAAACGTGTCATCAATGGCCAGCTCGACGAAGACCCATTCGACCTCTAAATGTCCTTTGTGCCCTTTGTGATCGTGGTGTGAGATTCTTCTGCCAAGCATGCTCTACCTAACGACCATCGGCCTGGAGGTCCATGTCCAGCTCAAGACGCGCTCGAAGATGTTTTGCGGGTGCGCGGTCGAGTTTGGGGCGGAGCCCAATTCCCTCACCTGCCCAACCTGCCTTGGACTGCCGGGCGCGCTCCCGGTGATGAACGAAGAGGCGCTGCGCCTAACGACGCTGACCGGTCTCATGCTTGGCTGCGAGATCGCGCCGGTCTGCCAGTTCGACCGGAAAAATTACTTCTACCCAGACCTGTCGAAGAACTACCAGATCTCGCAATACGAAACTCCGCTCTGCGCGAACGGGCGTGTTCCGCTCCACGTCTTTGCCTACCCCAAGGATGCCCAGAAGGATCTGACCGAGCCAGCAAAGGAAGTGCACCTGGTCCGAATTCATCTCGAGGAAGACGTCGCCAAGAGCGTCCATTTTGAGAGCAGCACCGGGATCGATTTCAATCGCGCGGGCACGCCGTTGATGGAGATCGTCACGCAACCGGAAATTAATTCGCCGGAAGAGGCGTTCGCTTTTTTGACCGCGCTGAAACAGATCCTGACCTACGGCAAAGTGAGCGACGCGGATATGGAGAAAGGGCAGTTGCGCTGCGACTGCAACATCTCGCTGCGGCCGGAAGGGCAGTCCGCGCTCGGGGCCAAGATTGAGATCAAAAACATGAACTCGATCAGCGGCGTCCGGCGCGCGCTGGCCTACGAAGTGGAGCGCCAGAGTGCGGCGCTGGCCCGCGGGGAAACGCTGGTGCAGGAGACGCGACGTTGGGATGACGACGTCGGCCAGACTTTTCCCATGCGCACGAAGGAGATGGCGCATGATTATCGCTACTTCCCCGATCCGGATCTGCTTCCGGTGCGGAGCCAACCTTTGCTCGACGAAGTGCGCGACCGGGTGCCGGAACTGCCCGGCGCGAAGCGCGCGCGCTTCATCGCGCAATACGAGGTGAGCCCCTACGACGCCGGCGTCGTGGCGGATAATCTCGCGCTGGCCGGTTATTTCGAAAGTGCGGCCCAAGGGGCGCGCAAGCCGAAGAGCGTGGCCAATTGGATCCTGAATGACCTGCTCAGCGCCCTAACGAATGCAGGCCTGACGATCGACCGAAGCCCGCTGCCGCCGCACGCGCTCGACGAACTGGTCAACCTGATCGAGGAGGGAAAAATCAGCAGCCGGCAAGGGAAAGATGTTTTCGCGGAGATGTTCGCCAGCGGACAAAGCGCGGGCGTGATCGTCGAGCAAAAAGGCATCGCGCAACTGAGCGACACGGGCGCGCTCGAGGCGTTCTGCGATCAGGTGATCGCCGCCAATCCCAAGCCGGTCGCCGACTTTCGTGCCGGGAACACGGCTTCGATCAATTTCCTCAAAGGGCAGGTGATGAAACTGACGCGCGGCAAAGCAAACCCTGGGCTGGTGGGAGAAATCCTCGTGCGCAAACTCCAGATGTAGCGGCGGGCGTGTCGCCCGCTCCGATAGAAATTGCGGCTGACCCAGCCGCCGCTACACGAATCGCGCTTGCGCTGCGCCCGTCGGCCAGCGCACGATGGCGGCATGTTTACACGACGCCGCAGGGTCGTGCCGGGTGAAGCGCCCGGCCTGCTCAAGCTTTCCCGCGATACGCCACACGAGGCGCCCATTATTACCCTGATCGAATATGGACCGGACTGTCTCGAGGAACGCAAGAATGTCGAAAGTGACGAGCTTCTGCAGCACCTGAACAACGAGCTGGTGACCTGGATCAACATTGATGGTCTTGGCGATCTCAGTGTCCTGCGCATCCTCGGAGAGCGCTTTAATCTGCACCCACTGGCCCTGGAAGATGTGCTCGATACCAATCAGCGACCGAAGGTTGAACAGTATGACGACTATCTCTTTATCGTTTGCAAGATGATCTATCTCGAACCGGGCAACAAGATCGGAGGCGAACAGGTCAGCATGTTTCTCGGCAAGACGTTTCTCATCACCCTCCAGGAGGAACCGGAACGCGATGTCTTCGAACCAGTCCGCGCCCGGATCCGGAGTGGCAAAGGCCGCATCCGGAAAGCCGGCCCGGATTACCTGGCTTACGCTCTGCTCGACTCGATCATCGATCACTACTTCCCTGTCCTGGAATCGATCGGAGCCGAGATTGACACGATCGAAGATGAGTTAATCGAGAATCCGCTGCTGCGCCCGGTGGGCAGTCTGCATGAGCATAAGCGGACTCTGACTCAGATCCGCCGCATGGTCTGGCCGTTGCGTGATGTCACGAACCTTCTCCTGCACGAAGACCCGGGTCTGATCCGGCCGGAGACCAAGGTCTATCTCCGCGACTGCTATGACCATAGCGTGCAGCTCATGGACGTAGTCGAGACTTATCGAGACGTGCTCTCAGGACTCACGGAAATACATATCTCGAGTATCGGGATGCGGACGAATGAAATCATGCGCACGCTCACGGTGATCTCGGCGATATTTATTCCTCTCACTTTCATTGCCGGGGTTTACGGGATGAACTTTCAATACATCCCGGAGCTCGCGAAACCCTATGGTTACTTTGTTTGCCTCGGCGTAATGGTCCTGATCGCGATTGGACAGCTGATTTACTTCAAGCTGCGGCGCTGGCTTTAGCCACAACCTTGACCAGGCGGCGGCGCGACCTTATCAGCTTCCATGCCGAAGTATCTGGTCATTAGCTCGAGCGGCAATCCCTCCAGCAACAGCCGCAAAATGGGACGGATCGCGTTCCAGCACCTGCAGGAAAAGAAGGCGGACTGCAGTTGGATCGACCTTTCAGAGCTCAACCTTCCATTATGCGACGCCGACGCCTGTTACGTGCATCCAGCCGCACAGAAACTGAGCGCCGCAGTCAAAGCGGCCGACGGCATCATCGTCTCCGCCCCGGTGTATAACTATGACGTTAGCGCCTCGGCAAAGAATATGATCGAACTCACGGGCAGCGCGTGGCAGGACAAGATCGTCGGCTTTCTCTGCGCGGCTGGCGGCATGAGCAGTTACATGTCAGTCATGGCCTATGCCAATAGCCTGATGCTGGATTTTCGCTGCGTCGTCATCCCCCGTTTTGTATTCGCCACGGGTGATGCCTTCGACGAAGAGAAGGTGACGGACGAGAAGATCGCGCAACGGATCGCGCAGGTCGCGGCAGAGTTAGTCCGCTTCACTTCCGCCCTGCGCGGCCCAGAACGGTCGCCGGCCCGCGCTGGCTAGCCTTTGCGGCCTAACCAAACCTCGGCGCCTTCGCGGGCGGCATCCACTTCCATCGGTTTGCCGCTTTCCAGGACGAGCATGCGGCCACTTTCCACCATGGCGTCGACCGCTCGGTCATCGCGCGACGGGTCATGATGAAAGAGGAAGAGTTTACGGACCTGGGCATCGAGCGCGAGGGAGACGACGCTGCTGAGTGAGCCATGGCCCCAGCCGGCTTTCTTCTCGTACTCATCATCGGTGTATTGCGAATCGATGATCAGGACATCAACCCCGCGCAGGAACTCGACCAGCTTGGCCCGGGCCGCCGCGGCGTAGGCCTGCGCTTTCTCGCGCTCCGCTTTGGCGCGACCCGCGAGGCTGCTTTTGAGAACGTCGTAAGGCTCGTTGTCGGGGAGATAGGCAATCGATCCATTGGTGGTGGAGAGGCGATAGCCGACGCAAATCCCGGGATGGTTCACGAAACGGGCCTCGACCCGCACCTTGCCGATGGTGAATTCCATATCGCGCAATTCTTCAATCTCGATCGCGCTCGGCATGTCGCGCAGGCTGACCGGGAAAACCGAAGTCTCCATCTGGCTGGCGAGAATGGTGGCGAGCCCGGCGCGCGCTCCTTCGTAGCCAAGCAGGCGCAGAGAATTTTTCTCGTTGTAGGCCGGGAGAAAGAAGGGCAGGCCCTGGATATGATCCCAATGCGTGTGCGAAATCAGAAGCGTCAGCTTGATCGGCCGCCTGCCGAACTCCTGCTCCAGCGCGATCCCCAGCTCGCGCATCCCGGAGCCGGCATCGAGGATGATGATTTCACCATCCGCTCTGACTTCGATGCAACTGGTGTTCCCGCCATAGCCGACGGTCGACGATCCGGGGACGGGAATGGAACCGCGCACGCCCCAGAAGCGGAGACGGGTGGACGGCGGCGTGAATTGGGGGAGCGGGCCGGTCGGCGGGCCCGCCGCTACCTCGGGCATGACCCGGTCGATGACTTCACGCAGGTTTTCCCAGGAGATCGGTTTGACCAGGTATTCGTCCGCTCCCGCCTCGAGCGCGCTCTTGCGGTCGACTCCGTAGTCCCGGCCCGAGACGATAATGATTTTGCTCCGTTCCAGATGCTGGCGAATGGCGCGACAGACCTGAAAGCCGTTCACTTTCGGCATGAGTAGATCGCACAGGATCAGCTCCGGCCGTTTCTCCAGGGCGAGGCTGATACCCGCTTCGCCGTCGCCGGCTTCGAGAATACTCCAATCGTCCCGGGCAAAAAGTTCCGCCGTGGTGCGACGGCTTTCGGCATCATCTTCGATCAACAGGACGGTAGCCATTGGCGAGCCGATTCTTCACAGACCGGGGCGGGAAACAAGCGGAAATTGCTCGCCGCGTTTTGCGGCCGGCAGGGCCGCCTTTACAATGTCGTTAGGGGCGCGTCGCCGCTTTCCAGCGCAGCTCCGGCTGCAGGTTGACCTCCTGCGGGGGAACATCGAACCCGACCGCCCGGAGCAAATAGGAAACGCCTTCCCGGCTCTCCATCGTCTCTTTCAAACTCCGGGCAAAGACTTCGATGTATTCCTTGTAGGACTCAAGCGCCAGGTGGCCGTCGGCATAATGGGCCGCGAGCGACTCGTCGTGATTATCGATCAAGTCGATCAACGCCCGGCGCAGCTGCTGGCGCATCTGCGGGTCGACCACGATCTTGAACGGGCTCGCCCCGGGATCGGCCACCGCCGGCGCCTCGCGCGGGGGCGCAGGCACGAGTTGGAAGTCGGGCGTCTCCATCTTTTGCTTTTCGTTAGGCACAGGGCTAGAAGAAAATCGGGATGATCAAAATGGCGACAATGTTGACCACCTTGATCATGGGATTGATCGCGGGACCGGCAGTGTCTTTGTAGGGGTCGCCCACCGTATCACCGGTGACCGAGGCGGCGTGGGCAAAGGAACCTTTGCCGCCGAGATTGCCTTCCTCGATAAATTTCTTGGCGTTATCCCAGGCCCCGCCGCTCGAGGTCATGGCGATGGCGACGAACAATCCGGTCACGATCGTTCCAACGAGCAGCCCGCCAAGGACAACCGGACCGAGTTGCGGAATGACCGCGACCGCAACCACGAAAGCAACCGGCAGCAGCGCCGGGATGATCATCTCGCGCAAAGCCGCCTTGGTCACGATATCGACGCAAACGCCGTAGTCCGGTTTGTCTTCACCCCGAAGAATGCCGGGCTTGGCGGTTAATTGCCGGCGCACTTCGCGCACGACCGCGCCCGCTGCCTTGCCGACTGCGTCCATGCTGAAAGCGGTGAACATGAAGGGCAGCAAACCGCCGATGAAGAGGCCAATGATCACCTTCGGTTCCGTGAGCGAGAACTGGAAATTGAAAGCGCGACCGGCCTCCGCAAAATGGGCGCGCAATTCTTCCACGTAGGAACCGAACAAGACCAAAGCGGCGAGGCCGGCCGAGGCGATGGCGTAACCTTTGGTCACGGCCTTCATCGTGTTACCGACCGCGTCGAGGTCGTCGGTCACGCCGCGCACTTCCTTGGGCAGGTCGCTCATGACGGCGATGCCGCCGGCGTTATCCGTGATCGGACCGAAGGCATCGAGGGAAATGATGATACCGGCCATCGAGAGCATGCTCATGACCGCGATCGCGATCCCGTAAAGACCGGCGAAATGAAAGCTAAAGAGAATGGCAAGACCGATGAAACCAACCGGCAGCGCAGTCGCATGCTGCCCGATGGCGAGCCCCGCGATGATGTTGGTCGCATGCCCGGTCTCGGAGGCCTTGGCGATTTTGCGCACCGGGCCGTAGCTCATCGAGGTGTAATAATTCGTAATCACGACCACGATGCCGGTCATGAGGAGGCCGACGAGCGAGGCGAAATAGAGATCGTTAGGCGTGCGCAGGGCATCGGCGATGACGACGCCATCCGGAAATAAATAATGGGTCGCGGGCCAGAAGAGCACGGCCGAGACGATCGCACTGGTCATGACGCCGCCCATGAGGGTATTGCCCGGTTTGCCGTCGCTGAAGTTGACGAAGAGAATGCCGCAGATCGCGCCGAGAACGGAGATTCCGCCGAGAACGAACGGGTAAACGATCGCCGCCGGGACGTTGACCAGGGTGAGGGCCCCGACCAGGATGGCGCCGATTAAACTGACGGCGTAGGTCTCGAAAACGTCAGCCGCCATGCCGGCGCAGTCCCCCACGTTATCACCGACGTTATCAGCGATCGTCGCAGGATTCCGCGGATCATCTTCGTCGAGATTACTTTCGATCTTGCCGACGAGATCGGCGCCCACGTCGGCAGCCTTCGTGTAAATACCGCCGCCAAGGCGGGCGAACACACTGATCAAACTCGCGCCGAGAGCCACGCCCACGAGGCTCCGGATCGCCGGATCGTGACCGATCCATTTGCTC
>JBBPZS010000107.1:0-26213 GCA_038198605.1 Chthoniobacterales bacterium | reverse complement strand
CGGCGTCATCAAATCCATGATCCGCGTCGTGTAACGATCGGGCACGGTCTCGAGCTTGATCCGCGAATTCGGGTTGATCGTCGTCAGTTCCTCGAAGGGAGCCAGGTCCTGATACTTGGTCGGCTCGTCGTCGTTGATCTTGAGCAGGCGGGTTAATTGCGGGCCGCGATTGCCGCGGCGCGTCTCGCCGTAGACCCACATCCCGTCGCGTAGTTGAAAACGCCGGACGATCTCGGGCGTGACGAAAATATCCTGCGGAGTCTGGACGAAATTGCGTTTCGCATCGCGCAGGAAACCGAAGCCTTTGCCCGAGATTTCGATGATGCCTTCGCCGAACTCCGGTTCGCGCGCTAACTCAACGCCGTTGGCGGAACCGCCCTGGGACGAGCTGTTCTCGTCCGTCGCCTCGACAAATTCCTTGGCGTCTTCCCGCCGGCGCTCGGCCTCGCGAGAATCGTCGTCTTCCAGGATATCGGGTCCGTCGGTCCGCCCTGGCTTGTCGTCAGCCGACTGGTTGAAATTGCTGCGATTTCCGTCGTTGCGGCGGCCGGAGCGGCGGCGCGCAGGACGGCGCCTCCGGAACGGGGCGGCGGGTGCCTGGGTCGGCTTGTTTTCAGATTCTTCGCTCATAATGGAAACCGTCTTTCGTCGAGGCGAAACGACTGCAGTGTCGTCTCGCATTCATCAGGCTGGCAGTCTCGCCAGCAGCTCTTCAGGGATATCTAAATTGGAATAGACGTTTTGAACGTCGTCGTCGTCTTCGAGGCTTTCGCAGAGGCGCAGGACCTGGAGCGCGGCCTCTTCGTCGGCGACATGAACAGTCGTGTCGGGAATGAAAGTAAACTTTTGCCCATCAATCTTGGCGCTCGCGTGTTTGAGCGCCTCAGCTACGGCGTAGAGCTGATCGTGGGAAGTGAGGATAACATACTGTTCCTCCTCCGTTGTCAACTCCTCCGCCCCGGCTTCCAAGGCCAGTTCGAAGAGGCGCTCCTCCTCAATCGTATCTCGCGGCACCGTGATCTGTCCTTTTTTGTGAAACATGTAAGAAACGCTCCCGCTCGTCGCGAGGTTGCCGTTATTTTTCGAAAAAATATGACGGATTTCGGCCGCCGTGCGGTTCTTGGTGTCGGTCGAGACCTCGAGCAGCAGCGCCACTCCGCCCGGGCCGTAGCCTTCGTAAACGATCTCCTCGAAATGCTGGGCATCGACTCCTTCACCGGTGCCGCGTTTGATCGCACGCTCGATGTTGTCGTTCGGCATGCTTTGCGCCCGAGCCATCTCGATCACGCTGCGCAGCCGGGGATTGCCCGCCGGATCGCCGCCACCAAGGCGCGCCGCGACACTGATCTCCTTGGAAAATTTGCTGAAGATCGTGCCGCGTTTGACGTCGAGCGCACCTTTGGCGCGCTTGACCTTCGACCACTTGCTATGTCCCGCCATGGAATGGGGATGAAATGAGTTGCTAAAAAACAGGAGGTTGCCGGGCAGATCTACGTTGCGCGGGGGAGCGAAACGGGACGCCTCGAAAGAGAAGACGATCGAGGAGGCAAACCGAAGCCCAGTGAACCGCACCGGTCCTCTTTTGTCAACCTCTCTCCGCTCGGAATTGCGCTGCCAAATGCATCTGGCGGGTCCGCGCCGGCGTCTTAAAGGTTGTGAAAGGCGTTTGGAAAAATCCCGGGTCCGAGTCGGTCGACGGAAAAGCCGGGGCGAGAAAGCTTGCACACTTTCGATTCCTCGGTCTGGTGCGTGCAGAGTGGCGATCAACCCTTCCATTTCCTCGCGAGAATCCGGCTCGGCACCGGAGGGCCGGACGGTGCGGGTACCAAACGCAGAGGACACCGCCCTCATCGCGCAGATGAAGTCAGGTGATGAGCGCGCTTTTACCACTTTCTACGACCGCTTCGCCCCCGGTCTTTTTTCGATGATTTACGCGGTCTTGCATGACCAAAAGGAGTCCGAGGACGTCCTTCAGGAATCGTTTTTGCAAATGTGGAAACGAACCGCGACCTACGATGCGAGCCGGAGCGGTCTCTTTACCTGGGCGGTCATGATTGCGCGCCACAAGGCGATCGATCGCCTGCGTTCGCGGCAACGGCAGGCCCGTCTGAGTGAAGCGGTCGCGGTCGAAACGGAGCCGATGACTGTTTCCGCGCCGACCGATCGGGCCGACAACGCCCTTGCCCGCACCGATGAACGGGAGCGGGTCCGTGCCGCCCTTAGCCAGATCGGCGAGGCCCAGCGCGAGGCGATCGATCTCGCCTTTTTCGGCGGGCTAACCCAGACGCAGATTTCAGAACGGCTGGGCGCGCCGCTGGGCACGGTCAAGGCACGCATCCGTCGCGGATTGCTCGCCCTGCGCGAAGTGTTGGGAGGAGTTCCGTCATGAACGAGCAACTCGAAGAGCAGGCATCCCTCTACAGTCTGGGTCTTCTCGAAGGAGACGACGCCACGAATTTTGCGAAACTTCTCGAGTCGGATCTGGAGCTACGCGAGCTGGTCGATCAGCTCGATGAAGCCGCCGCAGTTATGGCACACACCGCGCCGCCGCGCGCCTTGCCGCCGGAACTGCGCGAACGCCTGTTGACCGAAATCCGCCGCGGGAAAACAGTCGCGTTTCCGCGCCGGACAAACTGGCTCCCCTGGGCTCTCGCCGCCTGCCTCGCGCTCACTTCCGCCTATCTCGTGGCCGAGCGCTCGGGCCTTCGCAAACGGCTAACGCGCCTCGAACAGCGCGATGTCCTCTCGCAAGTCCAGATCGCGTCGCTCAGCTCGAAATTGAAGAACGCGCCGGACGCCAACGCCGTCGTCGTCTGGGACGAAAAAAGACAGCGCGGCATTTTGAAAGTGACCCAGCTCCCGCGGAACGAGGAGAACCGCGACTACCAACTCTGGGTGGTCGATCCGAGATACAAGGACCCGGTCGTCGGTGGCGTCTTCCATGTCGCTAATGACGGAACGCTGCGGGTGCCGTTCAAACCTTCCTCGCCGGTCCGGGAGGCGGCCGGATTCGCCATCAGCCTGGAACGCAAGGGCGGGGTGACGAAAGCGGAAGGGCCAATCGTCTTACTGGGGAAATGAAATGCTTTCTCTTCGTCAGCGTCGGTTTGCTGCTGCTCGCCGCGCCGGCCTTTGGGCATTCTTCGTTTGTGCGATCGGACCCGAAAGCGCACGCGGCGCTCACGACCGTGCCGAGCGAAATTCGGATCTGGTTTTCCGAGCCGATCAAGGTCGGCCTGAGCACCTTTGAAGTGCACGATGCGGCTGGGAAGCAGATCGATCGACGCGACCTGCGGGCGGATGAAAAAGAACCGGCGCTCGTCCGTTTGTCGCTTGCTCCTGGTCTGACTACGGGAGTTTACAAAGTAAGCTGGAGCGCGGTCGCGCAGGACATGCACGTCGGCAAAGGCAGCTTCAGTTTCCAGGTCCGGCCCTAACGACCTTGCCGGGCTCGCATCCTAACGACGTCCGCCCAGGGAAGGTCGCCGTCATCGGCGCGGGCCCGGCCGGTTTGCGCGCGGCCGAGGTCGCGGCGGGAGATGGTGCGCAAGTGGTGATGTGCGACGCGCAACCTTCCGCCGGGCGAAAGTTTCTCGTCGCCGGACGCGGCGGCTTGAACCTCACCCACAGCGAATCGGTGGAGAATTTTCCTGGCCACTACGGCGCGGAAGAAGAGCGCTGGCGTGATCTGTTGGCCGACTTTGGCCCGGGCACGCTCCGGGCCTGGGCCGAGGAACTGTCCGTCGAGACCTATGTCGGCACGAGCCAGCGCGTGTTTCCGCGCGGGCAAAAAGCGGCCGTGCTTCTGCGCGCCTGGCTGCAACGGTTGCGGACCCTGGGGGTGGAGTTCCGCACCGGCCAGCGATTGGCTGGCCTAACGAGAGAAGACTCGGCCTGGCGACTCGAGTTCACCGGCGGCGAAAACATTCTCGTGCCGGCCGTCGTCCTTGCTTTGGGCGGCGCTTCCTGGCCCGAGACCGGCTCCGATGGCGCGTGGCCTTCCCTGCTCGCCGCGCATGGAGTGGAGATGGCGCCGTTTGTCGCGGCCAACTGCGGCTGGAACGTCGATTGGCCCGCGCCTGTGCGGGAACGCGCGGAAGGATTGCCGCTGAAAAATCTCACCGTCCGCGCCGGCGGCGAAATCGTCTCGGGCGAACTTTTAATCACCCGTGACGGGCTGGAAGGAGGCGCGATTTACCGGCTTGGGACGTGGCTGCGCCAAATGAAAGAGCCGGAACTGCGGATCGATTTCAAGCCTCAGGTCAGCGCGGAAGTCCTGCTCGAGCGCGCTCTCCCGGGCCATCCGCCTAACGAGTGGTTCCGCGCCTGGAAATTAAGCCCGGGCGCAGTCGCCCTCCTCGAGAGCTATTTCCCCGCCGATTGCGCGGAGCGCGAAAAAGCAATCGCGCGCCTGAAGGATTTTCCCCTGCCATTGGGAGGCCCGCGGCCGATCGCCGAAGCGATCTCAACCGCGGGAGGGGTCATGTGGCAGGAATTGGATCCGCAGCTCATGCTGCGAAGAATGCCCGGCGTCTTTCTCGCCGGCGAAATGATCGACTGGGAAGCGCCCACCGGCGGCTACCTCCTGCAAGGTTGTTTCTCCACCGGCACCCGCGCGGGGCGGGCGGCGGCAGAATACGCGCGAAGGTTGTAGACGCTTCGCTCTGCGAAGCGCGGGTTTCGACTTGGCCGAAGCAAAAGAAAACGCACACCCGCGCCGCCCAGAGGGCGGCGTCTACAGAAATGCCTTGCGAGCGTTTAGCTCACCCACTTCTTCCACTGCTTGCGCAGCGGCTTCACGTACTCGTCCACGTCCACGTCTTTGACCCGCTCGAAGCCTCCTTTGACCGCTTCGGCCGAATCCGCGTAGCCGCGTTTCGCGCTCTTAATGAGACCCGGCAAAAAAGCTGGCGAAATGGTGCTCCAATCGATTTCCCGAAGGGCGCGCCGGACGGAAAGTGGCGTCGGCTCTTCCGGACGTGAGGAGTAGCGAATGGCAAGGCCAATCGCCAACCCGAGGGCGAGTGCGCCGAGCACGGTCGGGACCGGATTTTCCCGCAGGAAAAACTCCGTCCGCTCGCGCACCACCACTGCCTTCTGGCGAGTCTGGTCCCAGGTATCGGAGGCGGCGTCAGAAAATTTCCGGGCGCCTTCGGACATGCGGCTTTGGGCAGAGCGTTCGGTCGACTGGCTGCCAAATTCTGCTTCAGACAGCGGATCGTGTTCCGTAAAATTGTCTCCGTTCGAATTCTTCATATATTTAACTTCGCACATCGTGGTCATTTTGCGTCCTTCGTTTCGCATTTCCGTGCGAGCGATCGCGTCCGGTGACCGGGTGGGGCACGAAGAAAGGGAACTTAGTAACCGGAAGGAAATATCATGGCTGACGAAGCAAACGAAAAAGCATCGATCTGACGGCCGAGGAAAAATATTGGCAGGAACATCACCAAGCCCAGCCGCACGCAGAGAAAGGGACGACCTACGAGCATTTTGCGCCGGCCTATCGAGTGGGGGCCGAGGCTGCCGCCCGCTCTCCCGGCAAGGAATTCCACGAAGTCGAGGATGACATTGCGCTCGACTACGAAAAGCACCAGATCGGCTCTGCCCTGCCTTGGGACCGAGTCCAGGGGGCCTCGAAAGCCGCCTTCTCGAAAGTGAGCGGCCTCTATTCCCCACGGGATCCAACGCGGGGCATTCGCGGCAGTATCTAAACGATCACGGGGCTGGCTGTCGCCCGGTGACGGCAGCTAGCGCCAAGCGTGTTTGGGATACTTCCGCTGCAGCTCTGCTTTGATCTTCGGATAACTCTCCCGCCAGAATGTGCTTAGATCGTCGGTGATCTGGATCGGGCGATGGTTCGGAGCCAGCACTTCGATGCGTAAAGGGATCCGTCCGTTCGCGATCGTGAGCCGGTCGCTCACCCCGTAAAGGTCCTGGATGCGAGCGGCGATGGTCGGCGGCTTTCCCGCGCCGTAGACGATCTTCGCCTGGCGATCGTTAGGCAGGCGCACCCGCTCGGGCGCGAGTTGGTCGAGCCCGGCGTGCTGGGCGGCACTCAGCCACGTTCGCAAAACCCGCAGGACGGGGCGTTCCTTGATCTCCTTGTAGCTCGTCGCCCCCTGGCAGATTTGTTCGATCAACAAGGCGCGATCTTCTTCGCCGATCGGCGGCAGCTCCAGTTCCGGGAAAGCGCTCGCGGCAAAGTTGAGGCGCTGCACCCATTGTTCGACCGAGTGGTCCCATTTCTTGAGCGGGCAGGTCCCGGCCACGACTTCACGGGCGAGGAGGGCGGCGGCTTCGAGCAGCGGAACGCGCTCGGAATTTTTTTCCGCGAGGACGAGATCGTGAAAGCGGATCACGCTCCGCGCCACGACGCGGCGGAGAGAGGAATCGAAGAGCACGTCCACTTTTTCCTCAAACGCTTCCGGGAAAAACTCGCGCAGCCATTGTTCCTCGATTGCGGTCGCGAGGATGAGGAGAACCTGGCGCTCGCCGTCGCTCGATTCGACCTCGCGGATCTCGGAAGCGACGAGGAGCCGGGCGCGCTGCACGACGCTCTCGCGCGCGAGCACGCCGCGGCGGTTGTGCACCAGGGCGCAGCGCAGTGTGCCGACATCGAGTCGCATCGCCACCTGGTCGGGAAAACCGGCGAGGACGCAGCGCGCAATCGCGCCCGGTTTCGCTTCACGCTCCGCGACGTCGAGCCCTTCCGCTCGGGCGATGCTGAGAAATTGTTCCCACAACTGAGCCGCTTCCCGCGCCGCGCCGGCGTTGACCCCGAGCTGCGCGCAACGGCGCGGATCGAAGTTGTTCTTTTCCGCGAAACGAAAAGCGCGCAGGAGAATGAAGAGATCGGATTCGTCTTCGCTCCCGAGAAAATCCTCGCGCTCTTCCCGCATCTGTTTGCCTTCGGCGCGGCGCATGAGATTGCGCCCCTGGGTGAGAGCGGCAATGAGGGCGACGCCGCGTACGCAATCGTGCTCCTGCGCCGCGAGCAGCATCCGCGCATAACGGGGGTGCACGGGGAAGGCGAGCATGCGCCGGCCTAACGACGTCAGCCGGCTTGCGCTTTTCCCGGTAGGGCGAGACTCCGTCGAGCCTGGGGACGTCCGTTACTCCGCAGTACACTAATCTTCCCCCGGCTCGACGTAGACTCGCCCCACCGGCGGCAGCGGTGCGATCGCGCCCAAATCTTCGAGCAGGCGCTCGGCGTTTTCGAGTGCCTTAGGATCAGGCGGCTCGAGCCAGTGAAAGGCGGCGACATCCTCGATCCCGCTTGCTTTCAAGGTGAGAACGACTTCCGCGAGATCGAGCCGCTTCACTTCCGGAAGCTCCTGCGGCGCGCGCTCGAGATGCTCGCTCTCCGTCCAAAGCCGCAGACAATGACCCGGCGCCGTCCGTCCCGCCCTACCGGCGCGCTGATCGGCCGAGGTGCGACTGATTTTTTCAATGAAGAGAGTGTTGATCCCGCGCCGCGGATCGAAGCGGGCGATGCGCGCGAGTCCGCTGTCGATCACGACCCGCACGCCGTCGATCGTAAGGGAAGTTTCCGCAACGTTGGTGGCCACGATCACTTTGCGTTTCTCGTAGGTGGCGAGCGCGGCGTCCTGTTCCGCCGGGGGCAGTTCGCTGTAGAGCTGGAGCGCAACGAGACGGTCGCTTATCCGTGAAGCGCGCAGCGCGGAGATAGTCCGCGTGATTTCGTAACGGCCCGGCATGAATACGAGGACATCGCCATCAGTCTGGCCGGCGATTCGTTCCAGCTCATCCGCCGCCAGATCCCAGATCGGGTAATTCTCTCCTCGCACCGGTTTCGTCAGGTATTCGATCGCCACCGGATGCATCCGGCCGCTCGAAGTCAGGACCGGACAGGGGGCGAGATATTTTGCCAGCTTGTCGGACTCGAGCGTGGCCGACATGACGACAAGCTTCAGGTCCGGGCGGGTCGTTTCCTGCAAATGCAGAGTGCGCGCGAGGGTGATGTCGCCGTATAGGTGCCGCTCGTGGAATTCATCAAAAAGAATCGCTGAGAGCCCGCGCAGCTCCGGGTCCTGCAGGAGTTGCCGGAGGAGAATTCCCTCGGTTACGAACCGGATGCGCGTTTTGGCCGAGGCGATTTTCTCGAAGCGAATTTGATATCCGACTTCGTCTCCCAGCCGGCCGTGGCGCTCGGAAGCGACCCGTTTCGCAAGGAGACGGGTGGCGAGCCGGCGCGGTTGCAGGACCACGACTTCGCCCTCACCGAGAAGCCCGCGGTCGAGCAGGATTTGCGGGACCTGGGTGGATTTCCCCGAGCCGGTCGGGGCCTCGAGAATGAGGCGTGGCTGCTGCCCGAGCGACCGAACGATCTCGTCCTCGAGCTCGTAGATCGGAAGATCGCGCGGCATCATGCGGCGAACGTTCAACGCTGCGGCGCGAACGTCCAATGTGGACGTTTCGCTCTGCGAAACGCGGGCCTGTGCGTCGCCGGTGCCAGGGTATGAGCTGTGACCTCGAACGAAGCGCAGGCCCGCGTCGCCCAGAGGGCGACGTCTACAGTTGAAAATCGGCGGCGAACGCTTCCACGTCCGATGGCGTCGTCGACCAGGAGCACATCAGCCGGTAAACATCCGGCTCGAGGAATTTGTAGAAGTGCCAGCCGCGGGCCTGCACTTTGTTCGCGACATCGTTAGGCAAGTGCAGGAAGAGCGCGTTCGCCTCGCGCGGAAAGGCCAGATTCGCCGGGCCTGCGGCGCGCAATTTTTCTTCCAGCAGGCGGGCCATCTCGTTCGCCTGCCGCGCGTTCTTTAGCCAGGTGTCGTTGGCCAACAGTGCGCTCCAGGGCGCGGCCAGAAAGCGCGTCTTCGAGGCCAGTTGCCCGCCCTGTTTAACCCGGTAATCAAACTCACGGGCGAGCGCGCGATCGAAGAAAACAACCAGTTCGCCGGCGGCGAGGCCGTTTTTCGTTCCGCCGAAAGAAAGAACGTCCACCCCGCGCCGCCAGGTAATTTCGCTCGGGGCGCAGCCTAACGACGCCACGGCGTTGGCGAAACGCGCGCCATCCATGTGCAGGGCCAGCTCGTGCTCCGCGGCAAAAGCGGCCATGGCTTCCAATTCTTCCGGCGAGTAAACCGTTCCCATTTCTGTGGCCTGGGTCAGGCTGAGGGCGCGGACTTTGGTCGAGTGCACGTCGCGATGCTGGGCGATGACGGCGGCCGCCTGCGCGAGATCGATTTTGCCATTGCTCCCTCCAATCGGAAGGAGCTTGGCTCCGCCCGAGAAAAACTCCGGGGCGCCGCATTCATCCGTCTCGATATGCGCGCGCTCGTGGCAGAGCACACTGTGAAAGGGCTGGCAAAGCTGGGCCAGAGCGAGCGAGTTAGCCGCTGTGCCGTTGAAGACAAGGAACCTCGCGCAGTCGCACTCAAAAATTTCCCGTACCTGGGCGGCGAGCTTTTGCGACCAGCGATCCTCGCCGTAGGAAACTTCCGCGCCCGCGTTGGCCTCCGCCAGGGCGGCCCAGGCCTCGGGACAAAGGCCGGCCGTATTATCACTCGCGAATTGATGACGGTCGCTCATCGGCCAACTCCCTAAGCGACAATCCGGGCGGGGGCAAACTGCCTAACGAGAAGGGTTACGCCTGGCTGGAAGCAGACCCTGGACTAACCACTCCTTGCTCCCGCCAGACGACTCACCTCTACCTTGCCAACCTAGCTGCAACCACGCAGCAAGAAGATGACGAGCAGAATCGGAATCGGAATCCCCAAAAGCCAAAGCAATATGTATCCCGCGGCGCCGACTTCCTTGATTCGTTGGGTTAATTTCATAGTTGAAATAGTTCACCGTTGATTCGGGAGCGATCGTTCCGTTGAGCCTATCGGCGCTAAAAATTTTTCGGCGCTTTTGTGAAAGGAACATCGCCCGCGGTCGTCATCCTGGACGAGATCTGTACAGAATCCTCGGCCCGCCTTTGCCGAAAGCTGCGGCCCGCTTTATCCTCGCCGCATGAGTGCCCTGCAATCGGCCGTGGAACGGCGCGGACAACGAATTTTTGAACTGGTCGACGAACATCCGGAATCGATCTTCAGCAAAGCCGGTTTTTATCAAAAGATGATGGCTTTCTCGATGAAGGACGAGGCCTTCAAGGTGCAGATGTTTCGCTTCGTCGACGTCCTCGCCTCTCTCCGGCGCTCGAGCGACATCGTGGTCCATCTTCGGGAATATTTTCACGGCATGGACAGCTTCATCCCGATGATGCAGACCGGGCTGAAAGCGGCCGGCATTTTCCCCTGGCTGACCGCCTACATCCTGCGCCGCAACGTCGCCGGGATGGCGCGTCAGTTCATCGCCGGGCGAGACGGGAGCGATGTCCTAAAGACGCTCCGGCAAAAACGGAAACAGGACATCGGGTTCACCGTTGACTTGTTAGGCGAAGCGGTCGTGAGCGAAACGGAAGCGGACGAATACGCCGCGCGGGCGATGGAATTGCTCGACACCCTGTCGCGCGAAACGCGCGGCTGGACCGATCCGTTAGGCAAAAACAGCGAGCTCTTCCCGGTCGTGAATCTCTCGCTCAAGATCTCGGCCTTCTATTCGCAAATGGACCCGGCCGCGCCGGAGGAAGCGATCGCGCACCTCGCGCCCAAGCTCCGTCCCATCCTGCGCCGGGCCCAGGAAGTCGGCGCCTTCGTTAATTTCGACATGGAGAGCTACGCCCAGAAGAACGGCACGCTCGAATTGTTCAAGTCGCTTTTCACCGAGCCGGAATTCGCCGACTGGCCAGGGGTCGGGATCGTCATCCAGGCCTACCTGCGCGATGCCGAGAGCGATCTGCGCGACCTGATCGAGTGGGGCCGCAGGCGCGGGACGCGTTTCGCGGTGCGGCTGGTGAAAGGCGCCTATTGGGACTACGAAAAAATCATTTCGCAACAGAACGGCTGGCCCTGCCCGGTTTACCTGCAGAAGCCGGAGAGCGATGCCTGTTTCGAGCGTTGCACCCGCATCCTGCTCGACAACGAATCGATCGTGACCGCGGCCTTCGGTTCGCACAACGTCCGCAGTATCGCGCACGCCATGGCCTACGCGGAAGAGATCGGGATCGACAAGAGCCGTTTTGAATTCCAGCTCCTTTACGGCATGGCCGGACCGATCAAGCGTGCCCTGGTCGAGATGGGTTACCGCGTGCGCGAATACTCGCCTGTGGGCGAGCTCCTGCCGGGCATGTCTTATCTCGTTAGGCGATTGCTCGAGAACACTTCGAACGAAGGTTTTCTCCGGGCCAAGTTTTCCGACAATCTCTCCACGGCCGAGCTTCTGCGCGATGCGAACGAGCTGATCACGCCGGCACCGGCAACGGCCGCGATCGAAGGCAATGGCTACCATTCCGCCAATGGTTTCTCCGTCGCCACCCCGCCGGGCGACACCTACGAAAACGCGCCGATGGTGAACTTCGTTCATCGCCAGACACAGGAGAAAATGAAGGCGGCCCTGCGCGAAGTGCGCGGACGTTTTGGGCGGCAATATCCGGCCACGATTAATGGCGAAAAAGTTACGACGGGGAAATGGATGTCTTCAGTCAACCCAAGTGCGCCTAACGAAATCGTCGGGAGCGTGACCGAAGCCGGGATCCCGGAGGCGGAGCGCGCCGTCGCAGCCGCCCGGGCGGCGTTCGACAAATGGTCGCGTACCTCGGTCGAGCATCGCGCCCAGTTGCTCGAGCGGGTCGCCGCGATCATGGACCGGCGGCGCTTTGAACTGTGTGCGGTCGAAGTTTTCGAGGTCGGCAAAGCCTGGGACGAAGCGGACGGCGACATTCGGGAGGCGATCGATTTCTGCCTCTTCTACGCGCAACAAATGCGCATCCTCGGCCGTCCCCGCATTACCCAACACGTTGCCGGCGAGGAGAACTACCAGCATTACTGGGGACGCGGCGTCGCCCTCGTCATCGCGCCCTGGAATTTCCCGATCGCGATTCTGTGCGGGATGGTTTCGGCCTCGCTCGTGACCGGCAACACTGTGGTCATGAAACCGGCCGAGCAATCCGCCATCTGCGGCGCGCTCCTGATGGAGATGTTCGAGGAGGCCGGGGTGCCGAAGGGCGTGCTCAACCTTCTCAACGGCGACGGCGCGGTCATCGGCGAGCACATGGTGAATCACAAGGACGTCGATCTGATTGCCTTCACCGGCTCGCGCGAAGTCGGTTTGCACATCTGGAAAGCCGCCGGGCAAACTCAGCCGGGGCAGCGCGAACTAAAACGCGTCATTTGCGAGATGGGCGGGAAGAACGCAATCATCGTCGATTCCGATGCCGACCTCGACGAGACGATCGTCGACTCGATTTACTCCGCCTTCGGTTACTCGGGACAGAAATGTTCCGCCCTCTCACGGCTGATCGTGCTCGAGGAAAATTACCACCGGGTGATGGAGCGGCTCATCGCCGCCACCGCCAGCCTGCGGATCGGAAATCCGGAGCAGCCGGGCATTACCGTCGGCCCGGTGATCGATGAGACGGCTTACAAACGGATCCTAAAAACGATCGAGGCCGGCAAACGCGAAGCGACCCTCGCCTATCAGGCAAAGAACGTGCCTAACGAGGGCTATTTCGTTCCGCCGACCATCTTCACCGATGTAAAACCGGACCATCGTCTGGCACGCGAAGAAATTTTCGGGCCCGTCCTGAGCGTGCTGAAGGTGCGCGATCTCGACGAAGCGCTGGCCGTGGCAAACGGGACCGACTACGCCCTCACCGCCGGCTTTTTCTCGCGCAGCCCGGCCAACATCGAGCGGATTAAGGCCGAGCTCGTGGCGGGAAATGTTTACGTCAACCGCTCCTGCACCGGCGCGGTCGTGGGGCGCCATCCGTTTGGCGGATTCAAGATGAGCGGCGGCGGAACGAAAGCGGGCGGGGGCGATTACCTGCTGCAATTCCTCATCCCCCGGATTGTGACCGAGAACATCATGCGCCACGGTTTCGCGCCGGAGGAGACGCCGCGTTATCGGGACGAGTTTTTCGTTAGGCGGCCGGGTTCGACCGTGGTCGAGGACAAAGCGATGCGGAGTTAAGTGTTATCGCTAGGCACGGCAACTCGATTTCACAAAAAGGTTGTCATCCTAAGAAGCGCTTTCGAATTTGGCTTTTGAAAGGGAGGGTTTAGGCTCCGCCTCCCTCTTATGAGCATTATCATTTCGAAGAATGGCCAGAGCGCCAAGAAGCTTGAGCGCACAGTCGTTCAGCAAGAGGACTACTTACAGCAATACATCGATAGAAACGGGGATTGTATTCCATTGCACGACTTGAAAGAGAACTTTCGGCTTCTGATCCTTGGGCGGGAATTCGCTACCCCGCGCGGAGGGTACATCGACCTGCTTGGCGTCGATGCCGATGGAGAGATTTACATCATCGAAACCAAGCTCGCAAAGAATGCCGACAAGCGTCGGATTCTCGCTCAAGCACTTGATTACGGTTCGGCGATATGGGGAAATCCGTCGGACCTCCTCGCGCGCGCGGCAGACACAGAGTGGCGGACGCGGCTGCTGGATTTTCTTGGCGGCGATGAGAGTGCGGTTTCGGACCATCTTGCGACCGTTGAGCGAAACGCAAGAGCTGGCCGATTCTGGTTCGTAATATTGATGGATCATCTCGACGATGGACTGCGCGAACTCATCTCTTTTGTAAACAAGAACAGCCAGTTCAAAGTGCTTGGAGTCGAGTTGGATTTTTATAGCCATGAGGAATTCGAGATTGTAATTCCGAAACTTTATGGTGGTGAGAGCGCAAACGACCCGACAAGCCCAACGCCCGGGGGCATTCCGCGCAAACGGAAGTGGGACGAACTCTCCTTTTTTAGGGAAGCGGAAGAACACTTCGGCGCGGACGCTGCGAAAATAATGAAAGAGATTCATGATCGCTCTGAAGCTATTGGAGGTGTAATCAGTGGAAACGACAAAACATTTTTCGTTACATTCGAGGTAGCGTCGAAGCCGGTATTTTGTGTCTCGGGCGATCGGGACGTAGAGGTGTACTGCGGGCCGCTCGATAAAGAAAATCCAGTGTACGCCAGCAAATTGAGAGAGCTATTGGAGAGGAAAAATTTCCTTAAGTCTTCGGATTCACCGAAATATCCTCGCATTTCCATCTCGGCCTTAGCGTTTAGGGTTTCCGACTTTATGCAGATCGTCCAGCAGTCGATTGAACTGTAATCTCGCAGGTTAGGCCGAAACTGCTGAGCCGCGCCAGATATGGGCAAAGCTTGGGAGCTCCTGAGGCGAAGTACGTCGCCCACTGAAAGGAACATCGGTTGAGGGCCTCATGAGGTGAGCTGGGGCAGAAAGATTGCCGGCAGCGGCGATCAGCTCGTCGCAGTCCTGTTCCCGCGCATCGTTACCGCGACCATCATGCGCCAAGGCTTCGCCCTCGAAGAAACGCCGCGCTACCGGGACGAATTTCTCGTTAGGCGACCGGGCGCCACCGTGGTGGCGGATAAAACGGCCGCACTCGGTTAAAGACTGAGCAGGCGAATGACCTCGTGAATCATGATCGCGATCAGCCAGAGCGAGGCGAGCGCGACGAGGGCGAGGACGGCGGTTTCCAAACCAAATGTGCGGCTAGCGTCGGCCCGCAGAACTTCGCGCGCCAGCCGGTTGAAGTTCGGGCGGCGGACGGGTTCGCCGCTGCCGTCGTAGGAGAAATTGCCACCGCGCCGCGCCTGGAATTCAAAGCTCAGGCCCGCGCAGAATCCAGGGCGCCGATCGATCTGGTCATGGCGCGACCGGCTCCGGCTCGCTCCAAAATCGTGGACGGGTTTCATGTCAAAACCTTGCTCCCGGAAAAACGAAAAGTGCGACCGTTCAACTTTGGCGGAAAGCCAGCCACGCAACCGAAGGCGTGAAGTGATCGCATTGCGAAATCAACTTATGACAGATTTCGGTATCGTCCAGAGTGCGGGCTGCGGGGCTGGATCTCGCAGCGACGGTTGAGTTGGCGGGTGCCGGCCGCGGCGATTTTTTGCAGAACGCGCAGGCGCGCGCTTTCGCTGCTCTCGTGCCAGGTCGGTTTGCGCAGGAGCGTGAGAACGCCCTCTTTTTCCACGAGCAACCCCCAGCCCAGCGGCGCCTCCGGTTCGCGCAGTAACTCGTTAGGCAAGACGAGAAAGAAAAGATTGGCGCAGGCGTAACGGGCCAGTTTTTCAAATTTGCGCCCGTCCCGCAGCTGGTTCTGCAGGGCGAGCAACTCGCGGGTGACGCGAGCGTAGCCGCGATGCTGGATGACGCCGAAATCATGCGCATCCCACTCCGGGAAAAGCGTCTCTCCCGTGCGCAAAGTCGAGAAATGGATCCGCAAATGTTTTTCCAGAATCTGGCGGCGGCGGTAGATCGCCTCCAGCCGCGCCAGCGTTTGCGGGGTGCGGCAATCGTCTCGACGCAGGTCGGGGGCGGATTGTTTGCATTCGAAAACGGCGGTGTGACCGATGGCGCCATTTTTCTGCGGCCGATAAGCGGCGACATCGGCGCGGTAACGGCATTGCGGGAGAGAGACTTCGAGCGCGGCGATTGGGTAATCGTTTTCCTGCGACCAAAGGAGGGCGAGGCGTTTGAGCTCGAGATGAGCGGCCGTTTCGCCGCGGCGAGAATTGTAGGGCGGGCGCTCCGCCTGCCCGGGGCAATCTTCCAGCGAGGGCGTCGCGTTCTCTCCGGCAAGCGGGGCGCTTGCCCTACAATGGCTCAGCCCTTCGTCCATTCCGCCAGCTCCTTCGCCCAGTAGGTGACGATGAGATCGGCGCCGGCGCGCTTCAGGCCGGTCATAATTTCGAGCACGGCCGGGCGTTCCTCGAGCCAGCCCTTCTCCACCGCCGCCTTGACCATGGCATACTCGCCGCTGACGTGGTAAACCGCGGTCGTTAGGCCAAAGCGCTCCCGCACCCGCCAGAGAATATCGAGATAGGGCAGGGCCGGTTTCACCATAATGATGTCGGCCCCTTCTGCTACGTCGAGCGCGGCTTCGCGCAGGGCCTCATGGGCATTGGCCGGATCCATCTGGTAACCGCGCCGGTCGCCGAAGTGCGGTGGGCTCTCGGCCGCTTCGCGGAACGGTCCGTAAAAGGAGGAGGCGAATTTCGCGGCGTAACTCATGATCCCGGTTTGATCGTAACCGGCGGCGTCGAGCGCGTCGCGGATGGCGCCGATCCGTCCATCCATCATGTCACTCGGCGCGACGAGATCGGCCCCGGCAGCGGCGTGGGAAAGAGCGGTCTTCACGAGCAGTTCGACGCTCTCGTCGTTCAGGACATGGAAATGGTCGCCATCGATCCGGGTTACGCCGCAATGACCGTGGCTCGTGTATTCACAAAGGCAGACATCGGTCAGGACGAGAAGCTCGGGGCATTCCGCCTTGATCGCGCGGACGGCCTGCTGGACGACGCCCTGCTCGGCGTAGGCCCCGGAAGCCGCTTCGTCTTTTTCGTTAGGGATGCCAAAGAGGAGGACGGCTTGCAATCCGGCGGCGGCGGCGCGCGCAGCCTCGGCCGCGACTTCGTTAGGCGCGAGCTGGGCAACGCCCGGCATGCTGGCGATGGGGCGGCGAGCCGTGATTTTTTCGTTCACGAACAGCGGGAGGATGAAATCGTGCGGGCTGAGATTGGTCTCGCGCACGAGATTGCGCAGGGTGGCGGTGCGCCGGAGGCGGCGCGGGCGATGGACCAGTTTTCTCACCGGCCGAGGCTACGCGCAGCCCTTTGGCGTCGCAAGCCTTCCGGGGAGTGCACGCGCCTCGCGTGCTCATTTCGGCGCCCCTAGCGCTGGATCCGAAGAGCTGATCGGCGAGGCGCCTGCGCTCCCCGGAGTTGTGCCGCCGCGTGCGACGGTGTTTGTTGCGCCGGTTGAAGCGCGCGACGGATTATCTGCTGATCGATATCAGTAATTCCTATACGAAGCTGGCCTTCGCTTCCCGCGACAAGCTGGGACGCACGAAGCGGATCGAGACCGCGCGCCTGAGTGCGGCGGTGCTGGCGAAAGTCATCCGCGGCCACATCTTGGAAAAGATCGTCGTCTCTTCCGTGGTGCCGAAGAAGGATGCGCTCATCAAGAGGGCGGCGGGAAAAACCGAGGTGCTTTTCGTGAGCGCGAAATGCGAGCTCGGAGTGGGCGTCGATTATCCCGGCCCGGAATCGATCGGGGCCGATCGGCTGGCCAACGCCGCGGCCGTCGCCGCCCTTCACAGCACGCCGGCGGTGGTGGTGGATTTCGGGACGGCCGTGACCTTCGACGTCGTTTCGGCCGAGCGCTGTTACATCGGCGGCGTGATCGCACCCGGGCTGGAAGCGATGACGAATTACCTCTACAACCGCACCGCCTTGCTCCCGAAACTTTCCCTGGCCGAGCCGCGCCGCGCGGTCGGGCGCTCGACCAAGGCCGCCATGATGTCGGGCGCAATTTTTGGTTACCGCGGACTGGTAAAAGAGATCCTGGCGAAGATCGGCGCGGAGACTTTTGGGAAAAAGCGCGCGCAGGTCGTCGCGACCGGCGGCTACGCGAAGTTGATCGCCGCCCGACTGCCGGAGATCGACGCCGTCCGCCCGGATTTGACCCTGGAAGGTCTGCGCATCATCGGAAATCTCAATCGTTAGGCAAAGGCGACGCTTGACCTTGCCTAACGACGATGCGCCGATGGAGCAATTGCTCGCCGTCGAACTCGAAATAACCGGTAAAATGCTCGCCCTTGATCAGGAGCGGGAGCCAGTGCCGGTCGTCGGCCCACATTTCGTCGTAGGGGATGGCGTCGAGCGGGGTCCAGAGCGGAACGGCTTCGTCGGTTTCATGCGGTTCGCCCTCGAAATCCAGCGCTCGGAAGACTGCGCAATGGAGGCTGTAACCGTCGCGGAATTGGAAATGCAATTCGCCATGCTGGACCGCGCCAAGCGGCCTGATCCCGAGTTCTTCTTCGGTTTCGCGCAGGGCCGATTGCAGCGGCGTTTCGCCGGGATCGATCTTCCCGCCCGGGCCATTGATCTTGCCCGCGCCAAAGCCGCGTTTCTTGCGGATGAAGAGAATTTTTTCATCGCGCACGATGAAGAGAAGGTTGGCGCGGACGCGCGGTTGCCAAGTTGTCCAGTTGGTCAGGGCGCTCAAAGTCTTATATCTTGTCAGCGGCAAGGGAGATGGGCTTGATGGAAATGGAATGAGAACAGGGTTCGGCGCGTTAATTTTTTTCCTCGTCCTGAGTTCCTTTGCGGCCAGCAACGTGGCCCCGACCAAGGCGGAACTCGAGGCAATGTATGCCGCCGCCGCCCAGGATCTCAACGCCGGAAATTATCGCGAGGCGCTGAAGAAACTCGATGCAATCGATCAGCGCCAGCCGGACCTGGCGGCGGCGCAGAATTTGCGCGGCGTGGCGTTGATGCGGCTGACGGAATACCGCAATGCCGAGTCCGCCTTGCGCAAGGCGCGCGCGATCGATCCCGGCTTTTGGGAAGCGCGTTATAATCTGGCGGAGGTGCCTTTTCTGACCAAAAACTGGACCTTGGCCCGGAGTCGTCTGAGCGAACTGATCGCCGAGCCTAACGAACACGTCGACGGCGCGACGCGCGACCTGATCCAGTTCAAGATCCTGCTCACCTGCCTGCTGGAGGAGAAGTCGAAGCAGGCTGCGGCCGCTCTGGAGAAACTGCAATCGTCTCCGGAAAGCCCGGCGCTTTATTATGCCAAGGCCGCGCTCGCCTTGCAGCACCGCGACGAAAAGGAAGCGAAGGAGTGGATGGCGACGGCGGCGAAGGAATATTCGCCGCAGTTGAACCGACTCTTCACGGAGTCGTTCTACGAAGTCGGCTGGTTGCCGAAGCCCCAGGACGCGACGCCGATCGCGCTCGAGGTGAGCTCGCCGGCGGAGCGGGTGGCGCGCGCGCAGGCGGAACTGGCGCGGGCGCAACGGACTTTCCGCCAGGGCGATTTCGATGGCGCGGAGAAGCTGCTTGATGGCGTAGAGGCGATCGCGCCGAACCAGGCGGTCACTTATAATCTGCGGGGCGAGATTCTGCTCGAGCAGGGGAAGATTGACGAGGCGGAAACGGCCTTGCGCAGCGCCCTTGCAGCCGATCCGCAGCTTCTCTCCGCGCGCTACAATTTTGCCCGGGTACCGTTCGCCCGAAAAGATTTTGCCGCGGCCCGGAAAGAACTGGAGGCATTGCAGGGCGCGTTCTCAGGCGCGGGCGAAGAGCGGCGCGAACAGCTCATCCGTTACCAGATTTATCTCACGCTCCTGCTCGAAGGCCGGGAAGGCGCAGCCCAAAAAGCACTGGATGAGTTCAAGATGATGGATGGCTCGCCCGCGCTTTACTACGCGCAAGCGGCCTGGGCTTTTCAGCATGGCAACGCCAAGCTGGGGAAAAACTGGGTAGCGAATGCGGGTAATCTTTTCTCGGCGGAATTGAACCGCAGCTTTGCCGCGCCCCTGACCGACCTCGGGTGGCTCGGCAATAAGACGACGGCGGCAGCCACACCTTCGCCGACGCCGGAGCCGATGGTGGTGAAGACCGAACCGGCAGGGGACGCTACCCCACCCGCCACCGCGCCGCCTGTCGCCTCGGCCACGCCGGCAGAGACAGTCGCGCAGGTTTCACCTTCGCCGACTCCGACGGAAAAAGAGGTCGCGCGCACAGAGACAACGCCGGCCCCGACGCCGGAGGAGTCACCCAGTCCCACGCAAGTCGCGCGAGTGGAGAAAAGGCGGGAGAAGGACTCGAGCGGATCGACGAAATCCGAAAGAAAACGCTCCGCGCGCAAGAAATCGCGTGAGAGCGAGGAAACCACGGACACCCGATCGAAACGTGGGCGCGTCGCGACCGAACCAGCCGCTCGCGCTGCCGCTTCGCCGCCGCCGAGTCCCGCTCCGACGCCGGTGCGCGAAAACATCGGCGACAAGGTACGAAACTTCTTTCTCTATCCCTTTAGGCGTTCTCTTTTGACCCCAACCCCGGTGCCGGTCAGGGTCGCCCAGCCTGCCGTCGCGAGCGCCAGCCCGACCCCATCCCCGAGGCGTCGGCGGAACAATTAATAACTTGTCATCTTCGACCGTCGGCGGTTTGATGCTGCCGTCATGCACCTCAGAAAGTTCACTGCAGTTGTCCTCCTGGTTTTGAGTTCTTTTGTCGCCTACGGAGTTAATTCCACGAAGCCCGAATTGGAGGCGATGTATGACAAGGCCTTCAGCGCCTTTGACCAAGCGCGCTACGATGACGCGCTCAAGGTCCTTGACGCGATCGATGTCGCCCAGCCGGACTTGGCGGAATCGCTCAACCTGCGGGGCGTGGTTTACATGCGCCAAGAAAAATTCGACCAGGCCGAAGTGGCCTTGCGCAAGGCGCTTTCGCTGGAACCGAAGTTTTGGAACGCGAGCTTTAACCTGGCCGAGATTCCGTTCCTGAAGAAGGACTGGAGCGAGGCACGCAACCGGTTCACCGCTCTGATGGCGGGAGGCGAGGGGGAAGGGCTGCAGCCCGAGACGAGGCAGCTGATGGAATACAAAATTTTCCTGACCTTCGTCATGCAAGGGAAGGAAGGCACAGCCGAATGGATCCTGAACAAATTCGAGGGCGCAAAGAACAGCCCGGCACTTTATTACGCCAATGCCGCGGTCGCCTTCCGGCACGACAACCCGAAGGAAGCGAAAGACTGGCTGGCCGCCGCGAGTAAGCAATTTCCCAAGCCACTGAACAAGCTTTACGCCGAGTCCTTCTACGAAGTCGGCTGGATACAAAAACCGGCCGGCGAACCCCGGGCCGCGATCGAAATCACCTCTGTGACCGAGCGGAGCGAACGGCTGAAGGCGGACGCCAAAGCCAACCTCGAGAAAGCGGAGCGGGCGTTCCAGCAGCGCGATTTTGAGGCGGCTTTCAAATCCCTCGACCTCGCGGAGAAGGGCGCGCCTAACGACGCCGCTACGCTTAACTTGCGCGGTGAAATTTTGATGGAGCAGGAGAAATATGTCGAGGCAGAAGACGTTTTCCAAAAGGTGCTCGCGGTTAGTCCGAAATTCCGCGAGGCGCAATACAACCTCGCGCAAATTCCCTTCAAGAAAAAGGAATACGCCAAGGCGCGCGACCGTTTCGAGTCGCTTTATGCCGAGACTCCGGGCGGGGAAAAGAACCAGGCCGCGCAGCTGATCAAATTCAAGATTTTCATGACTCTCCTGCTGGAAGAGAAGGATCCCGCGGCCCAGCAGTTGATGGATCAATTCAAGTTTACCGGCGACACCCCGGCGCTCTACTACGCGCAAGCGGCGTGGGAGTTCAAACATGGCCGCACCGAGCAGGGCCACGACTGGGTCACTTCTGCCCGCAAAATTTATTCGCCCCCCCTTAACATGGTTTTTGCCGATTCGTTCTACGATCTCGCCTGGTTGGAGAAACCAGCCTCGGAAAAACCGTCGCCCACCTCCGCCCTCGCGCAGGCCGAGGCTCCCGCGGCCACCGGGGAGGCGACCCCGGCGATGCGTTTTGGCCCGGTCGAAACCGTTCAGGCTCCGGCGGTGGCGGAAACGGCGACCACGCCCCCGGGCGGCGAAGCCGTCGCGACCGGCAGCCCGGCCGCAGCCGCCATCGCTTCCGCGAAGCCGGTCACCGCGCCGATTGCGGCCACGCGAAAAGCGGCCCAGCCCACGGCGACGGTCGCGACCGGAACCACTTCAGCTGCGAGTGCGGTGGCGTCGGACAGCGTGCTCGCTTCCGAAGCGGCGCGGCAGTGGTCGCGTCCCAGTTTTGCCGAGATGGTCGATCGCGTTTCCAATCCGCGCAGCCTCTTCGTTCTCGCTCTCTTGTTGGCAGGCATCGTGCTTCTGGTTTGGCTCGTTGTGCAACAGTTTCGCCGTAACCTTTCCCACGTCCCTCTTTATAATCCGGCCGAGCCGCTGACCGAGCCGCCTTTTGCCGGCGACGAGCCGACCACCGGCAACGAGCGCCGCATTACGCGCGAACATCTTTCGAGCAGTCCGCCGAAGGTTTCGTTGAACCTGGTCGCGAGCGAGCCCGCTGTCCGCGCCGCCGTTCTGCCGTCGGGTGCGATCACTGGCCGGGGCTCGATTCCCGGAGTGGACGAACCGATGCCGGTTTCGCCTAACGAAAAGGGTGAATTGGTTTCGGAAGTCGTCCCGCAGACCGCTGCGCCCGTCCCGCCCCCAGCACCGCCGGTCGCGAAAGAACCGGCTCCAGCCGCCCCGCCCGAACCGCTGCGCGATAGGGAAGAGATTTCAATGCCCTTTGCGCCCATCACGGCCGCGCCGGTTGCCGCAGAAAGAGCCGCGGAACCAGTGGCCGAAAAATTACCCCTCGAAGAAATCGCAGAGCCCGTGGCCCGGATCGACGAACCGATCGCAAAGATCGAAGAACCGGCAGCAAAGATCGAAGAACCAGTCACTGACATCGAAGAACCCGCAGCGAAGATCGAAGAGGTCGCGGCGAAGGTCGAAGAGCCCGTTGTCGCCTCCGAACCGTTGGCCGCCGCGCCGGAAGAGCCGGCCGAACCGACTGAAGAGCCGGTCGGACAAGGCCAGCCCGTCCCGCACCTGACCACCGCCTTTTCGCCCGAGCCGCCTATTCCGGAGATCGCTCAACCCGAGCCCGATTCCGAGCTCGTCCTGCTCGAGCCAGACGAGTTGGTGCCGGCCTCATTTGCCGGTCGCCAGCGCGAGCAGTCTTCGATTGAAACTCCCTCTTTTGCTTCTAAGATCATCACCACCGAACCCATCCGACTACAGCCAACCACATCCGACATCATGCCTGAAACCTCGATCACTCCCGCTCCTGCCGCCCGCCCGTCCTCATCCACCATGTCGGTCCAACAACCGGTTGGCGCGATGCATACCGCGGTCCAGCTCACTTTCTCGCTCGAGATCGCCTCGATGCAGCTCACGCCCAATTTCAAGATGAGCGGCCTGCAATTGAAACCGACCTCCAAGGTCGTTTCCATGCGCCTCGCTCCTTCGCAGGATCCGCAGCCGCCGATGAACCTCCAGGTCACCTTCGAGGTGGCGAAGATCGAATTGAACAACGGCGCCATTGGCACGGTTCGCCTCTCACCTTCGGTGCAGCAAAAACCGGCCGTGCTGAATTCACCTTCCTTTGCCATCTCCGGCCTCGAACTCGTTTCCGGCCAGGGTGCCGCCCCGGTGCAGCTGACTCCTTCGCACCAGGAACAGGCCTCGGTCCATCTGACCGCGGAATTCCAGATCGCGGCGATCGAATTCACTCCGCTCTTCGAGATTGCGACCATCGTCCTCAACTCGACCTCGAAGAAAGTCTCGATGCAGTTGCCGGGCTCGGGCCCGAGCTCGATCGATACCGCGCCGGTCTTCGAGATCTCGAGCGTGCAACTGGCCGCGGGCAACGACCTCGGCCTGATTCAGGTCACGCCCGGTGGCGTCGCCTAACGACGGCGCGCATCATCACGCTCGTTGCTCCCATACTCTCAAATGGGAGTCATGCGACTAATGGGAGCTATGGGGTGAGCCTTCGCCGCGCCTGGGCGCCTTATTTAAAGCTCTTCCAGTTGAGCGAACGCAGTTCCTTGGGCTGGAACTCGCCGTCTTTCCGGAGCAGTTTGCCGTCGAAATAAATCTCGCCGCCGCCGTAATCCTTACGCTGAATGCTGACCATGTCCCAGTGCACCTGGCTGCGGTTGCCGTTGTCCGCTTCCTGGTAGGCCTGGCCGGGAGTGAAGTGAAACG
Organism: Chthoniobacterales bacterium; assembly: GCA_038198605.1. Classification (GTDB taxonomy): domain Bacteria; phylum Verrucomicrobiota; class Verrucomicrobiia; order Chthoniobacterales; family UBA10450; genus Palsa-1392. The sequence continues at coordinate 2,524 of JBBPZS010000107.1, read as the reverse complement.
AACCGGCGATCTTCTCGTCGAAGAGGATGTCCCGCATCGGGTGCATGATGTAGGGATTGCAGCCTAACGAGAACTCGCCGATGTAACGCGCCCCGGCGTCGGAATCGAGGATCGCATTCAGTTTCTTCGTCTGGTTGCTCGTCGCCTCGACGACTTTTCCGTCCTTGAACTCGAGCCGGATATTATCGAAGCCGGTGCTCTGGTAAATGCTCGGCGCGTTAAAGGTGACGTGGCCCTGGACCGAATCCTTCACCGGGCAGCTGAAGACTTCGCCATCGGGAATATTGCGATCGCCGCCGCAAATGATGGCGGCGATTCCCTTGATGCTGAAACGGAGATCGGTCCCGGGCCCTTTGATCTGGACCTTGTCGGTCTTTTCCATCAGCCCCTTGAGCGCTTTCATCCCGGGCTGAAGCTTGCGGTAATCGAGGGTGCAAACTTTGAAGAAAAAATCCTCGAAGGCTTCCGTGCTCATCCCGGCGAGCTGCGCCATCGCCGGACTCGGCCAGCGCAGGACGACCCATTTCGTCTTCTGCACCCGGTGGTCCTGAACCGGGCGAAATTTTTTCGCGACCAGTTTCATCTTGTCGGTTGGGACATCGGCCAGCTCGCTGATGTTGTTGCTTCCGCGGATCGCGATGTAGGCGTCCATCTTTTTCATCCGAGCGAGCTCATGCGCCGCGGTCAGGTCGAGGGCGCGGGAATCGATTTCGAGCGCAAGCTCACGCGTGATCTGGGCGCGCTGCAGTTGCACAAACGGGATTGCCTTCGCTTTCCGGGTCGCGCGAATGAGCGCGATCGTCATCTCGTCCGGGGCGTCGAAGCACTCGATCAGGACTTTCTCATCGCGTTTCAGGTCGGTCGAATAATCCACCAGGACAGAGGCGAGCTTGTCGAAACGGGCATCTTGCATAGGGCGATATCATTCCACCGGGCAGATGGGATGCAACCTGTCTCCCTCTGCTCCTAATCGTGCTCGTGCTCGGGCACATGCTCCTGCTCCTGCTCCTATTCGTCTAATGCTCGATCCCCGCGCTTCGCGGAGCGAAGCGTCGACATTCTGCGGCGAAGGCGCCGTCGACTGTGTCGCGAAAGGGGAGAGTCTGCGCACTTTTCGTTAGGCGAAATTCCGGCCGGTCGCGGAGGAAGGCTGCGATGAGCTGCTCGTTTTCTTCCGGCTCCAGGCTGCAGGTGCTGTAAACGAGCGCACCGCCGGGGCGCAGGAGCGGCGCGACTGCTTCCAGGATCGTGCCCTGCTGCCGCGGCATGCGCGCGAAATCTTCCGGGCGCAAACGCCAGCGCACATCGACCCGTCGCCGCATTACCCCGGTGTTAGTGCAGAGCACGTCGAGGAGGATTTTATCGAAGGATTCGGGCGCGAAGTTAGCGGCCCGGACGGATTCCGGATCGGTCCAATCGCAGCGCACCGTGCGCGCTTGCACAACGCCGAGCCTGTCGAAATTATCGCGCAGCCGTTGCAGGCGAGTTTCATCCTGGTCGGCCGCGATGAGCGTGCCCTCATTCTGCATCATTTCCGCGAGGTAGGCCGCTTTGCCGCCGGGCGCAGCGCAGGCGTCGAGGACCATTTCCCCTGGCGCAGGCCGCAACATTTCACAGGCCAACGCAGTGCTCGGGTCCTGGATATAGCAATCGCCCGCCGCCAGGGCCGCGCCCGGATCGCGCAGCGTGACAAAATTGTCCCGGCCCGGGAGAAGTTCGCTGCCCGGGTAACAGGCGAGGAATTCCGGCACCGTGATTTTGAGCTGGTTGATCCGGGCGTAAACCGGGGCCGGTTGATTGTTCCACTGGCAAAGTTTCCTCAGATCGGCGGCAGTGAATTGGCGCGACCATTTCTCGAACAGAAAGGCTGGGGCGGAATAACGAACCGCGAGCGGCTGCGCTTCCGCCGCAGTCGTTAGGGCATTTTTTTCCCGGAGGGCGCGGCGGAGGATGGCGTTGACCAGAGAACGGGCGCGGGGCCGGGCCAGTTCGACCGTTTCGAAGACGGCCGCGTGAGCGGCAGTGTCGATGAGCAGGGTTTGGTAAAGACCAAGCCGCAGGAGGTCGCGGGTCCCGTAGTCGACCGGCTCGGAGCGGAGCTGCGCGATCCAGAAATCGAGCAGGGTGAGGTTGCGGAGAATGCCGTAGAAAAGTTCGAGGGCAAAAGCGCGATCCGCCGGACCAAGCCCGCTGCCGGCAAAGGTTTCGCCCACGATGCGATCGGCGAACTCCGTCCCGCGACGCCAGCGTTGCAGGGCGTCGAGGGCGAGTGAGCGGCTGGAAGGCATCGTGACGCAACCATCCGGTCGGGCGACGGGATTGTGCAAGCTGTAGACGTCGCCCTCTGGACGACGCGGGGGGAATCATTGCAAGCAATGCCGAAACCCGCGCTTCGCAGAGCGAAGCGTCTACAGACGCAGGCGCTACGAGCAGGCATCCGGTCGAGCGCCGGGGTGCTGCTGTAGACGTCGCCCTCTGGGCGACGCGGTAGGAATCATTGCAAGCAACGCCGAAACCCGCGCTT
>JBBPZS010000106.1:0-24706 GCA_038198605.1 Chthoniobacterales bacterium | reverse complement strand
GCTTGTGCGTCAACTCCGCGAGCGGGTTGGTCTGATCCATGAATTGCGAAAGCTGCGAACGACCGAAGAAATCGCGCACGACGGCGCTGAGCGCCTTCGGGTTGATCAGCTTCTGCGGCGTCATGCCGTCGATGTTCACGTCGAACAAAGTCATGCGCTCTTTCACGAGGCGCTCGGTGCGGGCGAGACCGACGCGGCACTGGTTGGCGAGCAATTCGCCCACCGTCCGGACGCGGCGGCTGCCGAGATGATCGATGTCATCGAGGGTGCCTTCGCCGCGGCGGAGGTTGATGAGGTACTTGATCGCGGCGATGAAATCCTTGTCGGTCAGGATGCGCTCGCCGAGGTCAACGTCGATGCTCAGTTTCTGGTTCAGCTTGTAGCGACCGACGCGGCCGAGATCGTATTTCTTCGGGTCGAAGAAGAGACGCTTGAGGAGGGCGCGGGCGTTTGCCACGGTCGGCGGATCGCCAGGGCGTAGCTTGCGGTAAATGTCCTTGAGCGCTTCTTCCTGGTCGTGGGCCGGATCTTTCTTCAGCGCTTTCACGACGGTGTCGTCGTGCGTGATGTCGATCACTTTCACTTCCTTATGTCCGAGTGCCTTGATCTGGGCGACGGCGGCGAGGGTGAGCGGCTCGAAAGCACGAGCAACCGTCACTTCACCGTCGAGGACGTCGGCAGTCAGGACTTTCATCGCGAGACTCTCTTCGTCGAGCTTGTCACTCAGCTTGAGGTTCTCGATGTTGTAGAAAAGTTTGATCACTTCTTCATCCGAGCCGTAACCGAGGGCGCGGAGGAAGGTGGTGGCGAGGAATTTCCGGCGGCGTTTGCGACGATCGAGGTAGATGTAGAGCAGGTCGCTGGTGTCGAACTGCACTTCGATCCACGAACCGCGATCCGGGATAATGCGGAAGCTGTAGAGGACTTTGCCGTTGAGATGGATGCTCGACTCGAAAGCGATGCCCGGGGAGCGATGTAGTTGGCTAACGACGACGCGCTCGGCGCCGTTGATCACAAACGTGCCCGACGGCGTCATGAGCGGGATTTCGCCCATGTAAACTTTTTCTTCCTTGGTCCCCTTCTCTTCCTTGAGCTGGAAAGTGACGTGGAGCGGCGCGCTGTAGGTCTGGCCTTCGCGCTGTGCTTCCAGAGCGCTCAGTTTGGGCTCGCCGATCTCATACTGGCTGAAATCGAGGGTCGCTTTTTCGTCGTAGCTCTCGATCGGGAAAACTTCCTTGAAAACGGTCTGCAGGCCGGTGTTCTTCCGCTTGCTCGGCGGGACGTCTTTTTGCAGAAAATCGACGTAGGAGTTGAGCTGAACCTCGATCAGGTTGGGCGGCTCAATCGCCTCTTTGATTTTGCCGAAGTGGATACGCTCTATTGCAGTACGATCAGACATAACGGTGCACCAATCTCCAATGGTTTAAAACCTGCAACGACCCTGGATGCAGGTCGCGAGGAGTACGAGGGTTACGGTTTTTTCCGGAAATAGCGGGCGAAAAAACTGGCAGCAAAACGGCGGTCTGTCAAAGAGACCTCCACCGTTTTGTTGCCAATCTTGAGATTTGCCGTCGAGAGCGAGTTAAAAATACGTCGGGCGTTCCTGGAGCCTGAAAAAGGGGGACGTAACTATTCACATCCTGCCGGAGGGCGCAAGTACTTTCTCGCACTGCGCCCGCCGGAGGATGGAAAATTATTTGATTTCGACCTTGGCACCGGCCGCTTCGACCTTTTTCTTGATCTCTTCGGCTTCTTCCTTGGTCACGCCTTCCTTCATCGTCTTGGGCGCGCCCTCGACCAGAGCCTTGGCTTCCGCCAGGCCGAGTCCGGGGACAGCGGCGCGAACTTCCTTGATCACGCCGATTTTGTTTGAGCCCATTTCCTTCAGGATGACGTCGAAGGTGGTCTTCTCTTCAGCTGCCGGAGCCGCTGCGCCACCGCCACCGGCGGGGGCCGCCATGGCCACGGGAGCCGCTGCGCTGACGCCCCATTTTTCTTCGAGTTGCTTCACCAATCCAGCAACCTCGAGAACGGTCAGCCCGCTGAGTTGCTCCACAATTGCGTTTGTATCTGCCATTTTAGTTTCCTCCAATTGCCGCTCCCGGAAGCCCCCGGAAAATTACAGCCGACAGCCGTCGACTCGGACAGTGTTTGTTTTTTTGTTGCTCGACCCGCGGTCGCGGGACGAAATTTGTTAATCGTTAGGCTGCGGCCTCGGCCGGTTGCCCTTCTTTTTCGGCTTTCGCGTTCAGGAGCCGGGCCAGGGACGCGGCCGGTTCGTTCAAAGTCCGGACCAATTTGGTCGCCGGCGCCAAAAGCACACCCAGAAGCTGCGAAAGCAAGATGTCGCGCGAAGGCAAGTCGGCTAGCGACTCCACCTCGGCGGTCGAAAGCACCGCCTTGTCGACCACGCCAACTTTCAGCGCCGCGATCTTGAACTCAGCGGCGAAGGCCTTCAAAACTTTCGCCACCGGGGCCACGTCGGAGTTACCCGTCACGACCGCAGTCTGGCCGGTCAATTGCTCGCTCAGGTCCGGCATTCCGCTCGCCGTCATGGCGCGTTTCAGAAAGCTGTTCTTGACCACATGGACTTCGGCACCGGTCGGGGCGAGCCGGTTCCGCAATTCGCCGAATTGGTCGACCTTCATCCGCTGATAATCAGTCACCAGGATGAACGGCGAACCGGTCAGTTTCGCGGAAAGGTCCTCAACGATATTGGCTTTTTCGGGTCTCATAAAAAATTAGATGCTGAGATAAGGCGAAGGATCGACGCGCAATCCGGGCGACATCGTCGCGGCCAGCGTCATGCCATCGACGAAACGTCCCTTGGCCGTTGCCGGCCGGGCTTTGACCACGGCTTCGATAATCGCCGTTCCGTTCTCAAGTAACTGGTTTTCCGCGAATGAAAATTTGCCGACTGGCACCGCGATGTTGCCATTTTTATCGAGCTTGAACTCGACTCGGCCCGCCTTCACTTCAGCCACCGCCTTGGCGGTATCCTCCGTCACCGTTCCGATTTTCGGATTCGGCATCAGCCCACGCGGTCCGAGCACCTTACCGAGCTTGCGCACTTCGGACATCGTTCCGGGGGTCGCAATCGCGACGTCGAAATCCTGGAAACCTTCCTGGCACTTCTTTATCAGATCCTCGTAACCGACGTATTCCGCCCCGGCATCCTTCGCCGCCTGTGCCGCCGCGCCTTGCGCGAAAACGAGCACGCGCACTTGCTTGCCGCTGCCGTGCGGGAGCGGGCAGGTGCCACGGACCATCTGGTCGGATTGTTTCGGATCAACCCCGAGCCGGAACGACATCGTGACCGTCTGGTCAAATTTTGTCGGCGGCAGTTTCTTCAGTTGGCTCACCGCTTCCGAGAAACTGTAGGTTTTGTTGCGGTCCACCAGCTCGGCGGCCGCGCGATAACGTTTAGAGCGATTTTTTTGCATGATAATGTCAGTTCCGACGAGCCGGGTGGCTCTCCTGATTTGGTCGCCTTTCAGCGAGGAGGGACGTGAAGCTAGAGGCATTTTCCGGATTGTCAAAACCCGGCGGGCTCAAATAAGCGCATTCGATTCGAGAATCACCCATCCTGCCCTTTCCTGACAACCTCCGCGTCGTCGACCTCGTGAACCGCAAGGACCTCGACACCGCCATCAAACACCTGCGCAACGTCTCCGCTGCCACTGACTAGGCGGATCTCCCGGAGAAATCCCTTGCACGCGATCCTGATAAGATTTTTCGTCGTGCGGCCGATTTTTTGCCGACCGGCTGGGTGCTGGCGCGACCCTCTAAACCCTGATCAAGGTGATTTCCGGACGGCAATTGAATCGGACGGGAAACATGTAGGTGCCGACGCCGACATTGACGTAAAGCGGGCCGCCTAACGACTCGAAACGGCCGCACTGGTAACGTCCCACACCGTAGGGCAAAACGGGAGCGCCGTAGAACGGAAGGCGCACCTGACCGCCGTGGGAATGGCCGGCCAGAATCAAATCGTATCGGCGCCCTTCCAGCCGGTCGGCCTGGATCGGGTAATGGATGAGCAGCAGACGGCGCGGCGCCTTCGCTTCTTCGAGCTGGTGCACGCCGCGCAATCCCATCCCGATCAGCTCGAGGTTCTGCTCCGCCAGAACAACGCTGCAGTCCTCCAGCCACTCGCCTCCGGTCGCGCGAAATGCCTTTTCGTATTCCCGAAAGTCAGCCCCGCTCCCGTAATCCCAATTCCCCGGGCAACCGTAAACCGGACGCTCGATCTGGCGGATGAAATCGAGCGCGGCCGGGGCGTAGCGTTTGTCTTCCACCAAGTCGCCGGTGAAGCAGACAAACTCCGGCGCGAGGTCGTTGATCTTGCGCACGACACTGGCGGCGTAGTCGGTATCGCCTTTGTAATGGAAATCGCTGAACTGCACGAAACGGCAGGTCGGCTCCGGACGCAGATCGAACTGCGTCACCCGCAGCCAGGTCGGCTCGGCGAAACGTCCGTCGATTCCGGCCGCGGCCGGCAAAGCGACGAGCCCGAGCCCGAGAAACTGCCGCCGGGTAAGTCGACGCACGTTCGTTAGTCCGGGAAAGTGAGGAGGCGCATGTAGGCTTTCCCGCTCTCGGTCAGGCGCGCGCTGCTCCCGCGACCGGCGAGGTGCCGGGTGAGATTTCGCAGATCGCCCGGACCCGGCTTGACGTAGGAAACCTCAGCCGCGCTCACCGCCCGGCTGCTTGGCGCCAGTCGCAACGGTAGCCCCGAGCGGGTGAAAGAGATTTCCCAGGAGACCGGCTTTTCGTTAGGCGAACCGGTCATCATCCACGGGTAGCGGCGGGGCAATTGAAAGTTAGGCGAGTCCGGAATGATCACTTTGTAAAAAACTTCTTCGCGGCCAAGAAAGGCCGGCAGAGTAAGCGAGGGCTTGGCGCGCGCGGCGAGGATGAGCCGCGGCAGATCGAGCCCGGCGAGATTGAGCCCGTTGTAAATCCCGTGCCGGTTCGGTTCCCCTTTGAAAAAGATGTCGTGCCACGCTTCGAAATGATCGTTCAGAAGAAGATTGAGCTCGACGTGGACGTGCGACCGCTCGCGATTAATTCCGCTCCCGGTGTGCCCCATGATCCCAACCTTCTCCCCCTGCCTCACTTCCTCCCCGGCCGAGACCGCGATCGTGCTCAGATGCGCGTAGAGACTGTAATAAGGAGAACCGCCCCAACGATGCTCGACCACGACATAACGCCCGTAGTTGGAAGCGCCCGCCGCCTGGCTCGTGTAAACCACCTTCCCCGCCGCCATCGCGCGCACTTCGTCGAGCGGTTCGCCGCGCGCATCGCGCCGCATCGGCCGGATGTCCCTCCCCTCATGAAACCGGGTGTAGACCTGACCCGCGGCTGTCTCCACCGGGTCGCGCACAAAACCGTATTGCCCGCCCTGCCAGGGAAAAGAAATCATCCCCCGCAGGTTGCGTTGGATGACTTGGTAGAAATTCTCGTTGTCGCCCCGCAGCAGCGCGGTGTTGTCGGTCGGCAAAACCAGATTCACCGGAGTCTCATCCGCTCGCGCAAAAGCGGTCACGGCCAGAAAGAGCAACGCCCACGCGCGCACCACGCCGCTCATTTTTTCTTCCGCCCGCCGATGAGCTTCCAATCCTTGTGCATCGATTTGATGTCCGCCTCGGTCAGGCCGGAGGCGAGATAGATCTTCCCGTCCTTGTTCCGCCGATCGATCTGCAATTCCGTCAGCGGCCGACCGTTTAAAAAGACATAAAGGATCGCGCCGCGATGCTCCACGCTCAGGGTATCGAGCACCGTCCGGCCGTGATCGTCCAGCTCAAGCAACGCCCCGTAGCTGCCATCGGCGGCTCGATACGGGTAGTAACGTTTCACGTCGCGCTCGCTCAGCCAGGCGGTTTTTTCGATGAAAACGTCGCGGCCTGTGAGCGATCGAATCGGTTGCGCGAAGGCAGCGCTGTCGCGCTGGTTCGCCTCGACGTGCACCCGAAAAGTGCAATGCGCAGAGCCCGCTTTCGCGCCCAGGCCGAGGGCAAAAAAGAGCGCGGCGGCGAGCAGAGTCCTCATGGCGGATTGATAAAGGGTTTGACAGGTTTTGCAACGTTGGCCTCTTTGGAGCGAATGAGACTAACGTTCGTTTGCGCTACGCTGGCTCTGCTCGTGACCGTCGCGGACGCGCCCGCGCAGGAGAAACGGGGCTGGCTCCGCCGCATGCTGCATCCCTTCGGCTCCTCGGAGAAAATCCCGCAATACAAAAATCCGAAAATTCGCGGCCTCGCCCTCACCGTCGAACTGCCAAGCGAGCCGGTGAAACTTTCCGAGGTCCGCCAGCTGCCGGTCCACGTCATCCTGACCAACCGGGCCGATCGCGCGGTCGAAATGGTTTTTCCGAGCGAGCAGCGGATCGAGATCCTGCTCCACGATTCCAACGGTCGCGTCGTGACCCGCTGGTCGGAGAACCGCGCTTTTGCCGAGCAGGTCGGCACTCTCCTGATTAATCCGGGCGAGCACGTCGAGTATTCCGAGACGATCGCGACGCGCGAGCTCTCGTCCGGCCGAGTCTTCACGGTCGAGGTGACGGTCCCGGCCTATCCGGAGATTGGGGCGCAACGGAAATCGATCGCCGCACCCTGATGTAGACGCTTCGCTCTGCGAAGCGCGAGCCCGATGATGAAGACAAACTCTGAGGACCGGAAAAAATCGAACGCGAACGCCCGCGCTTCGCAGAGCGAAGCGTCCACAGGGACGCTCTTCTCTGATTACCATCTTCATCCGCAGGGACATCGGGACCAGCCCTACACCCAGGAACTTCTCCAGCCGTGGGCGAACCACGCCCGCAAGATCGGTCTGCGCGATTTCGCTCTCACCGATCACGATCGCTACCATCGCGGGGTCGACTTCGAGCAAATCGAGCGGCTGCGCGAGGCGAATCCCGATCTTAAAATCCGCGCCGGGATCGAGCTCGATAACGATCCCGTCCATTCCGCCGCCGGCCGCGCCTGGGTGGAGAAGAATTGGGTCCGGCTCGATTTTGTCCTCGGCTCTGTCCATTTCCTGCGCGGGGACTGGGCTTTCGATCACGCCGGGGAGGAGGCGGAGTTTGAACGGCGCGAGATCGACGAAGTCTACCTCGATTACTACGAGCGGATTCGCGCGATGGCGAGGAGCGGGCTGTTCGATTGCGTGGCCCATCTCGATCTGGTGAAGATTTTTGGCTTTCGCCCGACCAAGGATCTTGGCTCCGTTCTCGCCGGGGTCCTGACCGAAATCAAAAATGCAAATCTCGCCATGGAATTGTCGACCGCGGGCTGGCGCAAACCGGTCGGCGAGTTGTATCCGAGCGATGAAATCATTCGCCGTGCCCAGGAGAAAGGCATCCCGTTTACCACCGCCTCCGACGGACATTCCCATGTGCAGCAGGGAGAAAACTTTGCCCGGCTGGCGGAGAAGATGGCGCAGATGGGAATCGAAGAGGTCTGCGTCTTTGAACAGCACCAACGGCAGATCGTGGCGCTTTAGCGCAGCGACGGCGCTCGCGGCGCTTTTTCTCGCGACCGCCCGCCTTTGGCTCCGACGCGGTCTTCGATCAGGTCGTTAGGCAAGCGCACCGAACGGGCGCGGCGGCCTATCAGCCTAACGATATCGCGCTGCCCGACATTCTCCAGAAGCTCGATTACGACACCTACCGGTTGATCACTTTCCGGCGGGGAGGACGTCTTGTGGTTCGACGATCGCACCCGCTTCCAGGCGCAGTTTTTTCACCCCGGCAATCTCTACCAAAAGCCGGTTGCGCTCAACGAAGTGGTCGACGCCTAAGTCTCCTCGTTCTCCGCATCCCTCGTGTCTCCCTCGGCTCCCTCGGGTTCCCTCGTTCCCAAGTTGCACTTGGGAACGCACCTGCCCAGGAAGCTGAGCTTCAAACCCTCAGCCAGTCATCACAGCGCAACACCGGCACCGCCCCTGCCAGCCACTCATGCGCCGAGGAATACCGCCAATGCTCCGGCGAAGCCACCAGGCCGCGCTCGACGGGATTAATATGCAGATACTCCAGCTTCTGCTGCATGATCTCGTCGCTCGGGATCGCCTGCGGATGAAACCCTTCCTGCCAAAACTGACGATCACTCTCCGTCTTATGCGCCGCCCGAAAGTATGCCAATTGATTCAAGAGCCACTCCGCCTTTTCGCTCTCCAACTGTTCGAACAACCGCCGGGCCGTATGTCGCTTCAAGTCGGCCATCACCCTCGATAGATCAGACGAGGCGACAATGGCATGGAAGTGGGTGTCGAGAATCACCCAAGCGTATACCTTGAGCCCCTTTTCCTTCCGACAATAAAGGAGCGACTCCACCAGGATGTCGCAGCGCACCGCCTTCGTGAAGACGGGCAACCAGGCCACTACCGAGGAAGTCACGAAGTGCGCTTGCTCCTTCTCGTTGACCCGGTAGCGGCTGCGCATCGTGTCAGGATGATGGAAGCTTAGCTTCTAAGACAAGCGCGTTCCCAAGTGCAACTTGGGAACGAGGATCAACGAGGATCGAGGATCTCAATCCGCCGCTAAAAAGAGTGTTCCCTTCTCCTTGGGAGTTGAAAACTGGGGGTGGATTTCCGCAAGGCCGCAGAGGAAGATTTTAATTCAGGAGCCTCTGCGTCCTCGGCGGTTAAACAATCCCCGGCTACATCCCGAGGCCGCCGAGGCCGCTCAGGTTCATTCCGCCGGTGATTTTTGACATCTCGCTCCCGGCCATTTCCTTGCCTTGCGCAATCGCCTGCTGGACGCCGCTCAGGATGAGGTCTTCCAAAATTTCCACGTCCTCTGGGTCGACGATCTCTTTCGCAATTTTGATCGAAAGGACGTCGCCGGCGCCGTTCGCGACTACCGTCACCTTGCCGCCGCCGGCCGCGACCTCGACGGTTTTCTCCTCGAGCTCGGCCTGAGTCTTGGCCATTTGCTCCTGCATCTTCTGCGCCTGCTTCATCAACTTGTTTATATTCATAGATCAGGTGGTGACGGATTTGATTTCGCCTTTGAAAATCTCAAGGGCTTCTTTGATTAAGGGATCGTCTTTGAAGGAATCGCCCGACTCGTTAGGCGAAGATTTCCTGGCTTCACTCGCGGCGGGTTGCTCCGTTGGCGCGGCCGGCATTCCGTCCTCGATGCTCATCTTGACCGTCCAATCGGAGCCGGAAACCTCCCGAAGCAATTCCTCGAGGAAGCTGCGATTGGCCGGGCGGGCGAGCGATTCCATCACCGTCTTGTCGCTCGGCGCAAAGCCGAGGAGGACATTGCGTCCCTCGATGCCGAGGAGACGCGCGACGGCCAGCCAGGTTTTGAGCAAGGGGCGCCGGGTGTAGGCCAGCTGGATGACTTTGGGCCAGACGGCGCCGATATCGGCGGAACTGGCAGCGGCGGGGGGCGGCGCCGGGCTGGGAGCCGGAGCCGGAGCGGCGGGTTTCTTTTGCGGAACCGGATTAGGAGCAGGAGCACGCGCAAGAGCCGGGGCGGAAGAGACGCCGCCACGCAAGGCGGCGAGGTTGTCGATCACTTCGCTGAGCGTGACCTGGCTCAGAGTTTGAATCGCTTTGATCACCGCGACCTCGAAATGCAGCTTCTTGTTCGGCGCCCATTTCATTCGCCCTTCCGCGGCGGCGAACTGCTCGATTAACTCCAACAGCCGGTCCGTTTCGATCAAGGCCGCTTCTTCGCCTAACGACGACTGCAATTCCGGCGCGGCTTCCTCGGCCAGCGCGGCAGGCCGCACCTTGTAAACCAGCAGGTCGCGCAGGTGGGCGATGAGATCGCCCATCAGTTTCATCATTTCCTTGCCCGCGGCGGCCTGTTCGTCGAGCACGGCAAGCGCTTCCGCGGTCTGGCCCCGAAGGATTTTCTCCGTGAACCCGGCGATGGTTTACTCGCTCGTGAAACCGAAAACACTGAGCACATCGCTCTCCGCGATCGTTTCCCCGCAGAAAGCGACAAGCTGGTCGAGCATCGACTCGGCATCGCGCAGGCCGCCATCGGCCCCGCGCGCGATGGCGTGAGCGGCGGCAGGCTCGAGCGTGATCTCCTCTTTCCCGGCGATGAACTGGAGATGCTGCGCGATGAGATTGGCCGGGATGCGGTGGAGATCGAAGCGCTGACACCGGCTCAGGATGGTCGGGAGCACTTTCTGCGGCTCGGTCGTGGCAAAGATGAACTTCACATGCTCGGGCGGCTCCTCCAGCGTCTTCAGAAGGGCGTTGAAGGCCTGCGAAGTGAGCATGTGCACTTCGTCGATGATGTAGATTTTGTAATTCGCCTTGGCCGGCGCATAACGAACGTTGTCGCGCAGCTCGCGCACCTGTTCGACGCCGTTGTTGCTCGCGCCGTCGATCTCGAGCACATCGAGGCTGTTGCCGCCTGCGATTTCCTTGCAATTGTCGCACACCCCGCAGGGCGTCGTGGTCGGGCCGTGGATGCAGTTGAGCGCTTTGGCCAGGATGCGCGCGGTCGAGGTCTTCCCGATCCCGCGCGGACCGACAAAAAGGTAGGCGTGGGCGAGCCGGTTTTGCTCGACCGCATTCTGTAGCGTGCGCGTGACGTGATCCTGCCCGACGAGGTCTTCGAAGGTCTGTGGCCGGTATTTTCGCGCAAAAACCTGGTAGCTCACGCGCTCAATCTAGTGCGTCGTTGTGGAGGCGAAAACAGAAATTCGGAAATGCAGACAGGATTAACAGGATGGACAGGATTTCCTGGGGAGAGCAGCGGCTATGCAACCCACCCTCTTTCCATCCTGCAAAATCCTGTTAATCCTGTCCGAACATGACCCAAAAATCTTTGCCCCACGCGCGCGTCATGCGTCACCAAGGCAAGCCGCGCGCAGCAGACCATAGACATCTGCCGCCTTGATTTCATCAGGCGGGTGCGCGGTTGGTTGATCGCAAATCACCACCGGATGATCCTCCGAAGACTCCGGCACTCGACCATGTGAGCCTTTCACCAGGGTCGCGTCGACCGGAATGACCTCGAGCAAAGCGCGGAGATGAAGTTTTTTCTTGAGCAGAAAGCCGGCGACGCGCGCGGCCGGAAACTTGATCGCAGGATCAATGAAAAGTTCGGCCGGATCATAGCCAATCTTGCGGTGGATATCGACCGACCGCGCGAAATCGGGCGCGACCGCATCATCCAGCCAATAGTAGTAAGTGAACCAACTGCGGTGATCGGCGACGGCCACGAGATCTCCAGCGCGGGGGTGGTTGATCCCAAGCGCGACTTGCTGGATACGGTCGCTGACCGATTGGATGCCAGCTTGCGACTCCAGAAGGGAACGCGCCTGCTCGAGCAAAGCCCGGTCATTGACGTAAACCTGCGCCACCTGATGATCGGCGACCGCGAAAACTTTGCTCGCGCCGCAGTCGATCATCTCGAGCCCAAGCTCGTCTTTGATCTTGATCCAACCCTGCTGCCGGAGAACACGGTTGATGTGAATGGGGTTATCGACCGGTGCGATGCCGTATTCCGAGAGAATTATGAGCTGAATATCGCGTTGCTCGAAAAATGAAATGAGATCGCCTAATAAGTCATCGAGCAACTGCAGATCGGTGGCAATCCCTGGATCGTCTGGCCCAATTTTTTGCAGGTTGTAATCGAGGTGCGGGAGATAAACGAGACTCAGGCTCGGCCGATAACGTTCCTCGATCCACTTCGCCGATGCCGCGATCCAGCGCGAAGAGGCGATCCCCGCCCCGGGCCCCCAGAAACTGCGGAAGGGGAATTCACCGAGGTCTTTTTTGATCGCGAAACGAACGTCGAAGGGTGCGGTATAAACGTCGAAAATCTTCCGTCCGTCCGCGGGATAGATCGGCCGCGGCGTGATCGAATAATCGGCGGTGGCATACATGTTGTACCACCAGAAAAGCTTGGCGCAGGTGAAGCCGGGGATTTGCTCGCGCAGCTCTTCCCAAAGCTTACGGCCCTGCACGAGGTGATTCGATTGCTTCCAGAAATGCACTTCCGCCAGGTCGCGATCGTACCAGCCGTTGCCGACAATGCCGTGCCCAACCGGCGTGAGACCGGTAAGATAGGTGGACTGCGCGGTGCAAGTGACCGCCGGGAACGCCGGCACGATGCTGCGCAGGTGACGCGCGCTTGCGAATTGGCGCAGCCGCGGCATCCGCTGGACGAGTCCGCTCGTTAGGCCGACGACGTTGAGAACCGCAGTCCGTTTCATCTTGCCGCCGCCAGCGCGCGCTCCCGCAGTTCTTCGATTGCTCTTACCACGCCGTCGCGGGAGATCTCGTGCACTTCAAATCCGCGGCCGATTCCCTTCAAAAGCGTAATCGTCAGCTCGCCGCCGAGGTGTTCGCGAAACTCATCCAGCCCGACAAGGAGCGCGTCGGTGTCGAGCAGCTCCGGCGCAAAAAGGGCAAAGCCAAGCCGGTGAATCAGCGCGAGAATTCGGGTGGTGTCGGAGGCGCTGAGATGTCCCGCATCGCGCGAGTAGATGATGTCGAGCGCCATGCCGATCGCGACAGCTTCGCCATGGCTAAGGCGGAAGGAAGTGAGCTGCTCGAGCTTGTGCGCCGCCCAATGACCGAAGTCCAGCGGGCGGGCTGATCCGCGTTCGAAGGGATCTCCGCTTCGGCTGATATGTTTCAAATGCAGTTCCGCGGAACGACGGATCAAACGCTGCATCGCGGCCGGTTCGAACTGATTCAATTGGTCGGCGATGCTTTCGATTTCGAGAAAAAAATCGGCATCGCGAATCAGGCCCACCTTGACCGCTTCGATATAGCCGGCGGCTTTGCCGGATCGGGGAAGAGTGTCGAGAAACCTGCGGTCGTTGATGACGGCAAAGGGCGGCGCAAATGTGCCGATGAAGTTTTTTTTTCCGAAGGCGTTGATCGCGTTTTTCACTCCGACTCCGCCGTCTCCCTGACTGAGTGTAGTGGTCGGAAATCGGATGTGCCGGATGCCGCGGTGCGCGGTAGCCGCCGCAAAACCAACCACATCGAGGAGCGCGCCGCCTCCGATCGCGGCGACGAACGATTGTCTCGAAAGCCCGTGGCGTTCGATCAATCCATAGAGTTGTGTCACTGCTGCAGATTGATTCTTCAGGAGCTCGCCGCCCGCTTGCACGATCGGTGGGCAGACCAGGTCCATGTTTGTCCCAACGAGATATGCGGTGAGCTCATCTGGCAGCGTCGGCAGCGCGACGCCGACCGCTTGATCGATCACCGCGAGCAGTTTCTCGCGTCGCTCGCCGCCACTCCTGAGCACCTCGCGAAGCAAATTATTGTCGGGGTCGAATACGCCGTTGGTAAAAAAAACCCGGAATTCGAACGGCACCTCAAACCGGCAGGTGATGGCGGCCCCATTATTCATCTCGATCATGTTGCCGGAACGTATCGCTGAAACAGCAGCGCCGCGCCGAAAAGTGCGGCAAAACCGAGCCAAAGCAGGAATGATGACGGCGACAGAGCGAGCAAATCGACGAGCACGATCCCGGCGAGCAGGATTGCAACGGCTCGGCCGGCGCTCTGTTTCGCGACCGCGCGTCCGTAGCAGATCCAAAGGAGGAGCGGCATCGCACAAATCACGGTGAAGGCGGTGAAGTCCAGAGCGAGACCAACGATCACCGGTGCAAAAAGCATCAGCAACCAAGGCGTCGAAGCGCGCAGCGCGCGCGTCTCGCCCCGGGCGAGATAACTCAGGCCGACCACGTAGAGCCCCAAACCGGTCGCAAAACCGAACACACGTGGCGTCACGCCAGCCTGCGCAGCGGAAGCAGCGGTCAGGTACAAAAGGAAACGACACGCCGCCATCAGCACCGGCGCCCATGAAATGCGCTTATGCACAAGATCGTACGCGACGATGAGAAGCGCGAGGATGCCACTAAAGAGCAGCGCACAAGCGTTGATCGTCGCCAGCAGGGAGACGCCGGCGAACAAGAGCACCAGCGCAGCCACGGCGGCCGCGCGACGTGTCACCCTGCCGGCAACGATCGGCCGGCCGGATTTGTATTGTCGATCGAACCCCACGTCGCAGACGTCATTGAGAAACATCCCGCCCGTGTAGAGGAGGCTGGCGGCGACGCAGAGGAGAAGCAGCGTTGCGCTCGAATTCCAGCCCCCGAGCCAGTAGGCCGCGATGCAGTTTGACCAGACGGTCGGCAGATTCGAGGCTCGCGCGAGGACGAGCCATGCACGCAGTGTCCCCACGTCGGTCACGCCAGCTTGCGTTCGATTAGTCTCGTTAGGCTCCATTTGTACTCGCGCGTGAGTTGATCCACCAGATCGGCGCTCCGTAGATGGTTTGGCAGCACCTCCCAGGTGTAGGTTTCCATTTCAAGGTGCGAACAGGCACGCGGAGTCGCGGCCAGCCAGTCGAGCACGCCAACCACATGATCAATCGTGGTCGCAAGCGGCTTTTGCACCTCAGCGTAAAGCGGCACGTGAAAATGGATTCGCCACTCCGCTGCCGGTTCATTTTTTCCCAAAGCGAGGGGCAGGTCTTTGTAGCGACGAAGACCGCCCTCCGCCGTCCGGGCGATCACCTGATGCAGGTAAACATGGTCAACGAATGGCTGCAGCAACGCGGTCGATTCGCCCGCCGGCGCAAGGCGGAGCGCCGAGCTTAAATGCAGTTTGCTGATCCGAATGCCCGCGGTTCGCAGAGCGCTTAGGCTTTCGCGCGCATCCTCATATTCGACGGCAAAATGACAGGCGTCGTAGTTCACTCCCAAATGTCGGGAAAGACGATCGTCAGCCGGTCGTCGGCTTTGCAGACGCTCGAAAAACCGCAGTGTCTCACTCGTGTTCTCAAACAGTCCGAACGGTTCCGGCTCCAGACCGAGATGCAGTTGACGACCAGATCTCCCCGCGAGCGCCGCGATGTGATCAACGCAGCGCCAAAGATTCAGATGGATGGCATCGAGCTCTTCTTCACCGGTCGCGAATTCTTTGAATGATCCGGGCAAGGTACTGACGCTGCCTTCGCAATCGTTAGGCAAGAGCATCGCCAGAATGTCGAAGAGCCGATTGGTGTACTCGAGCCGTTCGCTGGTTGTCCAATCCGGCGCAAAGACCTGCTCCTTGACCGGCCCGCCGTGGAATTTCCCGAAAGGAAAGCCATTGATCGTAAAAACGTAGCAGCCGTTCGTGTCGAGCCAGCTGCGAAAGCCTGCCAGCGTTCGCGGCTTGAGCAATTCGCGCGACGCGCGATCGCTCAGTCGCAGCCCGATTCCGAAGGGCTCGTTAGGCGCGACCGCTGCCCGGACGGCGAGCGTGTACTTTTCGAGGGCGTTGAGTGTCTCATCCCAGGTCTCGCCGGGATGAGCATTCGTGGAATACGCAAGATGATGACCGGCGCGCAGCCTCATGGGTGAGGCGCTTCAGCTCAACGTGAAGACGGGGCTTTGTCCCAAAAAGCGGCAGGGATTCCGGTAGATCAGGAAATCAATGGCGTCTTCGCTGTGACCGCGTTTGCGCATTTCGAGCGCGGTTTTTGGCACTGAAAGCGGATCGCTGTTGCCCCAGTCGCAGGCGCAATTCAGCCAGAGGCGATCGGCGCCGAACCGCTCGACCATATCGATGGCGCGCGGTGGCGTACATTTCGATTCCGGATACAAGGTGATGCCCGCCCAGAAGCCGGCCTCGAGGACGAGTGGCGCAGTGTGTTCCTCGACGTGATCGATGAGGACGCGGCCGGGCTCGATCCGGCTGTCGTTTTTCAAGACGTCGATGATCAAGCACGTGCCTTTGAGCTTGTCCTCGAGGTGCGGGGTATGGACGAGAATCATCTGATTGAAGCGCGCGGCGAGATCGACGTGCTTCTCGAGAACCGTGATCTCGTTACGGCTGTTTTTGTTCAGCCCGATCTCGCCGATGCCGAGCACGTTTGGCCGGTTGATGAATTCCGGAATGACCGCCAGGACCTCGTCGGCCAGCTGCAGGTCTTCCGATTCTTTTGGATTGATGCAAAGCCAGCAAAAATGCGGCAGGCCGAAGGTCGCCGCGCGCTTCGGTTCATGCTCGGTCAGTTGCGAGAAGTAAATGCGAAAACCTTCCGCCGAGCCGCGGTCGAACCCCGCCCAAAAGGCCGGCTCACAAACTGCCTGGCAGCCGGCTGTCGCCATGGCCAGGTAATCGTTCGTCACACGGCTGACCATGTGGGCATGCGGTTCGATGTAGCGCATCAGCTTTCGAACTGCGGCCAGGCGCCGGTCGCCCCCTTTGTCGTCGCTTGCTTGAGCGGCTCAATCGTCGGATCGCTCAGCGCGAGCAGCACCGCTTTCGCCTTATCCGTCTCCGATCCACCCAAATGCCGGAGCGCCGCGCGAAAGGAACGGAGGCGGAAATCATCCTCACCAGGGGCGCGTTCCACTCGATCCAAAAATGCCGCGAGATCGATCAGCTTCGACCGCGCATCCAGAAAATAGAGGTTGAGCAGTTTGTCGCGAGTCATCGCTCAAGTGCGTGCGGCGATCAGGGCGCCTGTCTCTAAGAGCAAATCACATTGTTGCGGCGTAAAATCGTATGGGACCGGTTTTGCAATGCCGAGCGCGCCCTTAACGGCACCTCCCGAATTGAGCATCGGCACGGCTACCGAACCCTCCATCCTTGTGTCGCGCGCGCCGGGTCTGACCACACCGGAACTGTCCGTCTGCAGATTACATACCTGGACGGGCTCGCGACGTTCGGCAGCGATACCCGCCATCCCCTTCCCGACCGGAATGACTTCGATCTTATTCAGCACCACATCAGGTATCCCGTGGTGAGCTGCCAGACGCAGTATGCCGGATTTGTCGTCGAGCAAATGGACGGTCCCCGTCGTGCAATCGAAACGCCGAAGAAGTATATCCAACACCTGCGGCAGCGCCCCGAGCCGCGTGTCGGCCGCGCCCAACGCTGCTTCTACTTCGCCGAGAAAATCCGAATTTGAATCCGTCATCGTGGTATATTCTATCATCCCCCAGCCGAGGCAGCAAACCGCAGCGGCTGACGCTTCCGTACTTTTTGATTACATATTCGGGCGCAGCCATTGCCGTAGGAAATTCGATTCAGCCAAAAAGACCCAATCTGTTCCCGCGCGAACAAGCAGGGCTGCTGGTTCTTTCATTTCGCGAAAATCCGTTCATTCTCTCGAGACATGAACGAAAAAGCGTCGGCCGCTCTTCTCGCCCTGCTTATCTCGCCGGCCATCCTTTTCGCGCGCGAGCCGCAACCCTCCCCTCCCGCGAAAACCGCGATGCGCGCGCGGGCCCTGGGTATTCCCTTCGATGGCACGCCGGGGAAATGGAACGCCATCACCGACGTCGCCGGAGTCGAGGTCGGGTTCACGACCTTGATTCGAGGCGAAGGGAAACTCGAGGTCGGCCAAGGTCCCGTGCGCACGGGCGTGACCGCGATCCTGCCGCGCGGACATGACTCGCTCAATGATCCGGTTTACGCCGGCAGTTTCAGCCTGAATGGCAACGGTGAGATGACCGGGACAGCCTGGATGGAAGAGAGCGGGTTCCTCGAAGGGCCGGTCGTGATTACCAACACTCACAGCGTGGGCGTGGCGCGGGACGCGGTCATCGCCTGGCGCCTCGCGCACGGCGCAGCGGACAAGACGGGTTATTGGTGGAGCCTGCCGGTTGTGGCCGAGACCTGGGACGGCTGGCTGAATGACATCAACGGCTTCCATGTGAAACCGGAGGATGTGGCGCACGCGCTCGACACGGCCGCGGGCGGCGCGGTCGCGGAAGGGAGCGTCGGCGGCGGCACGGGAATGATCGCCTACGAATTCAAAGGTGGCACCGGGACGAGTTCGCGCGTACTCGAGAAAAAAACTGGCGGGTACACCCTCGGCGCGCTGGTGCAGGCGAATTGCGGTCGTCGCTCCCAGCTCACCATCGCCGGCGTGCCAGTTGGGAGAGAAATCCCGGGCTCGGTTTATCCCAAAGACACCGGCTCGATCATCATCGTCGTTGCGACCGACGCCCCGCTGCTGCCCGGCCAATTGAAACGCCTTGCGCGCCGCGCCAGTCTCGGCCTCGCCCGCACCGGCAGCGTCTCGGGCAATGGCTCGGGCGATTTGTTCGTCGCTTTCTCGACTGCCAATCCCGGGGCGGCGAATCCGGAGCAGCCGACCCAGACGGTGCAGACCGTGCCTAACGACCTGCTCGATCCGATCTTCGAGGCCACGGTCGAAGCGGTCGAGGAAGCGATCGTCAACGCGCTCGTTAACAACAGCGACATGACGGGGCGCGATTCTCACCGGGTGGAAGCACTGCCGCACGATCGGCTGCGCCAGTTGCTGGAAAAATATCATCGACTGACTCCCTGATTGCCGCATCATCGCGGCTCGACCTCCCACACTCATGGCAGAAGAAAATCCGGGCGAACCAGACCCATCAGGCAGCAAGCAGGACTCGCGACCGGCCCCGGAAGAAGCGGGTCACCGCCGCCGCGGTCTTACCCCGAAGCAGCGACGCTTCCTGAACAAGCCACGCCCCGCGCCTAACGAATCGGCACAACCGCCGGAGGCGGCGACGCCAACCCCTGAAAAAGCAACGCCGCTCGCCCGACCCGAACCGAAGCCGGCGCCCGCCGCGAGACTTGCCGAACATGAGCACGAGGCCGGCGGGCGGCCAGAGACCGCGATCCCTTCGGGTGCAGCCGTGGTGCAGCAGGCGGACAAGGGCGCACGCAAGATCGAGCTGCAACAGGCGGTTCTTATCCTGGGCGCGATCCTCCTCCTCGGGCTCACTTTTTATGGAGGAACCAAGCTCAATTACATCAAATTCCTCATCGCATCGCGCAACGCCCCCACGATGGACGCGGGCGGCCCCGATCCCTACCCCGGCGTGGCCGCGCCGGACCTGGTGAAGCAGGCCTTACTCGATGAACGCGCCGGCAAATGGCAGGACGCAGTCGACCGTTTCCTCGCGGCGAAAAGGAAGGATCTGCAATACCGCGGGATTCTTTTCCGGGTCGGAAAACTCCTTTACGAGCGGCGCAATTTTGATCCGGCGGATGAGGCTTTCGAACGCGCCATCGTCTTCGGAGAAAACGTCGAGGCGTCCAACTTTTATCGTGGCATGATCGCGGTCCGCCGCCGCGATCTTCCGGCCGCGGAGCGCTTCTTCGAGGCCGCGGTCAACGCCGCACCGTTTGTTCCGGATTACCAATACTACTGGGGCGAAACGTTACGTCTGGATCTGAAACCGAAGCAGTCGCTCCCGCATTACGAAGAGGCCATTCTGCTCGCGCGAACGGAACAGGACGCGACCGTTTGCCAGTTCAAGATCAGGATGGCCCGGATTGAAGCCGCGGAAGGCTCAGTCGTGAGCGAGGAGCTGACGCAGAAAGAAGCCGCAGGTCCGCTCTCGGTCGATTGGTCTATGACTTCAGCCGCGCTGCAAATTCGGGCCGGGCACGTGGAAGAGGCGCGCCAGCTCATTCTTCAGGCACGCAACGGACAGGCGCCCGGATTGTTCGCCTCCTGCGTGAACGACTTTTATTTTCACGACGCGGCGCAAAAATATCCCGAGCTGGCGGAAGCGTTGCACCTCGAGCTCGATCTGCAGAACCCCTTTCCCTACCAATAAAACTACGCGCGAAAGCGCGAGCCCAGGAGGTAAGAGATTGCGGCGCGAAACAAGCGCCGTTAGGCCGTCTGCCGACGACGCAGGGCGACGAAACCAAGCGCGGCGATTCCCATGCCGAGGAAAACATAGGAAGAAGGTTCCGGCACCGAGGCGAGCTGGAAATCGACCGCCCGCAGCTTCAGGAGTAACCCGCCCGGATTTGGATTCGTCGTCCCGTCGGCGGTGGTGAAGTTGAAAAACAAACGTCCCTTCCAGAGTCCGCTGGTCGCGAGCGTGAAGAGAGGGCCGTCGATTTGGCCCTGATAATGGCCCACGCCCGGGGTGATGTTCAACACCGTGTTGAAGGTTTGCTGCACGCCGTCAATAATCGTGGACGCGCCGATCGTTAGGGTAATCGGGTCCGGTGTGGCGAGATTGATCGTGAAATCGTAGATGACCGAGAAAAGGTCTCCGGCGTTGGCCGAAAAGTCGCCGCCGATCAGGATTCGGGGGGATTCCGCGGCCGGCGCGACCTGCGAATCGCCCAGGAGACGCACGACATCCCCCATCACGCCCGGCGGATTATGCAGAAGCACGGCGGTGATATCGTTATCAGTGAAAGAGCTTTCCGGGATAAAACTGGGCGCCCCATCATTAATCGTGAGCGTGCCCGCGTTAGCAAAGCTGGGGAGCGAGAGGAGGAGAGCAGCGGCGATTCCGGAGAGTAGAGTTTTCATGTGGTTAATTCTGGCGAGATTTCGCGTGCCGGAGAGTCTTAAAAATATAGCGGTTAAGGTCAAGCTCGAAATTTGGGGGATTTATCGTCCGATATCCTCGTTCCAGAGCTCCGGATGAGCCGCGATGAACTGCCGCATCATTTCACTGCACTCCGGCAGATCGAGGTCGATCACCTCCACCCCGTGAGCGCGCATGAATTCCGGGCCGCCCGGAAAAGTCCGGCTTTCCCCGACGATGACCTTCGGAATTCCGAACTGCACCACCGCGCCGCTGCAGAGATAACAGGGCATGAGGGTCGAATAGAGGACGGTCCCGCGGAAACTTCCGATGCGGCCGGCGTTGCGCAGGCAATCGATCTCCGCGTGCGTGACCGGATCGCCATCCTGCACGCGTTTGTTGTGCCCGACTGCGAGCAACTCACCGTCGCGGGCCAGGGCCGATCCGATCGGGATTCCCCCTTCGCCCAAGCTTTTCCGGGCCTGGGTGATGGCCGCCTCCATCAGTTCTTTGTCGCTCATGAAATTCGAGGTGGTCGTGCGTGACTCTAGCGCGTCATCGCAACCTCGCGAATCCGGCGTCCGGGGTAGCGCACGCGTCTCGCGTGCTGGTTGCGGTGTTCCACCGCAACGAAATTTCTTTCGACAAGTGACTACAATGAAAGTTCGCAACGGCGAGGACGCCGTTGCCAGCACGCGAGACGCATGCGCTACCCGGAGCCAAAGGCGGCGCTTGCCTTGTCGTGGATTACGCGCTGATGCTCCGGCCATGGGACGCGCCTTTGAAGATTTTCCGATCGGGAGCAGCTTTGTTTCCAGGACCGAGAAGATTTCGGAAGACGAAATCATCGCCTTTGCGCGGCGCTACGATCCGCAACCTTTCCATCTCGGCACCGCCGCGGGCGACAGTCTCATCGGCGGCCTGGCTGCGAGCGGCTGGCAAACGGCGGCAGTCTCGATGCGGCTCTTCATTGAAATAATGGAGGTCGAGGGTGGCATCATCGGGCGCGCGATCGACGAACTGCGCTGGCCGCTTGCCGTCCATCAGGGCGACGAATTGCGGGTTGAGGTCGAGATCATGGAGGCGCGGCTCTCCCTTTCCAAGCCTGGCTACGGCCTTCTCCGCTACCGCAGCCTAACGAAGAACCAGGAGGATAAGGTGGTGCAAAGTTTCCTCGCCCTCGCCATTTTGCCGGCCCGCTCTTCCTCTTAATCTGAAGGAATGGGCAGTGAGGGGATCGAACCCCCGACCAACACGGTGTAAACGTGCCGCTCTACCGCTGAGCTAACTGCCCGTGCGCGCCTCGACTTTTAGTCCAAGCCGCTGGGGCTGTCGAGTGACGACCCTCTGGCACTTTCCTGCCGCTCAGGTCTGTCCGATCCAGGTTTTGGGCGCGACATCTTCCCAGCGCTCGCGGATTGCGCGGTATTCACTTTCGCCTAACGAACTCGCCTCGAGCAGGCGGGCGTTCTCCGCCCAGCGCTCGGGATTTTTCGTCCCGACAATCGCGGTGCAGACTCCCGGCACGCCGAGGGTGAAACGAAGCGCGACCCCGACGGTTTTTTCCGGATTGGCGCACTTCAAAAATGGATACCGCAGCGTCCGCAGCCGGTCCCAATAGATTTGGTGATACGAATTCTCCGGTTTATGCCCGCTCTTCCAGGCGATATTGGCGAGCGGCCGTTTCGCGATCACGCCCATCTTTTTTTCGCGCGCCAGAGGCAGGGTCAATTCGAGCGCTTCCTGGTCGGCGATGTTGATCGACGTCTGGAGCGAATCGAACGCGCCGCACTCGACCGCATAGCGTGCGGCGTGACTGTCGCCACTGTACCCGATGTAGCGGGTGTATCCCTTTTCCCGCGCCGTCTGAAGCGCTGCGATGGCTTCGCCTTTTTTCAGGACCGTTTCCGGGCAACTATGCAAATGCACCAGGTCGACCCGATCGGTCCGGAGCCGTTGCAGGCTGCGCTCGATGCTTTCGAGAATGGATTCCGGCGTCCAATTCGCGCCGCTCTCCGTCCCGTGAGGATGACCGCACTTGGTGAAGAGATAAAATTCCGCGCGCCGCTGGCCGACTGTTTTCCCGATCAGGTTCTCGCTCTCGCCGTAGCATTCGCCGGTATCGATGACATTGAGACCGGCATCGAGGGCTTTGCCTAACAAGTGCGCGACGGTCGCTTCATCCGCGCCTTCGAGGCCGATCTCCGAGCCGCCAAAACCAAGAACCGAGACCTGCATGTCGGTTTGGCCGAAGGGACGTTTCTCCATGGAGGGAAATTAACGAGCTGCTCCTCGCTTGTCATCCGTATGTAGACGCTTCGCTCTGCGAAGCGCGAGGGTCGGTGCAATTTTGGAACCAGCCCTGCACCCGCGTCGCCCAGAGGGCGGCGTCTACAGCCGCACCACTCCGCGGCCGCGCTCGATCCGACCGATGACTTTGGCCCGCAGTTGCTTTCCCACTGTCGCGGCGTCGTTAGGCGCAACGATCGCGACCATCCCGATACCCATGTTGAAAACCTGAAACATCTCCGCACGCGGAACCCGGCCGCGTTCCTGCATGATTTGAAAAATAGCCGGCACTTTCCAGCTCCCGGTCTCGATGAGCGCGTCGTAGTCGTCCGGCAAAACCCGCGGCAGGTTGTCGAGCAGGCCGCCGCCGGTGATGTGAGCAAGGCCCTTGAGTTTGCCACGCGGCACCCGGGCGAGGAGGGGCTGATAATTTTTGTGCGTGCGCAGGAGTTCCTCGCCTAACGAGAGCTTGAGCCCCGGCAGGCGGGCCGCAGGTTTCAGGCGCAACTGTTCGAAGAAAATTTTGCGGGCGAGCGAGTAGCCGTTGGTGTGCAGGCCCTTCGAAGGCATTCCGAGAACGACGTCGCCCGGCTTGATCCGTGAGCCATCAATCATGCGCGCGCGGTCCACCACGCCCACGATGCAACCGGCGAGATCATATTCCCCGCGCCGATACATCCCTGGCATCTGCGCGGTCTCGCCCCCGATCAAAGCACAACCACCCGCGAGACAGGCTTTGGTAAACCCGCGCAGGATTTGATCGAACACTTTCGGCTCCAGCTTCTCCGCGCCGATGTAATCAAGAAAGAAAAGCGGGCGCGCCCCGAGAACGGCGATGTCGTTGATGCAGTGGTTCACGAGATCGGCGCCGACCGTGTCGTGGCGGTCCATCGCGAAAGCGATTTTTAGTTTCGTGCCGACGCCATCCACGCTCGAGACGAGCACCGGCTCCCGCATCCCGGAAAAATTGGGCGCAAACAAACCGCCGAAACCGCCGATTTTGCCCAGCACCTCCGGGCCGTGCGTTAGCCTCACGAGTCGGTGGATCCCGCGTTTGATCTCGTTCCCGAGATCGACGTCCACTCCGGCGCGGGCGTAGGCCTTTTTCATTGTAGACGTTTCGCTCTGCGAAACGCGAGACGGACGTCGCCACCCTGGCCGCGCAACCTTCCAACCGCGCCTCCCGGAGGGAGGCGTCTACATCTTGGCCGCGACATCACTTGAGCCCCGCGAACAACGTCGGCTGCGCCTCTTCGTCGGCCAGCGCCTTGGCCCGCGTGCCGCGCTTTTCCATGATGAATTTGTCCAACTCAGGATCGACCGGGAGCGGATAATTCCCGCTAAAACATGCGAGGCAAAAGCTGTTTGGATCCTTCCCCGTGGCGCGAATCATTCCTTCAAGATCGAGGTAACCGAGGCTGTCGACCCCGAGATATTCGCAAATTTCCGGCATCGTTTTCTGGTTCGCGATCAGCTTTTCCGGATCGGGAAAATCAATCCCGTAATGACAGGCGAAACGGTGCGGCGGACAGCTCACCCGCATGTGCACTTCCTTCGCGCCGGCTTCGCGCAGGTTGACGACGCGAGCGCGCGCGGTCGTTCCCCTAACGATCGAGTCGTCGATCACCACGACGCGTTTTCCTTCCACCGCTTCCTTGATGAGGTTGAGCTTCACCCGCACGTCGAAGTCGCGGATGAGCTGGCTCGGCTGGAGAAAGGTGCGCCCGATGTAGTGATTGCGCACAAAAGCGTGCTCGTAGGGAATGCTGAGTTCGTGCGCGAAACCGAGCGCGGCGTAGTTGCCCGAATCCGGCACGGGCACGACGAGGTCGGCCTCAACCGGGAATTGCCGGGCCAGCTCGCGGCCCATCTCGGTCCGCACCTTGGCCACGTTGACCCCGCCGATGATCGAGTCGGGCCGGGCAAAATAGACATACTCAAACATGCAGAAGGCCTGCTTTTCCTCCTTGAACGGCCACTCCGAACGAATGCCGTCTTCGCTGATGATGAGGACTTCGCCCGGTTCCACTTCGCGGATGAATTCAGCGTGGATGAGATCGACGGCGCAGGTCTCGGAAGCAAGAATGTAGGCGCCATCGAGCTTGCCTAACGACAGCGGCCGAAAGCCAAACGGGTCCCGCACCGCG
>JBBPZS010000105.1:0-38285 GCA_038198605.1 Chthoniobacterales bacterium | reverse complement strand
CATGGCCAAAGAGCTGAAGCAACTGGTCGTGCCGGAGTTCACCCTCATCGCGGAAGTCGGCTCCGAACCGGTCGGCTTCATCCTTTGCGTGCCCGACATCAATGTCGCCTTCAAGAAAATCAACGGCCGCCTAACCAGCTATGGACTCCCGATAGGCCTCGCCAAATTGCTCTATCACAAGAGCCGCATCCGCACCGCGCGGCTCATTGCCCTCGGGGTGAAACCGAAGTATCGCCGCGGCGGCATCGCCGAGATGCTCGTCCTGCGCATCATCGAGGACGCGATGTTGAAGCGCGGCTTTACCGGCGAGCTCAGCATGACGTTGGAGAACAATCATCTCATCAACCGCTTCCTGCATGCGATCGGGGCAGAACGTTATAAGACCTACCGCATCTTCCGGCGCGCCCTAACGACCTGAGATGGTGCGCCGAGTCGTAATCGAGGCGGACGACTCCGCGCTCTGGAAAGTGGCCGGGCTCCGCCAGCTGGAGCGACTGGTCCTGGAGATCAACGAACTCGCGGTCGCACAGGACGAATTGATTCAGGTGTCGATTCGCTGGACGGCTGACGTGCCGCCGAAAAAACGCTTCGTCCCGCAGCATCCGCGACTCTCCCGCGTCGACCTGCGCGACGGCCAACCCGAGCCGATCGATCTTCACCTCACGACCCATCTTTTCCTCCCGCGCGGCAGTGCCACATCGGCCGGGTTCGCGCAGCGGATCGAAACCAGGGGCAACTGGGAATTTCTGAAATCCCGCGCACAGATTCCCGAGTGCGAGAAGCGCTTTCTGCGCGGCAGCGGGAAGTCGCAGGACGGCCTTGTCTCGCGCTTCATTAATCGTCCGATCTCGCGGAGCATTAGCCGGCTGCTGCTCCGCACACCGATCACTCCGAGCGGCTGGACGCTCGCGATATTTATCCTGCCGCTCCTCGGGTCGCTCTTCCTCGCCCGCGGCGGTTATCAAAACATCGTTGGGGGGCTTCTCTTCTTTCAGCTCTACAGCGTCCTCGATGGCTGCGACGGCGAGATCGCGCGCGCCAAATACCTCGAGTCCGCGAGCGGTCGCCAACTCGATATCTGGTGCGATACGATTGGAAATCTGTTCCTGGTCCTCGCGCTCGGCTACGGACTCGCGTTAACGACGAAGTTTTATCTTTGGGAAGGCGTGGTCGTGGCGGCTCTGATCGCGACGAACGAACTCCTCCTCCTGCTCCCGGGACGCGCGACAAGGAAAAGCGCCGGCGCGCTTTACCCTCGCCACCAGCAGATGTTCGAGCACTCCGGATTGCGATTGTTAGGCAAAAACGCCGCCGACTGGCTCATTCAACTGACCAAGCGCGATCTTGCGTTCGTCCTCTTCCTCGTCCTCGCTCTTCTCGGGCAGCCCGCCTGGATCCTGCACCTGTTCGGCGCAGTCGCGGCAATCAGCTCGGTCCTTTCTCTCCAATCAATCGTTCGCGCTCGTTAGGCGCTTCGCTTCTTCCTCCGCTTCCTCGAGCATCCCGCCGTCGTCGACGTCCTGCCACCAGGCGTCGCCGATATCGATGACCCGAGCTTTCCCATCCTCCGCCATCGCCCGGACGCCATCCGCGAGGCTGCAATCGCCCTCGCGCCGCGCCTTGGCGAGATAGTCAAAGATGGCCGGCGGACAGACGAAAATCCCGGTATCGATCACGTCGAACTCCAAAAGCATCTTTCCGATCGCAACCATTCGGTCGCCTTCCGTCTGTACCTTCATCGCGTCATCGAGATCGAAGATGGAATCGATTTTCCGATCGACCGCGAGATTGAGCACTTCGGGCTTTGCCTCTCCCACGAAGTCCGCAAGCAGGCTGCGCTCAAACAAATGATCGCCCATCATGAGGAGAAACGGCCGCGTAAGATGCGGCGCCGCGGCGAGGAGCGAGACGCCGTTTTGTTTCTGCCACTCCGGGTTTTCGATCGGATGCAGACGGATCGAGTCCGGAATGAGCGGGGTCAGCCCGGCGAGGAGCCGTGCGCTCTCCCAGCCGACCACGACGTACAGGGTGGAAATGCCTAACGATTCCAGGGCATTGAGCGTGTAGGAAATAAGCGGCCGCCCGCGGATCGGGACGAGCGGTTTGTGCACTGTTTTGCCCGCGGCGCGCAGGCGCGAGCCGGTGCCCGCCATGAGAATGACCGCTTCAGTGATGGTGGCCACGCGCTCAGATCCCGTAATATTTTTTCAAACCCCAGATCCGTACGCGTTGCGGCAGGAAGCGAAAGATGAGCGGCGCGATGCGCGACTGGAAAACATCGCCCACCGTCTCGCGGGGCGGCGGATTGGTGCTCTCGATCAATTGCAAGATGCGCTCGGCGACGAGCTCCGGCTTGGGCGCGTTGCGCATGTTGCGATCGACCACCTCCCACGCCTTCGCGACCCGCGCGTCGCGCGAGGGCGAGCGGTCGATCACGTCGTTGAAATTGGTGCAAATATCGCCCGGCTGCAGATCGACGATGCGTACCCGGCGATCGGGCTGCTCGATCTGGAGCGAGAAGGTATAGGAGGCCATTGCCGCCTTGGCTGCGTTGTAAGCGGCCATGTAGGGAACGGGCAGCCGCGAAGCGAGCGAAGTGACGTTAATGAGGAGGCCCGATTGCCGCGCCGACATGACCGCGAGCGCGACCCGACAAAGTTCGATGTGCGAAAAGACGAGAGTACGGAAAAGCGCTTCCACTTTATCAAGGGACAGAAATTCAGCCGAGTCGAAGTGGCCGCCACCGGCATTGTTGATCAGGACATCGATCCCGCCGGAAGCGCGCCAAGCGACCTGGAATGCTTCCCGGACGGAATCGTAATCGGCCAGGTCCATCGCCAAAGGATGGAATCCGCCTAACGACGGCAGGCGCACCGGGTCGCGCGAAGTGCCCCAGACCTCGTGTCCGCGTTCGCTCAAGAGCTGCGCGGTCGCGAGTCCGATGCCCGAGCTGGCGCCAGAGAGAAAAATCTTCATCGATTGCGGTTTCTTCCCCACTTGTATGCTCCAAGTGAATCTGATTGAAAGTCTTCGTTCACGGCTGGTCCGGCATTAGAGATTTTTGCATTGAAAAGAATAGACCGGGCCGCGCCCACTCACTCCAGCGATTCCATCCGGGTCGCACTCGACGCGCGTTACGTGCGGGAAAAGCCGAGCGGCATCGGCGCTTACGTGCAGGCCCTGGTCGAGCGTCTGCCGGGCTTGGCGCCGTCGGACCATTTCTTTTTCTGGGCGCATCCCCTCGCCCCCCGGCCCCTCTCCTCCGCCCCCAACACTTCCTCGGCGATTGTGCAGGCCGGACCGAATTCCCCCTGGCCCGTCCTCTGGCCGGAACGCCATGCCCCATTCGCCGGGGTCGACGTTTTTCATTCCCCGCACAACATGATGCCGCGCGGTCTGCCGTGCGCG
Source organism: Chthoniobacterales bacterium (assembly GCA_038198605.1). GTDB lineage: Bacteria > Verrucomicrobiota > Verrucomicrobiia > Chthoniobacterales > UBA10450 > Palsa-1392. The sequence goes on along the minus strand of JBBPZS010000105.1, from coordinate 34,877 downwards.
AGCGTGGTCACGGTGCACGATGTCATGGCGATCGAGGAACCCGCGATGCACCTGCGGGGATTCGAGCGCCTCGTGAAAAGCGTTTACTACCGGCAGGCGGTCTGGCGGGCTTTGCGCAGCGCGACCTGCCTCGTCGCGCAAAGCCAGGCCACGGCCGATCGCATTTGCGCCCTCGTCCCGGGAGCGGGGCGGCGCTTGAGCGTGATCTGGTCGGCGCCGGATAAGGATCTTCGCCCGCCTGACGATGCCGCGGCCGCGGAGACGCGGGCGGCCCGCCTAACGAGTGGCAGCGCACCCTATCTCCTTCTGGTGGGCGCAAACACCCCCAGTAAACGACACGATCTCGCCCTCGCGGCATTCGCCCGCGCCGTCCCTCGTCCCTGGCGCCTCGTTCTCGTGCAACGGCGCAAAGCCAGCCGCCATCTCGCCCGTCTCGCGACTCGACTGCAGGTGGCGGATCGCGTCATCTGGCTGGAAAAAGTCGCGCGCGAGGATCTGGTCACCCTCATCCAGGCGGCTGGCGGTCTCATTCAATCGTCCGTCTACGAAGGATTCGGCCTCCCGGCCCTTGAAGCGATGGCTTGTGGTTGCCCGGTGGTGGCAAGCGACATCCCGCCGCTTCGCGAGGTGACGGCGGGAAGTGCCCTGCTCTTCGCGGCCGGCGACGTCGATGCCCTGGCCAATGCCCTGCGAGAATTTGTTGGCTCAGCCGAACTGCGCCGCTCGCTCGCCGAGCAGGGCTTGGCGCGGTCGCGCGATTTTTCCTGGGATCGATGCGCCCGCGAAACGCTGGAAGTTTACCGCCGCGCTGCCGCGCAACCTTCCTCCGACCGATGAATTCAAATTCGCCCATCGCGCCTGACGCATCCTCGCAGGGGGTGGCCCTCGCCCGCGGGGCCTTTCTCAACACCATCGCATTTCTCGCTTCCAACCTGCGAGGCATCTTCACCTTTCTCGTCGCTCGTCTGCTGGGTAGCGCGGTCCTTGGCATCTTCGGCCTGGCCTGGGCGGCAATGGATCTGACGAGCAAATTCTGCACGCTCGGATTCGATTACAGTTCGATCGCGTTTATCGCGCAGGCGGAAGCGGCGGGCGATCGCGCCCGCAGTCGGCGGGTGCGCAAGACGGCGCTGCTCGTCTCTTTTTCGAGCAGCGTCGTGCTGGCCCTCGGTGGGGCCTGGGTGCTCTGGACGTTTGGCGCCGCGGCCGGTTTGCGACCGGAATATGTGCAGGCCAGCGCCCTCATGCTGCTCGCTCTCCCGGGAGTGACGCTTTACCGGGTGAACACGGCGCTCTCCCGCGGCATGACCGTGATGCATCACGATATCTATTCGCGTGGCCTAACGGAAAGCTTCGGCACCGCGCTGGCCCTTCTCGTCGCCTTTGCCTTGGGCGCGCGGCAGCTCGCGCCGGAGTTTGCCGGGATCGCCGGGACCCTGGCCTCCGGGCTGGTCGCCTTTTTTCTCGCCCGAAGACTCTTCGCGCCACGCGTCGCTTCAGTTGCTGAGCCTAACGACAACCTGGTCCCGACTTTTCTGCGCGCCTCTTTCCCGATCGCGCTTTACGACCTGCTCAACGTCGGGATCATGCGAATCGATCTCATCATGCTCGGCTGGTTTGTGGGCCGCGCGCCCGGTGTCACGCTCGCGACCCTCGGCATTTACGCCGCCGCGGTCGAGGTCGGGGGCGGGCTGCGCAAAGTGAGCGGTTCGTTCACGCCCATCTTTACCCCGGTGGTGGCGCGCCAGATCGGTGCCCAGCAGATTCGCGAAGCGGAAGCAACTTACGGTTATCTGGCGCGCTGGATGCTCGCCATTCTCCTGCCGGCCGTGGTCGTCCTCGGCCTCGCGGGCGGTGCGATCATGACGCTTTTCGGCCCGACGTTTTATCGCGGTGGAGTCTGGGCGGCGGTCATCGGGTGTGGCTGCGCACTGAATGCGTTCGTTAGTCTGGGCGAGACGATCCTGATGGTGGAACGACCGGGAATAAACCTCCTGAACTCGAGCATCGCGTTCCTAGTCGCGGTCGGTTTGAATCTCGTTTTGATCCCGGCCTACGGCGCAACCGGCGCGGCCATCGGCGTGCTCGTGCCCTACCTGATCAAGGGTCTCCTGCGCTGGGCGGAAATCCGCTGGTTCTTCGAATGGCGCTGGCCGTGGCGGGCGCTCTTCAAACCGTGGGCCGCCGCGCTCTTGCCGCTGCCGTTCGCGTTGGCTATTCGGCTATGGTTGCCCGGAATAGCTTGGGAACTTGTCGCCAGCATCGCGTACCTCGTCGGCTATTTTCTAGCGTGGCGAATCATAGGACTCGACCGGAGCGATCGCGCTGTGCTCGACCATCTTTTCAAAAGGAAGAGATCACTTGTTGTATAATTGCGCGCGGTGAATAATCATCCGCGCAGACGTCTACCGCTTGAACCGTCCCGCCACAACCTTTGCCAAGCAGAAGGCATTCAGCCCGGCGCGCTACTTCGAACTCGTCCTCGCCGTCGGCACGATTCTGACTTGCCTGAATACACTGCGGCCGTTCGGCGGCGTGGTCGATCCGGGCTGGTTCACATTCTTACGCTGGATTTTGCACTTCCAGTTTGGTGTCTTCGGTTGCGCTGTCCTGACCTTACTCCTCTACCTGCTGCGGCGCTGGCGCTGGCCGGCCTTTCTTCGCATCCCAGTCTTCGCGGCATTCTTCATCTGGTTTCTGTGGGTGATCCTTTGGGTGCTCGTGCGGCGCGCCTTCGGGATTGAGTTGTCCGCCGACATTCTCTGGCAGCTTTTTGCCGACCGCACCGCGATCGCAGCACTCGGCGTTGGGGGAATGGAGTTCGCCGTTGGCATTGCCATTCCTCTCTTCATCGGCGCCATTCTCGGTGCCGTGAGCGATCGAATCTCGCAGCGCTCAAATCCGAAGCTCTTGCGTGTCGGATGCTTCATCTTCGGCTTGGCTTTCGCGCTTGTGCATCTGCCACTGCGGCTCCTGACGCGCAATCATCAGGTGTCGAACCAGCAGTCGATCGTAGCGTATCACGACTACGTTCCGTCCCTTTTGCACCTCGAACTGGCGAATACCGGATCGCACGGCGAAAGGCTCGCCCTTCCCACCCTTGAGTCGAGAACACGCACGGCTGCCTACTTCGCCCCGAGCCGGACGGAGCAAATGCCGGTCGTCCCACAACCGCGCAACATCGTCTGGTTGAATCTTGAGTCGTTCCGGTTTGATGCGATCGACGAAAGCACGATGCCGCGCCTAAGCGCGTATGCGAATCGCTTCCAGATCCGACTTGACCGCCAGCACTGGAGTGGAGGCAATTCAACGCGGTTCGGCGTTTTTTCACAGCTCACAGGACTCAGCGGCTACCATACTCACAACCTGGACCGTGCCGAAATGGCGGATCCCTTCCTGAGCTTGCTGAGAAAAAACGGCTACCGCCTCCGCATCGCGAAAAAGAGTCAGCTGAAATACGCTGCTCTCTTGGCCCTGCTCCCGCCTGGAACCTTGCAGCAAGAGATCGAGAAGGCCTCCCATGATAAAGAGGACCGGCAAATGGTCGACAGTTACTTACAAGACCGCGCGGCACGACCGGCCGGAACGCGCAGCTTCGATTTCATCGCTTTCGATGCAACGCATTGGCCCTATCTGTTTCCGCCTGAGCACGCCGTCTTCCAACCTGCTCCACCGTTGAATGCCTCGGAGATGATCCTCGGTTTTCGCGGGGAACTAGGCCTCGTGCGCAATCGCTATCGTAACGCCTGTCACTTCATCGATGAACAGATCGGGCGCATCCTGAACGATCTCGAGGGACGAAAGGAACTGGCATCGACGATCATTGTGATCGTTGGTGATCACGGCGAAGAGTTTCAGGAACGCGGCCAGATGAGTCATGCTGCAGTGTTGAACGATTTCCAGGCACGCACACCACTCTGGATGCATCTGCCGGAGGGCGGAACGGAGCTGTTGCCGATTGACCGACCGACTACGCACATGGATATCGTGCCGACGGTTCTGCAAGCGCTGGGGTTCAATGAGGACGTGCTCTATACACAAGGCACATCCTTGCTTAGTACGCTGGGGCGTCGGCCGATCCTAAGTCTGTCTGACACGGGCTTCCGCGTGCCGCTTTGCCGCACGCTTGTAACCACCACGTACATCTCCCGATGGACGCACCGGCCGCTGCAATATCTCTTCGCTGGCGTCCAAAGGCGCGATGGCGCGGAGGTGAAGGGCGATGAATGGATCAGTGAGGTGCGCGCGTTGAATTCGCAAGCAGCGGAGATGTATGAGCTGTTGCCCGACGTCTCCCAGCCACCGAGAAAGTTTACGCTGGAGACCGGCAGGTAGACGCTGTTCGTGGTAAGGCGCGTCCGCCTTAGACGCCAGCGGGGCGTGGCCGCCTAAACGTTGCGGCGATGGCTTTCCACGATACGGCCATCGCGCATTTCGTGAATCCAATCGCACGCTTCAGCGATCGCCGGGTTGTGGGTAACGAGAAGCAATGCTTTGCGCTCGGCGCGCACGATCCGTTGCAGAAGGCGGAAAGCGCGCTCCGAATTGGCGCTGTCGAGATTGCCGGTCGGTTCATCTGCCAGGATGACACGTGGATTGTTCGCCAAGGCGCGCGCGATCGCGACTCGCTGTTGTTCGCCGCCGGAGAGGTGGCGGCTGGGACGCGTCAGTTTACTGCCCAGCCCAACCGCCTCGAGCAATTCCGCAGCCCGTGCGCGCATTTCGCTTTCCGTTAGGCGGGCGAGGCGGCGCATTGGGATCATGACGTTCTCCTGCGCGGTGAAATCCTCCAACAGGAAATGAAACTGAAAGATGAACCCGAGCAGCTCGTTGCGCTTCTGCGAGAGCACCTCATCAGGCAAATCCGAAACCACTTCCGAATCGATCGACACGTGGCCGCGATCAGGATGATCGAGCAGCCCGAGGATATAGAGCAGCGTGCTCTTCCCGCAGCCCGACGGCCCGACCACGGCGTGCACCGTGCCCGCCTCGAGCGTGAGCGAAATCCCACGCAAGGCATGGACGCGTTCCTCGTCTTCCCCGAGGTAGCGCTCGATATCGGTGCAACGCAGGGCAGGTTCAACCGGCATGAGCCCAGTCTAGAGTGTCTTTTCTGCCGCGCCACTCCTGGCTGAAGGGCATCGCTTGGTGACTCGGAAAACGGGCCCGTGGCCGCCGCTGTGCGCTGCACGCTGTAGCCGCCTCACTGTGTTGAGGCGGCCCCCGCCACGGCTACACAGAGCCGTGGCTACAGGGCGTCCGGGACGGCTCCCCCCACGGCTAGAGAGCCGTGGTGACAGGGCGCTACTCGAAGCGATTTGCGACAATCTCGTCCTGATAAGTCCAGTCCTCCGGCTTTTCACAGAGGGCCGGACCGGATTCAGCCGAACGCACTCCCATTTTCCCTCTCGTTCCCAAGTTGCACTTGGGAACGCCTGTTTCGAGGCAGTTGTCCTCCCTGCGCCCCATCCGTTGAATAGCGCCGGATCAAGAGCACGTTCCGAAGAGCAAGATGCCGGTTGAGCCGAGCAGCTTCACGAAGTGACGAAGTCCAACTTCGAAGACAAGCGCGTTCCCAAGTGTACAACTTGGGAACGAGAATGGAGCCGAATGGAAAAATGCCATTCATTTCGCAAATCCGGCTTCTGATTCGGCAGGCAGGCGCTGTGCCTGGAGAAGTATGATCAGGTATTCTACCTGCGCGGCGAACAACACGGGATTGGTCCGCCTGGCATAGTAAGACGCGAGTTCCGACAACTCCTTAATCTGTTTGCGAAAAAGAAGTTTGAGTAACTTCAACTTCAGCGGCATCGAGGCGTGGAGATATCGTTTGGCGAGGTCGAAGGATGGTTCGAGATGAAGGAGGCGCGTGTTGTTTACGATCTGGATTGTTGGCAACACGTGGCTGGTGATATCACGCGTCTCCAGCGTGACGAAGCCAGCCTTCCCCGCTTTCTCCAAGTAATCTCGCTTAATATTAGGAATCGCATTGAAATCCGTACTGCAATCCTTCCGGAACATCCCCGCGATTAAGAGATATCCTTCCGCACGCAGATAACGTCTCGCCTGCTTGAGCCCGATCTCAGCATCGAAATAATTTTGAGACTCGCTCATCAGAACCAGATCGAAAATCTCGTCGCTCTCAAAGTCTTCGAATCGACTGCTGTGAAAAGACAGGTTTGGCGAGCGGATCTCTTCAAAATAGCGCTTGTGATTCTCGTCCGGCGACAGCGCAGTGACTTTCAGACCGCGTGAGAGCATGGCGCGGGCGTTGTCGCCAATGCCGCAGCCTACATCGAGGACACTTTGCACATCCGCGGGAATAACTTGCAGAAGCTCTCGCGTATACGATTCCTGAGCTTGCTGGATGTCGCGCAGATCAAGAATCTGGTGGCCTGCGGCCGACGGTTCAGCCCAATAACCGTAGTGAAGCGAATTCAGTTGGAGGACTTCTGTGACGAAGAAAAGCTCGAGGTTAACGCCGTCGGCGGTCATAGAGTCTGCGACCAATTGCCCGCGTTGCCCGGTGCCGACGAAGTGCTAATCACGTGCCGGTAAATAGACAGGGAACTATCGGCGAGCAAGCTCATTTCTGGGTCCAAATCCGGGCCCGCGCCGGAGTCACCGTGGCGCTGCTGGCGGCAGACTTCTAACCATTCGCCCCATAACGAATAGGCCAGGCCGCAGTTTATCCTGATCCGAGACGACGACGCGGTCGCCTTTCAAGCCGGCGAGGACTTGGGAAAGGGGCGATTTTGTTCTCTCGTTCCCAAGTTGCACTTGGGAACGCAGATCTGATGGCTGTTGCACTGCCTGCGCCGCATCCGCTCGACAGCTTCTGATCAAGAGCGAGTTTCCGGCGAGCAAGGTGTCTGTTGCGAATAGCACCGTCCCGGCATGACGAAGTGCAACTTCGAAGACAGGGGCGTTTCCCAAGTGCAACTTTGGAACGAGAGAAATTACATCTGGGCGAAGAAAAAAACGCTGACGTCGACCTGAGCGGTGAGACCGGTGGGACGAGCGCGGCTGAGATGCCGAGCGCGGCGAGAATCACGTGCGAAGGTCTGACAAGTGGGACGCGCTAGGCCTTCCGGGTTCGTGCCTGGGACAACCGGAAACCGGGCCCATGGAGCAGCCCGGTCCAGCAGATGGTCCTGTAAGTCAACGCCAGCCCCCGGGGCTGAGTCGAGGCTTGTCGCATCATGCGGCACCCCTTTCTGCTTTTCGTGCGTGGGCACGGCTACAGAGAGCCGTGGCTACAGGATTAGCGACGAGCCTAAAACATCTCGCCACGCTATAGCGCGTTCCTATACTCCTTGCACCCACGATGAATCCGGATCGACCCTCTTCTCTCCCCAGGCGGAGTCTTGCGCCTCGAAAGGCTTTTCTCTTTTGTCTCGCCCTTTTATTTCGTCACTTTCAATACCTATGAGCGTCTGCATCTGCTCGCTCGGGCTGAAGTAGATGATGTCTTCCTCCGCTATTGCGAACGCGCGGCAAACGAATTCAATGTTTCGGTCGGCCGCTATGTGATTATGCCGGATCATGTTCATCTCTTTGTTTGGTTGCCGCCTGCGGGCGTAACGCTCGGCGGCTGGATCCGTGGATTGCGAACGAGTCTCGGGAAAGAGATACTGCGTCTTGGGACACAAAAGCCGCACTGGCAGGAAGGGTTCTTCGATCATGTCCTGAGAAGCGGCGAAAGCTATGCGGAGAAATGGGATTATGTGCGGCTTAATCCAGTCCGCGCTGGTCTCTGCGAAAAGCCGGAAGACTGGCCGTACCAGGGTGAAATCGTAAGCATGCGTTTCGAGTAAGAGTAGCCGAACTTTGTGCTGATATTGTAGCCACGGCTCTGTGTAGCCGTGCCGGAAAAGCACGTCAACGCAGTGACGTGGTGGGAGAAACACGTCAACAGAGTGACGTGGCTAAAAGCAATGGCTACAGTTACGCGCTCGAGCCGCGCAAGGTCGCGACCGGAGGCAGCTGACCCGCACGATATGCCGGGACCCAGCTCGCTATCGCAACTGCGATCACCGCCAGCAGAGTAGCCCACAAGTAATGATGCCAGTCCGATGCGACCGGAAAATAATCCGCGTAAAGCAATCCGCGCACACGCAGCGGAATGTGCGAAACGCCGATAACCGCGAGTCCGCCAATGAGACAGCCGATGAGCGAGCCGAGCGCGGCGATGAGCGCGCCTTGCCAGAGAAAAATCGCGCTGATGTCGCGTCGGCTGTACCCGATCGAGCGCAGGATCGCGATCTCTTTCACTTTCGAGAGCACGGTCATGGTCAGGACATTAAAAATGCCAAAGCCGGCGAGGAGAATGATGAGCGAGACGGTGATGGCGGTGGAGAGGCGGAGGGTGAGCAGGAGTTGAAGATTGGATTCTTCACGCTCCTGCCAGCTGCGCGCCTCGTGTTGAAAGAGCTGCTCGAAGTGATGCGCCAACTCCGGCGCCATCTCGGGATCGCGGAGCTTGTAGAGAATCATCGTCGCCGGATACGGCTTACGCAGGAGGCGCTGGGCGATTTTCGATTGGCAGTAAACGCGCGTCGAATCGACTGTACCGACGCCGCTCCGGGCCACGGCCGCGACATTGAAACGCCAATACTCGCCGCTCGGCGAAAGCAGTTGCACCGGATCGCCCGCCGCCACTCCGAGCGCTTCGGTCAGTCGCGAGCCGACGATGACCGAGCTCGGGTTGTTGCGGAAATCCTCGAACTTTCCGTCAATGATCTGATTGCCGATATCAGTCGTGCGGAGGTGGAGCGCGGGATCGATGCCGAAGAGATCGACCGTCGCGTTCTCAAAATCGGCCCGGGCCGTCAGGGTCCCGCGCAGGACGGGCGCACAAGCGATCACATTCGAGAACCGCCGGCTGATGCGCATGATTTCAGAAGCGTTGGTGATGCCTTCGAAATAGCGCCGGCGGGCGGCTTCCACTTTCGAGTTCTTCGGAGCCACGAGCAGCTTGTCGTAACGCGGGCGAAACTGCGCGCGGAGCATGATGGCGCCGTTACTGCCGAGGGTGGAATCGATGAAGCGTTTTGCGAAACCCTGCGTTTGCGCCTGAGTGGTGATGAAAATGGAAACGCCGAAAACGACTCCGCAAAGACTGAGGACGAAGGCGCGTTTGCGATGGAAAAGAAAACGGAGCGCGATGTGGAGAGACGGTGTCACCGTGGCTTCTCCGCTGGCACGCGCTGCACCGCTCGTTGCCTAACGAATCGCCCAGGCTTGAGCTTGTCCGGCTCCGAGACCACGACCAGGTCTCCCTCCTTCAGGCCATCGAGGATCTCGGTATTCTCCAGCGTGCGGTAGCCCACCTTGACCGTTTTTTTTTCGATCACGCCCAGATTGACGCGCCAGACTTGGTCGGCGAGGACGGCGCGCGTGGAAGCGAGGAGCGCCTTTTCGTGCCGGCCGGTGATGATGTTCATTTCCCCGGTCATGCCGGCGAGCAAGTTTTCGGGCGGAGCCTGGAGATCGAGCAGAACGGTGTAGCGCTGGGTGTCGGGATCGGCCGCGGGCACGATAGAGGTGACGCTGGCGCTGAACTGGCGAGTGCGGTAGGCGTACATTTGCAAGACCGCCTTCATCCCGACCTTCACTTCGCCGACGTCTTCCTCGTTTACCTCCCCGCGCACGTAGTTTTTCTTCGACGAGACGGTGAAAAGCTGCGCGCCATCGCTGACGAACTCACCATCGATCGCCTTGAGGTCGGACAAAATGCCGTCCATCGGCGCGCGAATCTCGAGCCGTTTGGTCAGGGCTTCGGTTTTCTTGAGAGCTTCGCGCAGGGAATCGAGATTGCGTTCGCGCTCGATCTTTTCGGTCTGGAGCAGATCGCGCAAACGTTTCGCTTCGCTCTTTGCCTTTTCGTATTCGACCGCCGGGACGTTGCTGAGCGAGGTGAGTTTTTCGAGGCGCTGGACGTTCGCCTCCGCGATCTTGAGCGGTTCGGAGGAGGGCAATTCGAGCCGGGCCTGCTCTTCCGCCGCCTGCAAATCCGACTGCGCCTGCTTGAGCTGACGCGTCATCGTTTCATCGGAGATGGTCGCCAGCAGCTCCTCCTTGGCGAGCGATTTGCCGACGGCGCCGCGGCCGCTCGCGACCGCATCGGCAAGGCGAATGAATCCGTTATTTTGCGCGCGCACCTGCACGACGAAGACCGGTTCGATCCGGACAGTGCCGTAGACGGCCGAGATGGCGGTGCCGCGAACGACCTTTTCCACCTCCACGATCGGGAGAGTAAAAAAATAAATCGCCGCAAAGAGCAGGGCCGCGAAGGCCAGCAGCGTCCAGAGCGTTCGTTTCGGAATCCGGGTCTTCAATCGCTCGAACTAATGCACCTTTTCGGCGGTGTCGTCGGAAAATTGAAAGTAGCGGCCGGTCGCCCGATCCCATTCTGCCAATGCCACTTTCTGATCAAAGACGGCGCGGAGCAGACCGCGCCGGGTGACGAGCAGGCTGCTCTCCGCGGACCGAAAATCGAGCACGGAAGCGAGCCCCTGCGCGCGGTTTTCCTGGACGGAAGCGACGTTTTGCTCGGCCAATTCCGCTGCCTGGACGAAGGAACGGTAGCGGGCGTTGATGGCGCCGAGATCGTTCTGCAAACGGGCCAGTTCCCGCGGCAGGTTGGCCTCGAGCTTTTGCAATTGCAGTTCGTTAGTCTCGCGTGCTGCTTTCTGCCGCGCCACTTTTCCTCCGACTTCGCCATTGTCGATCACTCGCCAGGTGTAGGCTGCGCCACCGCGCACTTCGGAGGCGACCGTGTCGTCGCTCGACTGGGGCGAGCCGCCGCTGTCGCGATGAATGCCGGAAACGGGAATCGCTTCGCCGGAAGCAACGGCGTTCAGGGCGGGATAATAACCGGCCGCGATGATGCGCTGGTCTTCGCCCGCCGCGCGCAGGAGCAGCCGGGCCAGCTTGAGATCGACGCGGCGTTGCAACGCAGGCTCGACCTCCCGCTGCCATTGCAGATCAACCGACTGAAACTCGAGACCGCCTTCCAGCGCCGGCAAGTTGGCGCCGGGGCCGAGCGGGCGGCCCATCGATTGGGCGAGTTGCAGCACCGCCAGGCCCGCGGCGCTGCGCGCCTCTTCGATCTGCGGATCGAGTTCGCGCGCGAGCAGGGTGGCGGAGGTAAAGGCGCCGCGCTCGCTCTGGCCGGCCTCGTAACGCGATTTTTCGCCGGCGATATTCTCCTCCAGCCGGGCGCGCTGGACCCGGCCTAACGATTCGAGGGAGCGCTGAAAGAGCGCGCCATAGAAGGCGAGCCGCGCCCGGTGCAGTTCCTCCATCACGGCGACGTTTAATTGCTGCTGCGCGACGAGCAGGCCGATGTCGCCGCGGCGAAAGGAAGCCGGAATTTCAGCATGGAGGAACGGTTGCAAAAAAGAGCCGTAGGCGAAGGCAAACGGTTGATTGCTCGAGATGCGCGAACGTTTGCCGCCCTGATCGCCGGCGATGCCGCCGATCACGCCCTTGGGATACGCTGCCGCGCGCAAAACCAGGCGCTGGCCGGCGGCTGCTTCCAAGGCGGTTTTGGCCTGGAGGATATGAGGATTGTTTTCAAGAGTCTGGGCCAGCGCGGAGTCGAGCGTGACGGCGCGGGCCGGGAGGATGTAACCAGCGAGGGAAAAAATGAGGATAGCCGCCCGCAGTCTCATTGACGTTCGCCTAACGAGTTGGGAGGACGAGTCAGAGAGAGGACCTGGCTCTCGCTTCCGTCGGATCGCGTTGCTCCGCCTAACGATTCGACCTGGCCGCCGCAGGCGCGGTCGAGCCGGGCGAGAGCGGCGTTGTGGAGATAGGTTGCGCTCAGGCGCGTGCTGCGGGTTCGGGTCAGGTCGGATGCGGCCTGCAGAACTTCGAGTTGGGTGCCGAGCCCGGCGGCAAGATTGCCTTTCGCGATCTGGAGCGATTCACCCGCCGTCTGCACATTTTTCATGGCCGATTGGAGGACCTGGCCGGCCTGCTCGAGATCGAGAAAGGCACTTCGCACTTCCGCGGAGATGGAGAGCTGCAGAGCCTGGCGGGCGCGCGTGGCTCCTTCCCGTCGCGCCCGGGTCGCCTGCATTTTGCCGCGCGTGGCGAAGCCATCAAACAAGGCCCACGAGGCATTCAAACCGATGATGTAGCCGTGGTTGAATTCCCGGCCCAACGTCGGATCGCGCTCGTTGTAGATTTCGTAGCCGCTGAAAGCCTCGACCTGCGGCCGGGTCGCGCTCCGGTCGAGCCGCAATTGCTCTTCCTCGATCGCCACATCCGCTTCCGCGGCCCGCACCTCGGGCCGACGCGTTTGCGCATGTTCGAGGCAACTGTTGAGATCGGGATGGCGCGGCTCGTAAATCAATTCGCCGGCCACCGCGAAAGGCTCCGAGCCGTCCGGAGCGCTACTCGCGCCTAACAACTCGCCGAGCCGGAGATAGGAATTGCGCAGATCCGTCCGGGCCTGGATTAGCTCTGGTTCTTCGTTCGCGAGCGAGACCTCGGCCCGGCCGACATTGAGCTGGCCGACGGTGCCGGCGCTGAAGCGTTCGCGCTGCGATTTTAATTCCTGGCGCAGGACCTCGACCGATTCTTGGCGAACCTCGATGCGCGCGCGGTTGAGGAGCAATTCGTAGAATGCGAGCCGCACCTCCATCGTGACGCGATTGATCACCGCTTCAAGTTGCGCCTCGGCCTTATCGAAATTAAGCCGGGCAATGGCGACCCGGCTGCTGGTTGCGCCGCCAGTGTAGAGCGGCTCGACCACGCGAATGTTGGCGTTGTAATCTTCCGGCCGAAGACTGCTGTTGCCCTGCCGTTCCCGCTTACGGTAGATGCCGCTCGAGACAACCGACGGCAGGTAACCGGCCCGTGCCTCGACCAATCCCCCGCGAGCGGCCTGCACTTTCTTTTGCGCGATGGCGACATCCAGGTTCTGGGCGCGGGCGACCTGGATCGCCTGCTCGATCGTGTAACGCGGGGGGGCAGCCTGGGCGGAAGAAATCGCCAGCGCGAGGCTCGACCAGAAGACAAAAAATCCCACGCGCATTTCACTTTTTTCCTTGCGCCACCTGTTTTTCGCAACACAAATCCCGAGCCGGCTGCGCCTGGAGGAAGAGAACGCTCGGCTGCAGCGTAAACTTCCGGTGAACTTTGCGCCTTGCCGAGCCGGGGCGACTGCGGCAACCTTGCGGCTTTCCGAAGCTTCAATGAGTAAAATTCGAATCGCAATCATCGGCGTCGGCAACTGCGCCAGCTCTCTGGTCCAAGGGATCAGCTTTTATCACGACACCCCGACCAACGGATCCGCCGTCGGCCTCATGCACAGCCTGGTCGGAGAATATCGCCCAAGCGACATTTCCGTCGTGGCCGCGTTTGACATCGACCGGCGCAAGGTCGGGCTCGATGTGAACCAGGCCATCTTTGCGCCGCCCAATTGCACGAAAATCTTTTGCGCCAACGTCCCGACCACGGGCGCGATCGTGAAAATGGGCTGCGTCTTCGATGGCTACCCCGCGCACATGGCTGAGCACGATCCGCTGCGCGCCTTTCAGCCGTTGAAGAAAGAATCGACTCGCGAGGAAATCATCGAGGAGCTGCGGGAATCGGGCGCGGAGATCATGGTCAACTACCTGCCGGTGGGTTCGGAGGAAGCGACGCGCTTTTATGCCGCCTGCGCGCTCGAGGCCGGGCTGGCCTTTGTCAACAACATCCCGGTCTTCATCGCGAGCGATCCGGTGTGGGTGAAACGTTTCGAGGAAAAAAAACTGCCGCTGGTGGGTGACGACATTAAGGCCCAGCTCGGCGCTACCGTTCTCCATCGCACCATCGTCGATCTCTTCCGCAAGCGCGGGGTGAAAGTCGAACGCACCTATCAATTGAACACCGGCGGCAACACCGATTTTCTCAACATGCTCGACCGCGGCCGGCTCCAGTCGAAAAAAACGTCCAAGACGGAAGCGGTCCAATCAGTCATCGGAAAGCGACTGTCGGATGACAACATCCACATCGGGCCGAGCGATTATGTGCCGTGGCAGAACGACAACAAACTTTGCTTCATTCGCGTCGAAGGCCGGCTTTTCGGAAACGTGCCGATGGAAATCGACCTCAAGCTTTCGGTGGAAGATTCCCCGAACTCCGCCGGGGTGGCAATCGATGCCATCCGCTGCTGCAAGCTCGCGCTCGATCGCGGACAGAGCGGCGTGCTTCACTCCGCCTCGGCTTATTTCGCCAAGCATCCGCCGGTGCAGATGACCGACGATGAAGCGCATCGTTGCGTGGAGGAGTACATTCGCGGGGAACGCGATTCCTAGGCCGCAGAGCTTGGCACGACCCTTTCGACTGCACTCGATTTATGAAAAAGATAACGCTTCGCCCGCTCGCCCTCTCGCTCTTCGCGCTCCTGGTTTTCACTGGGTGCGAAACTCGAAACAACTATGAAACGGAAACCGCCGTCCCGGCATCGAGCCGCTCCAGCACGCGGGTCGTGAAAGACGAGATTCCGGCCGAAGGCGGCCGGAAGATTCCAGTGATCGAACAGTATTAGCGCAACGTCACTGACGATTCAGCCGGCCGCTGCGTCGTGAAATTGTGGCGGTGCGAGCCTATCTGCAGGCGGGAAGTTTCCGCGCCTTTCTTAAAACGCGAGTCAACCAACAGAGGCCACTCCGCCTGAGCCGAGTCCGTCTGACGTTCGGGTCGGCTCCTTATTTGAGGACAATCGCGACGTCGGACTGCAGGGCCGTGAACTTGTAAGACTGACCCGGTTGCACGTTGATGCGTATCTTTCCGAAATTCCATCCCCCACCCGTAATTCGCCCCCGCACAGTAGCTCCGCGACCAGACCCCCGCGATGCACAAGGCCGGGCAGCGCTTCGGGATGAGTCAGCCGGGCCAGATGTGTGCAAGGTTCGCACAAGCGCAAACCGCGCAGCCGGACCGCGCCGATTTGAAACTCGCGCCCAACCAAGTCATTCAAACGCACTCCCGCGGTGAGAAGGTTGCGGCGCGATTCCGCCGCGGAGAGTTTTTTACCGCTCTCGCGCTCGTAGGCTTGCAACGCTTCCATTTCGATCAAGGTGACATCGCGTTTGCCAGGGTTGACGGAAAACGTGCCGGCCGCCTTTGCATAACGATCCCCCTCCAGGCCACGTCCCGCCAGCGCGCGAATGCAGTCCACCGCGTGAGGTAACTCCGACGGCTGCGCCGCCACATAAATTCCAAGCAATCGTGCCGAAGTCTCCATCGGCCGAGAATAGGACGCGGCGTCCTTGGCCGCAATAAAGGTTCTCGCCCGCACCTGGTTCGCGTCCTTCGGCTTTCAGAGCGCGCGTTTCCGGCTTAACCTGCCTGCTCATGTTCGAGATCAAGGCCAAGGACAAAGCGGTCGAGCGCGCCCTGCTGGTCGGAGCGTATCTCTCGCCCGAGATGAAAAACGAAGCGGACAACCTGCTCGCAGAACTGGCCGAGCTGGTCGAGACCCTCGGTATCCCGATCGTCAGTCGCGAGCTCATCTCTTATCGCGAAAACCACGCCCGTTATCTCATCGGCTCCGGCAAAGCCCAGGAGATCGTGGACCGGGCCAAAGAACTCGAGTGCGACGTGCTCATTTTCGACAACGAGCTCAGCCCCTCGCAGCAGCGCAATTGGGAAGAGCTGGCCGGCATGACGGTGGCCGACCGCCAGGAAATCATCCTCGACATTTTTGGTGCCCGCGCCCAGACCCGCGAGGCGCGGATCCAGGTCGATCTCGCGCGCATGCAATACTCGCTCCCGCGCCTAACGAGGGCCTGGAGTCACCTCGGCCAGCAGGGCGGCGGGATCGGCGCCAAGGGCGAAGGCGAAAGCCAGCTCGAGCAGGACAAGCGCAAGATCCGGCTCCAGATCGATCGCCTAAAACGCGAGCTCGAGGAAGTGCGCCGCGCTCGCGCGACCCAGCGCAAGGACCGCAAACGCGCGCCGGTGCCGAACGCCGCCATTGTCGGCTATACCAACGTCGGCAAATCGTCGCTCCTCCGCCGCCTCACCGGAGCCGAGGTTTTGATTGAGAATAAACTCTTTGCCACCCTCGATACTACGACCCGGAAGATCGCTTTGCCTAACAAACAGCCGCTCCTCCTGACCGACACTGTCGGCTTCGTGCGCAAGCTCCCGCATCAGCTGGTCGAAGCCTTTAACGCGACCCTCGAGGAAGCGGCCCTGGCCGATTTCCTTATTCACGTGCTCGACGCTTCTCAGGATGAAGTGATGGCCTTCTACAACACGACCATGAACGTGTTGAACAAGCTTGGGGCCGACACGAAACAGATGCTCGTTGTCTTCAACAAGATCGACAAAGTGACCGACCCGCATGTTCTCCCCGCCCTCCGCCGCCATTTCCCCGACGCGGTTTTTGTCTCCGTTCAAACCGGGGTAGGAATGGAGCAACTGATCGAGCGAATCTCCGACTTCGTTGCTCGCGGGACGGTAACCGTTGAACTGCGGCTTCCGCCGGAGCGGGCCGATCTCCTCGCGCGACTGCACCGCGAAGGTTCCGTGCGCGATCTCACCTACGACGGAGAATTTACCGAAGTCGTCGCCACCATGCCGGCGCGTCTCCTCGAGACCTACTCGCCGTATCTGCGGTCACCGGCGCCGGAGCTGGTCCCGGCCGCGCCGAAGTAGATCGTCTCGACCACGCGGTTTTCATGACGAGGGTTCCACTTGTTGCGCGCTTCCGGCGTGTGCTGGCACCGGTCGAGAACCTGAACAATCACCGGTCCTGGCCTTGTTTCGCGGCGGCCATGCTCTATGCCGCCGGTTGCGCGTTGCTTGCCCTGCGGCAGGCATTCGCCTCGCCCTACATGCTGGCGGATGACGTGCGCGAACATGTTTTCTGGATGTTTCGCTATATCGATCCCGGGCTTTTTCCGCACGATCCGGTGGCGGACTATTTTCAATCGCTAGCACCGAGCGGTTTCGCTTCCCTTTACCGGGTGCTGGCTTGGGCCGGGATCGATCCCTTGCTCGCGAGCAAGCTCATTCCGGCCGCGCTCAGTTTTATTGCGGTCGGATACTTCTTCGGTCTCGCCTCGCGCTTCTTTCGCTCACCGGCCGCGGCGGCGCTGACGGCGATCCTTTTCGCGCAATGTCTCTGGTTGAATAGTGATCTTTCCTCGGCCACCCCGCGGGCGTTTTTTTATCCGCTATTTGCTGCCTTTCTTTACTACCATGTGCGCGGCTCGGCCGTCGGCGTGCTAGTCAGCATTGGTCTGGAAGCAACGTTCTTTCCTCCTGCCGCCTTGCTCAGTCTCGGCGTCCTCGCCTGGTCCTGTCTGCGCTGGGAGCGCGGGCCGCGCTTGGTGAAAACACCGCGTGCCTACCTTGTCGGGGCCGCGGCTCTTGGCCTAACTCTTCTCTGCCTCTGGCCCTATCTTCACCATGTCGGCGTCTCCGGGCCCCTGGTGAGTTACGCCGAGGCGCGGCGCATGCCGGAGTTTGGTCCGGAAGGCCGCGTGCCGGTCTTTCTTTCTTCCTGGTGGGGCTATTGGGTCGGTGGAAACGCCGGGCTGCATAATCTGCCGACTCGCCCACCCTGGTTTCTATTGACCCTTCTCTGGCCGGTGCTGCGGCTGTGGCCCGACCGCTTTCCTTTTCTCCGAGTCGTCCCGGGCGGCGCCAGACCGGTGCCGCAGATCATCGGCGCCGCACTTTTGCTCTTTGCCTTCGCGCATCTCTTGCTCTTTCAACTTTATCTCCCTAACCGCTATACCCAGGCCGCGACCCGAGTGCTTCTCACCCTCCTCGCGGCCGGCGTGATCGTCGCCCTGATCGACACCGCTCTCTTGCGGAAGGAACACCCACCTAACGATCATAAGAGATGGCAAGGCAACCTCACGCTCGCCCTGGGGGCGCTGATGCTGGGAGCGCTCCTGGCTTATCCGCTGCTCATTCCCGTTTTCCCGACGAATAGCTATCTCGAGGGCAAGGCGCCGGGCCTTTATCGTCTCTTTTCTCGGCAGCCAGCCAACATTCGCATCGCCTCGGTGGCCGATGAGGCCGACAATCTGCCGATTTTTTCCCGCCGCTCGATCGTGATCGGAGCGGAATGCGCGGTGCCTTTTCATCCGGCCTACTATCTCCCGTTGCGCGCGCGTGGCCTCCAGATCGCGCGCGCCCAATACAGTAACGATCCCGCGGTGGTGCAGCAGTGCGTGCGCGACCAGCAGATCGATTTCTGGCTCCTCGAGCGCAAGGCTTTTACTCCCAAGTATGCCCGCAAAAGCCGGCTCCTTCGTCAGCTTCGACTGGTCGCGCCGGCCGAGGACCTGGGCGTGGCTCATGGAGCGACACCGTTCCTTCAGAGTCCCCCACCCGGCTCGATCGCCTACCAGGACGAACGTTTCATTGTCCTCGACGCCCATCGCCTTCCCGCGCCTGAGAGAACGAGGTCGCCGTAACTTGGGGCGGTTGCCTTTCTCGCACTTCCGCCGAACATCCCGCCCATGAACGCATTCATCTTCGATCTCGACGGCACCCTGGTCGATTCCAACGAGCTGCACGTCGTCTCATGGGACGCTGCCTTTCGCCATTTTGGAAAAGAACTTTCCCTCGAGCAATTACGCGCGCAGATCGGAAAAGGTTCCGACAAATACTTGCCCGAGTTTCTCACGCCCGAAGAAATCGAGCACTTCGGCAAAGAGCTGGATAGCTATCGCTCTGATCTTTTCAAAAAAGAATATCTCCCGCGAGTCCAAGGCTTCCCACGGGTGCACGAGCTTTTTCAGCACATCCTCAAGGACGGCAAACAGATCGTTCTCGCGACGTCCGGCAAAAAGTCCGAAGCCGGGCACTACACCGAACTCCTGCGCATCGATGACTTGATCGCAGGCCAGACGACCGCGGACGACGCCGATGAATCGAAACCCGCGCCTGACATCTTCTCCGCTGCGCTCGAGAAACTCGACGGCGTCAAAACTTCCGAGGCGTTGGTGGTCGGAGATACCCGCTTCGACATGCAGGCCGCCGCCAAGGCCGGAGTGCGCGCCATCGCCCTCGCCTGCGGCGGCACGGACGAAGAGACTTTGCGCGCGGCGGGAGCGACCGCCGTTTATCGCGACCCAGCGGATCTACTTGCTCACTACGACGAGATCGTGGCGCAGTTCCGGTAACTGCCTCCGAGTCATCCCGCGCTGACCTAACGAGTCTAGGTGCGCGGAATCGCGAAGAGGAGCAATTCCTCGCCCTCCGGAGCGAGGCGGATCTTGTTCTCGAGACGAAATCCGAGCTTCTCCAGGAGGCGCACGGAAGCGTGGTTGTGCGGCGCCACGATCGCGACGAGACGGGAAAGTTTCGCCATTTCCCAGGCGGCGCCCAAGGCCGCAGCAGCCGCCTCCAAGGCATAACCGCGTGACCAAAACCGCTCGAGGAAGCTGAACCCAAGGTCAACTTCCTCGAGATTTTCCCGCTTGATCAGGCCGCAAATCCCGACTGGCTCGCCGGATTCGCTTAGCTCCACCAGCCACATTCCAAAGCCAAAGCGCTCGTATTGCGCGGTGATCCGCTCGCGCAAATACTGAGCGGCATCCTCCACCGTGCGCACCCCGCGATCGCCCACGTTGCGAATGAAAGCCGGTTCGTTCAAAACCTCGAGCAAGAACGCCGCGTCGCCCTCCAGCATCGAGCGCAGCCGTAGCCGCGCGGTTTCAAGCGTGGTCATTGCGAGGCGGTGCGGCGAAGTGCTTCGGGCTTCAGCTCTTGCCGGCGAGTGAATTCCACTCCTCCGGAGTGAGCTTCAATTTCGCCGCCGCGACATTCTCTTCCAGGTGAGCGCCTGAGGCCGTGCCTGGAATCGGCAGCATCACCGGCGAGCGCTGCAACAGCCAGGCCAGTGCCACCTGATACACCGTTGCCTGATGAGCCTTGCCTACCGCGCTCAGCTCCGCCTTCGATTTCAGCCCGCCGCCTCCGCCGACCGGCGACCAAGGCATGAAACCGAGCTGCTCTTTCTCGCAATAGGCGAGCGTTTCTTCCCACTTGCGATCCATCACGTTGTAGCGGTTCTGCACGCTGACGATGGGCAGAACTTTACGCGCCCGCGCGATTTCCTTGGGTGAAACTTCCGACAACCCGACGTGCCGAATCTTTCCAGCATCCTGCATTTCCTTGAGAGCGCCGAGCGAGTCCTCCATCGGCACCTTCGGATCGATCCGGTGCAGTTGGTAAAGATCAATCCGTTCCAGCTGGAGCCGCTTCAGACTTCCGTCGACGCATTTTTTCAGGTAATCCGGCCGGCCGTTAGGGCGCCATGATCCCGGACCGGGCCGGGTCAGCCCGCCCTTGGTCGCGATCACGAGCCCGGCGGGATACGGATGCAGTGCTTCTGCGATAAGCAGCTCGCTCGTTTCGGGGCCGTAGGCATCGGCGGTGTCGATGAGATTTACCCCCAGCTCGACCGCGCGGCGCAGCACCTTGAGCGCGTTAGGCCGGTCCGCCGGCCAACCCCAAATCCCATCGCCGGTGATGCGCATGGCACCAAATCCGAGTCGGTTCACCGGCAGATCGCCGCCTAGTTTGAAAACAGGATTCGTCGCCATAGACAGAGTGCTTGCGTGGAGCGCGCCGAAACGGTTAACCAGCCAGCCCGCGAGCAAAGCGGCTCCGCCGGCCAGGCCCATTGCGAGAAAACTTCGGCGAGTCGGCCAATGATCAAATCGTTCGTCGTTGGCCGAGGCAGTGTGCGCATCCATGAACAGAAGTTTCCATCCCTGCGCCGTTTCGGCAACGGTCCTTTCCTTTTTCCCGCACCAGAATCAGGGCGCGGCGGGCGACGGACTTGGCGATTCGGCCTTTGCCGCCTCGGTCTTGTCGCTGCCGGCAGATTCGGCCGCGGAATCTTTCACCGTCAACTGGTCAGGCCCGCGAAGCACGATCTCGGCTTTGTCGTTATGCGCGGTGATCTTGCCGGTGACGGTGATGGTGGCGCCTTCCAATTTTTTGAAATCAGGAAACTTCTCCGCCGACGTGCTCGGGATGAAGGCGGTGAAAGGGGCGTTGGGATGTGAACCGTCCATGTTAAGAAAAATGTTCCCGCCCTTGGCCTGGTAAACGCCTTCCACCTTGTCCGTCACGCTCGCAGTTTCGCCGATGTGTTTCGCCGCTTCCGCCGCGGTGTAAGTGGGTGTCTCGGCGACGGCGGAAGCGATCTAAAACGCGGCGAGAAGGGCAAGAAATGAGAGTTTCACACGGCGGAGACTGCGGAGCTGCAAGATTTTTGTCGAGCAGGAATAGAGGCGACCGATTACTGCGGTCCGCCAGCCACGGTGGCATCCAGCGGGATGTTTTGTGTTTGGCCAAGGTACTCGACGGTTATGCCCTGCCCGCTGCGCGCCTTGACAGGTAACCTGAGCCCGCGCGGGAGCACCGTCTCGCCATAAGGAATCCGAATTTTAACCGGCCGGATGAGGGTGACGAATTCCTGCGCCGGCTTGGTCGGCACAGGGGCGGCGGCGGGCGAAATGGCGTGAGTGGCCGCGGGCGGGAGGTCTGCGGCGAGCGGAGCCTCAGCGTCGAGGGCTGCTATCTTTGCCACCGGATGGATCTCCCAGGCAGTGGCGCGCCACGGGGCATGGTATTTGTTCGCAGCCACGGCGCGAATGCCGGGACCGACATCGGCCGCGCCGTTGTGGTCGTCGTCCCACAGCAGATTGCCTATAATCCGAACCTTCCGCGCCGGATGGCCGGTCGGCTCGTAGGTCAGGTCCGGGGCGCGGATGAAAGCGGCGAGTGACTGGAGCCGGACGCCATCGCGAAAAAGCGCGTTCTGGGTGCGCGGAGTGATTTCGCAAATGATCGGAGTCGGATCGCCCGGTCGCGGCGGATGATCGGAGGGCGCGGCAAAGACCTCGAGGTGCCAATCGTGAAAATCGGAACTGCCGCAATTGGTCGACTCGGGCGGGCCGGCATATGCGAGCACGAGGTAACCGGTGAACGAGACGAGCTGCTGCTCGTATTTTTCGAGCTCTGCTATCTGAGCTGGCGAAAGGTCCTTGCGGCGCTTGCCTTCCGTCTGGGCATCGAGCGCGCTGACGCGGCGAAGAAAGGCCGCCGTATCCATCGTTTCAGGCGCCGGCCCGGCCGTCGTTGCGGCCGTGCGATTTTTGAGGCGGTTGCGCGCAATCCCATCGGGCGTTTTGGCGCTACCCTCCAGACGATCGCGGCAATCCCAGCCACTCAGGTCTATTTCCTTGAGCTCGCGATCCTCGGAGATTCGCGGTCGCTCCGCGGAAACGAGGGGCGCGCCGAATAGAACAAGGCAAATCGCCAGAGGGAGTGTCTTGATCTGCATAAGGTCTGCCGGTCCGGGATGCCGCCCGCGATGTTAGCCACGTCAGCGGAGACGGCAATCGCGATTTGCTCGCCGCGAGCAGTGGAGCAATTCGCTCGACCAATAAGGAACAACGGCGCTGCGACGATCGTTAGGCTGCGAGCTGGTCGACGGTGGAACGAAGGACGTCGAGATCGAACGGCTTGGGCAAAATCGCGTGCACCTTCATCCGTTCGTAGGCTTCGCGAAGTTCCGACGAAACGTGGGCCGAGAGGACGATGATCTCACCCGGAATTCCGCGTTTACGAATCTCGTCGACCAATTCGACACCGGAGAGATTCGGCATTTTCTGATCAACAATAATGAGGTCGTAGCGATCGCCGAGATTTTTCAGCCGATCGAGGGCGGCGGCCCCGCTCTCGACGCTCAGGACCTCAAAACGGGATCCGGTGAAGACATATTTCAGGGAAGTGGTGACGGAGTACTCATTGTCGACCGCAAGGATCCGGAAGGGCGCATTCATAATTACCATAACGTAATGAGCACCGCCCGTGCCCAGAGATGGGAAAAAGCTGGCCCGAATCGGGCCGGCTCCCGCGGGAGCGCCGCTTACGTGCTTTCCAAAGGTGCGGGCGCGATCACCCTTTGGTGCCGAACGTCTGGTGGTTCCAAATGCCGGAGATCGAGTCCCCGCGTTTCGGTGCCGAAACGAAGGAACAAGCCGAGAGCGATCAGGGTCGGCACCATGATGAAAATCGTCGTCACCCCCAACGACGGGACGAGGGCGAGAATACTCAGGCTTTGCGCCAAAACTCCCCCGCCCTTGGTGAAGGCGGCGACCCATCCCGTGGCTCGCCCGCGAACCTTGATCGGGTAACTTTCGGAGGCGTAAGGAAGAAGAATGGCGATGAGACCGTTGCTCCCGATGATGAGGAGGCCGATCGGCCAGACCGGGTTGCCGCCGGGATAAGTCTCGAGATGCAGGACCCAAAGCAGACCGAGGAGCGTGACTCCGATCATGCTGGTGAGAGCCCATTTTGTGCTCCAGCGGCTGTAGATAAAGGCGCAAAGGAAAACGGTCGGAAAGGCGATGAGAGCAGACTCGGCCAGGAGTTTGCTGGAGAGGGCCATGGAATAGCCTTTCGCCACCAGTTCGCTCGGCATCCAGAGAAGGAGGCCAAAATTGATCAGGCCCCAGGCGAGCGCCGCGATCGTTAGGGCAGCGGTCTTCCCGATCAAGGCCGGCGTCCAGTAACTTGGCTGCGGTCCGTGCTCTTCGCCGCCGACGTGGTGACTGTGCCCGATGACTTCGGTGACGTCCTCTTCGCCTTCTTTCAGTTCATGACTGACGGTGCCGAAGCGCGCCATGACGGCGTGGGCTTCTTCATCCCGGCCGCGGGCGAGGAGAAATTTCGCCGACTCCGGAATGAACCGGCCCATCGCAAGCAGGATGAGGCCGGTCGGCAGATTCAGCAGCCAGAGAATGCGCCAGCTAAAAAGCGGCTCGAGCAGAGCCGCGAAAGCGCTCGCCGCAAGATAACCGCCGACAGCCCCGAGCCCGCCCACCAGCACCAGCGCCCAACCGCGATGTTTCGATGGCATGGTTTCGGCCAGAAGCGCGTAGGTCACGGGTAACATCCCGCCCGCGCCCAGCCCCATCATGAAGCACATCCCGATGTTCCAGTTAATCGAAGGCATGGCACCGCAAATCGAGGTGCCGACGAAAACCACGGCCGACAACAGGATCGAGGCTTTGCGGCCATAGAGGTCAGCCAGGATTCCCCAGAGGACGGAGCCGCTCACAGTCCCGATGAGCGCGGAAAATGGAACCAGCGAGACATGGGCATTGCTGGCCTTGTACTCCTTGATCATGCCGGGAATCACGAACCCGAGCGTGGCCGGCTTGAGGACGTCGATCACCAGCGCCACGGTCAGGGCCGCCATCAAAGTCCAGTGAGCGAGTCCGAGTTTTGCATCCTCGGGAGCCGTCACGCTGATGCGGAGAGCGGCCTGCGCACGATGGGCCGCCTGCGTCGGGAGGAGGCCATAGGCGGCCACCCCCACGCCGGCGATGATGAGATACATGCCGAAGATCATGCTCCCATCCATCGGCATGCCCGCGAGGACGAAGCCGTTGTCGTGGCCCATCCAGAACATTGGGATGTGCAAAAGAACCCCGGCGGTGACTGCGAGGCAGCCCAAACCGAAAGCCCAGACCCCACGGCGATCGAGAAAAAGTTGACGGTTCATGAAGTGTGCAATTTCCCAAAATTGGCGGCCGGCCCAAATTCCGAAAAACCTCCCTCGGCCAAGTCGCCCAACGATCCAACTTATGTCATTATTGGTATCACCGATGCTAGGACAGCGGCTTTGGGCGGGCAAGAAGTTTCCTTTCTCCCGGCCAAAAAGGTTTCCGAGATCGGAGCGATGAAGAGATCATTCTGGCGCCGGCAAAATTTTAAAGTGGGGAAGCGAACAACGGCCGCGAAAAGCCCGATCGCCCAGACTCCGATCATGAATCCGCTTCCAGTCGTGGAACGGGAGAACCCGCGAAAGGTCGTCGGTTACCTGGGGAGGGCGGGTATCCTGGCAGCGCGGCGCTATCATGAAGAAGAAGAAATCCGCGAGCGAGGGTTCAAGATGGGCTCACCGAAAAGCGCGCCGGCCTAACGAATCGGGGTTTCGCGCTGCTCATCACCTCGCCTTGCGCGATGGATCTTCGCCTCTCGCGCCATGGCTAAACTTCCGGCGTGAATCGCCGCGATTTCGCGGGCGCGCGGTCCCCTCCTAGCGGAAAAAGATCAGGTAAACGCAAGCAATAAGCACCGCCGTCGCGGTGATTATCTGCGGTAGATATTTGGCGTTGAACGGCCGCTCGGACGGGCCGTCGCTGTAGGAAGATGCGCAATGGCGGCAATGGTTGCCCAAAGTAGAGACGGCGTAGCCGCAAGTGGGACAGGATTCCAGAGACATACGCTCAGCGACTGCGTTGGAGGGCGGCGCGGGTGGCCTGCTCCGCATTGGAAATTTTGTCGTTGGAAACGCGGCGCAGACCGCGCACCAGTCCGAGCTTGGAGAAAGTCCAGATCATCCATTTGGTCGGGTCCAGCTGCCACGGCTTTACCCCGTTGCGGTAGTCGTGCTGAAACTCGTGGTGATAGTTATGATAGCCTTCGCCGAAAGTAAAAATGGCGAGCAGGAATGAGTCGCGCGCGCTGCATTTGGTGGAGTAAGGCTGACGACCGAGGGTGTGGCAGGCGCTGTTGATGAGGAAAGTGCAGTGCTGCAAAACCACAATCCGCGCCACGCCCGCGAGCAGGAAAGCGCCGAGCGCGCCGCTCCAGCCGTTCCAAAGAAATCCGAGCACAGCCGGGAAAACGAAGCTGACCACGACCGCGATCGTCTGGACGTGGCGATCCTGCCACATGACGAGCTTGTCCTTCTGCAGGTCGGGCACGTTGTCGTAGGGCTCGTCGTTGTGCAGCTTGAAGAGCAGCCACCCGATGTGGGCAAAGAAAAAGCCCTTCGAAATGCAGTAGGGATCCTCGTCGTGGTCGACGTGTTTGTGATGCCGCCGATGCTCGCTCGCCCACATCAGGACAGAGTTTTCAAAGGCCGCCGCGCCGAAGATGAGAGTGAAGAGGCGGATCGGCCAACTCGCCTGGAACGTCATGTGGGAAAAGAGCCGGTGATAACCCAGCGTGACGCTGAATCCGCACATCGCGATCATGCTGAAAAAGAGCGTGACCTGAAACCAGTCCAGCCCAAAAAACCAAAGATAAGCGGGCACTGCGGTGAGAGTGAGCGCGAGCGTTCCGATCAAAAAGGAACTGGTCACCCAGTTAATGCGCTCGAAAGGGAGGCGAAAAAATTGGCGCTTCGCCGGCAAAGGCGTTCCGCATGGGATTTCGGACGGGACCATGAGGTCCAATTCGTCTGCAATTAAAGTTGAATCGTTCAAGATGTTTGGTGCCCTTCTGGCTCTCCCGCTGCGCGCTCGGCGCGGGATTTTGAGGTCTTTTGAAATACGCGACGGCTTCTCCGCCTGCCGCACTATAGCCGAGTTCGCAGGAAACGCGCCTTATTCCTTGCCTTCAAAAAAAATGGCGCGCTTTCGCTTCCGCCGCGGGCATAGCCTGATTAAATTTCATCATGCCCGCGACCAAATCATCGCTCACGCCAGACCCGATCCTGCCAACCGCTTTCGGCTTCCGTCTTCCAGGGTGTTTCTGACCGCGGTGGAGTTGGCCTTTTCACCAGGCTCGGTCAGGAACGTTGCCCGACCGGATAAGAATTGGGCAAGGAACATCTGCCCGCAGCCGCGCGCGATCGGCGATTGGAGAAAAAAATGCGTTTGATTCGCGCCGCTTACGACGCGCTCCCGCCCGGCGGCGCGCTCATCGCGATCGAGGCCCTGATCGACGATGCCCGGCGAGAGAACGTTTTCGGGTTGCTCATGTCGCTCAACATGCTGATCGAGTTTGGCGAAGCGTTCGATTACTCGGGGGCGGATTTCCGGAAGTGGTGCGATGAGATTGGTTTCAAGCGATTCGAAGTCATCCACCTTGCCGGTCCCTCGAGCGCGGCGGTCGCCTACAAGTAACTCGCGTTTTTCATCGAGCCGGCCCAGCCTGCGCGATCTCCGCCCACGAAATCAAGGCGCCATGACTAACGAGAAAGCGCCCGCGGGCGATCATCTTTCGGCCGGGATGATTCTCCTCATGGCCTTCGCCTGCGGCGCGATGGTGGCCAATCTCTACTACGCGCAGACGCTGATCGACGAGATCGGGCCGGAGATTGGACTGTCGAAATCGCTCGCCGGGCTGATTGTCACCCTCACTCAACTCGGTTACGGCCTCGGTCTCTTCCTGCTCGTGCCGCTGGGAGACTTGTTTGAGAACCGGCGCCTCGCGCTGCTCATGACGGGTGGCACTTTTCTCGGCAGTCTCGGAGTGGCGCTGTCGCAAGGCCCAGTCGCGTTCCTGGCGGCGTCGCTCATTACCGGCGTCTGCGCGACAGGAGCGCAAATTCTGCTGCCGCTGGCTTCGCACCTGACCGCGCCCGGGCGGCAGGGCCGGACGATCGGCCAGATCATGAGTGGGCTCCTCGCCGGCATCATGCTGGCACGGCCACTGGCTAGTTTTATGACCGGAATCTTCGGCTGGCGCTCAGTCTATTTCCTCTCCGCGGGATTGTGGCACTGATCGGGCTTGCCCTCGCTCTCACTCTCCCGCGGCGTCAGCCGGCGGGAGGAAAAAGCTACCGGGCCATCCTGGCTTCCATGGTCCTTCTGGCAAAGAGTCATCGTCAGTTGCAGCTCCGAGGCTTTTACCAGGCTGCCATGTATACGACCTTCAATCTTTTCTGGACGGCTACTCCGCTCATTCTCCTGCGCAGATTTCATTTCACCCAGAATGACGTCGCGCTTTTTGCGCTGGCCGGCGCGGGCGGGGCGTTGGCCGCTCCCATCGCGGGATCGCTGGCCGACCGGGGCATGACTCGCCTAACGACATGGATTGCGCACGCCTTGCTCATCATTTGTTTCCTCGCCGCAGATGCGGTGGTGGCGGCGGGCAGCGTTATCGCCTTTGTCGTGACCGCTCTGCTGATCGACGCCGCCGTCCAGCTCAATCAAATCACCAGTCAGAAAATCATTTTCGACATCTCGGAGGAAGCGCGCGCGCGGATAAACTCGATCTATCTGACCTCGATGTTCGGAATCGGGGCGAGCGGCTCACTCATCGGCTCGGTCAGCTTCGAGGCCGGCGGCTGGCTTTTGACCACCACGCTCGGGGCCGCAATCGCAGCGCTCTCCTTCCTGGTCTTTCTCGTCTGCGATCGCGGAACGAAAAATTGAGCCGGATTTCGCTTGGGAACCAGGCCGCTCCGGACGAATGTCCCGCCTTATGGGAAACAGCCAAGGTAGAGACAACGTCAAGAAACGCGCCGCCCGCCGTAAAAAAACCGAACGCCTCGCAGCCGCAAAAGCGTCGAAGAAAAAAACAACAAAATAACTTCCGGCCCACCGGCGAAAGCACGGTCATTTTCGCGCGCGCTGTCCATCCGCAGAGCGCGCTCAGGTTCCGAATTCCATTCAGGATCAAGGCACCAACCGCTCCATCTGGATCCGTTGCCTTTTTGTTAGGCGCAAATTCCCTCGCGCAAACGGGCGCGCCGTAGTTCAGTGAACTGCGATGCCAAAAAACACTGCCGCTGAACCCCGCCGCCACCGAACCCTCGTCCTAGTCGACGAATCCAATGTCGGCAGCTCGGTCCGGACCGCCGGGCGCGGTCTCGATTGGCTGAGGTTACGCGAATTCCTTGTCGGCGAGGACTCCGGTCGCGCGCTGATCGAGATGGTGGTCTATGCCGGCTTGCCGCCGGCGATTCCGCTCTGGCAGGACGAGCGCGACAAGAAGAACAAGTTCATCCATTGGCTGCGCTCCAACGGCTTCATGGTCGTGACCAAAGACGGCGCGCCGGCGGAGGAAGGTCATTACAAAGCCAATGTCGATGTCATAATGGCGATCGACGCGCTCGAGTTGTCGGTCGAGATGCAGCCCGACGTCGTCATCCTCGTCACCGGCGACGCCGACTTCGCCTACCTCGCGACCAAGCTGCGCCGCCGCGGCATCCGGGTCGAAGTCGCGTCGGTCTCGCAAAATCTCGGCGGCGTTTTGAAGGCAGCGGCCAATGCGGTGATCGATCTGGCGCCGTTGTTTCGCACCTTTGAGCTGATGCCCGCGCCGGATTCTCCCGCTCCTCCAGGGCGCCGTAAGCGCCCCTGAGATTCGGCGCGCGCCTAGACTCGTTAGGTTCGCAACAAAAGGCTTGACGAGGTCACTGCGACTGCCACAGCATCCGGAAAATTCGATCTTGCCGGCGCCACGCGCTATCCCTGGGAGTGCAGCGCTGTTCAGACCGCTGACAACATACACACCACCAGGGAAGGAGAACTCATATGAATCCTCGGTCACCGGTCGCGCGCGCGACCTTGCTTGTCACCGCCACGCTGGTCCTGCTTCCTTCGCTCACCTGGGCCGTGAGCCCTCCGCCCGACGGAGGCTATGCCAATGAAACCACCGCCGAGGGAGAAGACGCCCTCTTTTCGCTGACCAACGGCTACGGCAACACCGCTCGGCTACCAGACCCTTTACCGGACGACCAATGGATTTGGCAACACCGGCGTCGGAGACAAGACCCTAACGACTAACAGTGTCGGAGCCGCCAATACCGGGGTCGGTTACGAAGCCATCTACAGTAACACCAGCGGCGGGGATACTGCGGTCGGCTTTGATTCGATGTTTTATAACACCCGGGGCGATAGCAATACGGCCGTCGGCAGCTCCAGCCTGATCAATAACCTGACCGGCTTTCTCAACGTCGCGATCGGGACCTCAGCCATGACGGCGAACAAGAATGGCAGCCGCAACACCGCGGTCGGGGCCGCAACGATGTATTTCTACAGCGCCTCGGGCAGCAATAATACCGCGATTGGTTACCAGGCTCTCTACAAGTCGACCAGTGACGACAACATCGCTCTTGGTCTCCGGGCGGGTCAGAATATCGCCCCCGGCGGAAGCAACATCGCGATTGGGAACGACGGTTTGTCGACCGATACCGGCGCCATTCGGATCGGGACCGCCGGTCGCCAAACCTCCGCTTATGTCGCCGGTATCAGCGGCGTGCCGGTGGTGCATGGCGTTGCCGTGGAGGTGACTTCCAGCGGCCGGTTAGGCATCAGAGCATCCTCCGCGCGTTTCAAAGAGGCAATCAAACCGATGGACAAGGCGAGCGAGGCGATCCTGGCGCTGCAACCGGTGACCTTCCACTACAAAAAGAACCTCGATCCCAAGGGCAGCCGGCAATCCGGGCTAGTGGCCGAGGAGGTGGCAAAAGTGGATCCCGACCTGATCGTTCGCGACGCGGAAGGGAAGCCGTTTACCGTCCGCTACGACGAGGTCAATGCGATGTTGCTCAACGAGTTTCTGAAAGAATACCGCCACGGCCGGGAACAAGATTGCAAGATCGAGGAACTGGAAGCGACCGTCGGAAAAATGCAGTCGTTGATTGAGCGGCAAGCGGCCGAGCTCCAGACCGTGGCTGAGCGCGTCGACCTGCAGCGGCCCGCGGCCGGCCGCCTCGCGAGCGACTAAGCGCGGCGCAGCCGCGCTTCGAAGCGGTCGAATCTTGTAGGCGGTCGAACTCCAATAGTGAGAGAATCGACCCCCGAGAAAGAATCGCCCATGAAATCTACGCTTCGTCACATCGCTATCGCCTTGCTCGTCACCGCCTGCTTCTCCATTTCGCCAAAGACGGAGGCCGTCACTCCGGCCCCGGACGGCGGTTATGCCAACAACAACACGGCTGAGGGCACGGACGCGCTCTTCAATCTTTCCACCGGGGCGAACAACACTGCGCTCGGTTACAGCGCGCTGCATAACAACACCAACGGCGATTACAACACGGCGGTGGGTTCGAACAGCATGGCGAACAACATCAGCGGCGGGGCCAATACCGCGCACGGCTACAATTCGCTCGGTGCAAACACCATCGGCCTCGCCAACACGGCGTTAGGCAAAGATGCCCTCGCGCTCAACACCAGCGGCTCGGTCAACACCGCCAGCGGCGACGTCACCCTCGCCTCCAACACCACCGGCAGCGCTAACACCGGCAACGGCGTGAACGCGCTCTTCCAAAACACGAACGGGAACAATAACACCTCGAGCGGTTTTGCCGCCTTGATGAATAACACCACCGGGAGCAATAACATCGCGCTCGGCTATCAGGCCGGTCTCAACCTAACGACAGGCGATAATAACATCGAAATTGGCAACACCGGCGTCGCGGCGGAAACGGGCAAAATCCGGATCGGCACCCGCGGCGTGCACAACACGACTTATGTCGCCGGCATTTTTGGCTCGACCGTTTCCGGCGGTGCGCCCGTCTCGATCGATAGCAAAGGCCATCTCGGCACGGTCACCTCTTCATCTCGCTTCAAGCACGACATCCAGCCAATGGGCCTGGCCAGCAATTCGATCCTGGCGCTGCAGCCAGTGACCTATCGTTACAAAGAGGAGCTTGATCCCGACCACGTCCCGCAATTTGGCCTGGTCGCCGAGGAAGTGGCGAAAGTGAATCCCGACCTCGTGGTGCGTGATGAACAAGGCCGCCCCTATACGGTTCGCTACGAAGCGGTGAACGCGATGTTGCTCAACGAATTCCTGAAAGAGCATCGCAGGGTCGCGACCCTCGAAGACACCGTGGCGCAATTAAAATCCGCTCTCGAAAAACAGGCGGCACAGATTCAACAAGTCAGCGCCCAACTGCAGGTAGAACGTCCCGCGCCGCGGGTGGTCTCGAGCGCGCCCTAACGGCTCATTGCAGGTTGTAAGCCTCGATCAACGCCACGCCGGTGCTGCCGTTCTTGCCCTGCACGATGATAGTGTAAGCGCCGCCCGCGAGCGTCTTCACGATCGCGGATTCATGGTCGTCGCTCGGGGCCAGCCCGGTCGCTTCGATCTCGCTCTTTTGCGTTCCCTTCCATTGTCGTTACTCGCCACGAGCGCACCGTTGGAATCGTGCAGTTCGAGAACGGGATCGGCGAGCGCGCCGGTCACGCCATTCAGGCTCGGCCCAATCGCGCGCACGATCATGTTCGTCGCACCTGCCCCGGTATCGAGAACGATAAATCCGCCAATCATGACATTATCGCCTGTCTGAACGAGACCGCGGGTGGAGATGTTTGCGAGGGTTGCAGTCCCATCAAGCCCATAGGCTTCGACCAACCCAACGCCAGTCCCGCCATCCTTGCCTTGGACGACTGCCGTGTAAGCGCCGGGAGTGAGCCGGCGGATGCGATAATAGGAATTCACCGCGATCAATGTCCCATCGGGCGAGAAGGCTTTGTAGAACCCGTAGACGTAGGTGTAGAGAAGCGTGTCGGGGTCGAGCATATCAAGGAAGTTGGTCGCGTTCTGGATCGCGCCCGTCGTGCGGTTGACGGTAAAGACGTTGCGACTGATCTGATTCGGTCGGGCCGGATCGACCGCGGAAAGAGCAAACCGGTTCCCGTTCCTCTCCGGGACCGGGCCGAGCACATCCGCGAAAGGCACCGCCACCGCGGTGTCACCAGTCCCATCGGCATTGACCTGGCGGAGCTGTCCGACTTGCTGCGCTCCGGTGCCGACCGGTTTCACATAGAGAATTTGTCCGCTCGCAGGTTCCAGTGCGGCGAGAACGCAAACCCAGGCCAGAGCAACCGGGCCGAAAACAAACAAACGCAAAAAGGGTGTCATCGATATCTCCTATCTAATAATGCGAAAAATCGGCTCCAAAGTGGACAAAAAAATTTGATGTCCTCACGATCCAGCCCGGAATTGCCCAGAGGTGCACCATGACTGCGATCCAGCCTGTAGACGCTTCGCTCCGCGAAGCGCGGGCCTGCGCGTAAACCGCGAAGAAGCGTCTGGGCTTGGGACGGCGATTGCTCCCGCGCTTCGCAGAGCGAAGCGTCTACATCTGGTCGCCTTCGTCTTGCGCTACGACCGGTCAGCGGCGCGGTCTGGAACGGTTTGGAAGCTCGGCTGCGTGAAACTACGCCGGCGCAAGAGCAGGCGTGATCGTAAAGCCGGCGACTAATTCGCCGCCCGGCGCGATCTGCTGGATGCCGTCTTTTTCTTCGAAAGCGCGTTGCTCGTGACGGTCGGTCAGCCCCCAGCACGGCTCTACGCAAAGAAACGGGCCGCCGTCGGACCAAAGAGTGAGATAAGGAACGCCGGTGAGGTTGAGCGTCACCCGACGCCCGCTCGGCGGATCGCGAAAAACGAAGGTGCGGTCGGGCACGGAAACGAGCTCCAGGATGTAGGAACCGGGCAGTTTGGCGCGATCGAAGGGCATCTTGCCACCAGCGAAGTTTATTTCTTCCGTCTCTCCACTGAGATAATTCTCAGGCGAGTACCAGCGAAGGTAGCGGCCCGCGGGCATTTCGAGTTCGAAACTCTCAAAGTTGCTCGCGGCGAAACCAGGATGCAGTCCAAACTCGAGGTGCGCGACTAATTCGGGCTCTTGATTTTGAAAATGAAAGCGCACTTCCAGATCGTCGCCCCCCAGGGTGTAGCTCAGGGCGAGTGAAACTTTGAGCGGATATTCTTCCGGCTCGATCTCGTTAGGCGCGATCCGGTAGGTGAGCGAAGCCCGGCCCTCTTCCCCCAACTCCACCGCCACGTCGGAGAAGACCTTGTGCCGCAGAAAACTGTGCGTGCCCCCGCGGATTTCGCGGCCGCGATAGAGACTTTTCTCGTCTTTCAGCCGGTGCAGGAAGTAGCCCATGACGGTGGCATGATTTCCCCACCCGCTCGCCGGCGCGCTGAGGTCGTTGTCGCGATGGAGGAAACCGATCCAGTTTCCCTCAGCGTCACGCCGCGCCAGACTAACGAGTTCGGCGCCGAGGCGCGAAACCACGATGCGCAGGCCGCGTTCCTCATCCGTCAGGATGTCGAGCCGTCGTTCGCCGCGCAGTTCTTCCTCGTGCGAGAATTTCATTGCCGGGCAATGGAGCCGCGATTCCTTTCCGCGTAAAGCACGTCCCGGATTCCGTTGCCTTGCCCATCGCATCCGCCATCTTGGCTCATGAAGACCCTGCTTTTTCTGCTCCTTGCCCTGCCCGGGATGCTGCTCGCGGAGGGAGGTTTGCCTAACGAGCCCTACATCTATGTCGAAGGCAGAGCCGAGATCAAGAAGCCGGCCGATCTCGTCACCCTCCGCTTCGATCTCGTGGCCCGGAACGCCGATCAAACCAAGGCCAACCAGGAAGTCCAGGCCAAGGCGTCGAAGATTTTCGCCATGCTCGACGAGCGCAAGATCGCGCAGGACGACGTGGTCGCGAGTGATCTGCGCTCGGAGCCGCAGTTTCAACAGGAGCCGGGCCGCCCCGAGGAGCAGGGCAAGCTCATTGGTTATGTCGTGACCCGTCCGTTTCTCGTGAAAGTACGCGACTTGAAAATTTTTCCGCAGCTGGTCGACGATCTCATCGCGCTCGGCGGCGTCGAGTTTTCCGGAATCGATGGAAGCCTCGCCAAAGAAGAGGAAGTAAAGGACGAATCATGGGGCGCCGCCCTGGCCGATGCCCGGACGAAGGCGGAGAAAACGCTCAAGGCCAGCGGCATGACGATTCGCTCTGTCTTTGCCATCTCGCCGGTCAATTTCCCGGAGATCAGTTCACGGATCTTCGGCTCGAGTCAGATCGCTTTCAGTGTTGCCAGAGACCTCGTGAACAAACAAGGCGTCTCGCAGTATCGCCTCGCACCCGTGACCGTCAGCCAGTCGGTGCACGTCATCTATCTCATCGCGCCGGCGCAATAACGCGGCGGCGAGTCCACCCCGATTTAGGGGAAAAGCCCGCGCATCTGCTTCGCCTTCATGACGCGCTCGACGCCGGTCGCCATCGCCGCGGTGCGGTGCGAGACCTTGTCTCTTTTCGCCCGCTTGATCACCTGCGAAAAGGAGTGCTCGAGAATGCGGAAAAGTTTGTCGGTCACTTCCGTCTCCGTCCACATAAAAGCCTGCAGGCCCT